>JBDRHG010000008.1:0-18554 GCA_043817075.1 archaeon | reverse complement strand
CGTCGGCTACACCACGCACTCAATTTTTTATTCTCAAAATATAAGAAATTATTGTCCAGCTCGGGTATCGACACCGCAATTCTCTACGGGTCTCGCTACGCTCGACCCGCAAGGGTTCTTGCGGACCCTCGCACTAAAACTCCAGAAGTTTATAATTATTTGCCACGAAACGATGAGACATCATGTCTTCTGCAGCACAACGACGACTTCGCAATGGTCGGTCTGCGGGAAGAGGTCGAAGAGCGCGACAGATTCCAAACCATAACCCAACTCATCGAACACAGGCAATTCTGTGGCGAGCTGCTTGGGCCCGCAGCAGACATAGATGACTTTCTCAGGACCATGATCCAGCATGCGGGTGATGGCCTTTCGACCCATGCCACCTCGCGGAGGATCGGTCACCACATACAGCGGTTTGGAGAACGTCAAATCCTTGATCCGCTTGGTCTCCATCAGAAGCGCCTTGGCGTTCTGCACATCATTCGTCACAATATTCCTCTCCGCTGCCACAATCGACGCTCCGACCGACTCGATGACGACGACTTCTTTGAACAGATCGGCACAGGCGATACCGAAAGTCCCGACGCCACCATAGAGATCAAGCAGCACAGCATCAGGAGAAGCCCAAGATCCCAATCTCTCCCGCACATAGGCCACCATCTTCTCTGCCATCACCGGATTGTTCTGGAAGAAATCCTGGCATGGGAAGGCAAGCGTCTTGCCCAGAACAGATTCATGGAGATATCCATCCCCTTTGATGATCTCGACCTCGTCTGCGACACTGACATCTGTGCGAGAATGTACATAGCCGACCAGCACATTCGTCGAACTGGTCTTGTTGGAGTATGAGTTGATAGCGCTCCGGGCCTCAGACAACCGAGGAGAGTCCGCGGCGAGGATGAACGTCACCGACGAATCCATGGTCGTTGCCCGTGTCACCGCATATCGGAATGTGCCAGTCAACTGCTTGACGTCGAAGGCATCAAGGGAAGGTCCGACAAAATGCTCTCGGATCCCGAGGAGAATCCCATTCAGTTGCTCGTTGGAGATCTCACATCTCTCGATGTCCACTGTTTCCCACCATTTCCGCCTCACCCGCAGGCCTAGAGCCTGCTCAGCGAAGTTGAAGTCCATACGGTTCCTATAGTGATAGGGTTCACCTGAGAAAACGGCGATTTCATCCTCCGACACCCCCAGCAATCCCGAAATAGTGGTGATCTTCGCTCCAAGCTGCTCCTCATAGGGGATCTCCTGGTGTCTACAACCACCACACCGACCGAAATAGGGACAAAGAGCCTCAGCCATCGAATAAAAGACTGGTCACGTCTTAATAAGCCTTACGACACGAGCTCGAAACGACCGAATCATTTATAAACCCTGCCCCATCCCAGTATCAGACGCTATCAAATCGCTGCACTGAAACCTAAAAAAACGAGGTTCCGGTCCGAATAGACACAGCGAAGGGAATCAAATATGATTTCTGATAGCCCAAACGTGTATACAGGAGGAAACAAGGATGCAAGGAAGAGGATTTAAAGGAAAACAGGATAGCAGGGGAGGCTTTGGTGGAAGTGGACGCTCAGGTGGCGGCCGAAGTTCTGGAGGCTACGGTGACTCTGGTTCAAGCGATAGAGGCGGTTTTGGTGGTAGTGGCGGCGGTAGGAGAGAAGGTGGATTCTCAAGAGGTCCGCCCCCGCAGCGAGATATGGTGACGACCACCTGCTCTGAGTGCGGCAATGAGTGCCAAGTGCCCTTCAAGCCGACCGAAGGCCGACCGGTGTATTGTCGTGACTGCTTCCAGAAGCATCGCCCTCCGCGCCGAGACGACCAGTTTTAACGGTTCAACTACCCTCCCCATTTTCGGGAGGCACTTTTTGAGGTGCAATGATGGTTTCATGTAAATTATGTAGTAGTAGCAACGTTCGGTCACGCGTCACCCATCCATTCGGGGCCAAGTCGAAATCGCGGACCACCAAATATTGCGTCAAATGCGGATCGACCGCGATTGAGGTCCCTGAGAAGAGATGGGGTCGTGGAAAAGGAGGCAGACGAAGATGAGCCCAGCGATGGGCTATCAGATCGTCAAGTATTGCCTCAGGTGCCGAAAACGTTTCCTCGTCAAGAGCGGGAACAGCAAGCTACGGTATTGCCCTGACTGCGAAGGTATTGTCATCAAAGAGCGCGAAGCTGCAGCAGCAGAATCAACTGATTGAATCGTTCTTAGATCCGAGCGGGGTGGAACAATCCGTTCCACCCAGTTCCTGATTTCTGACCCTTACATCAGGTTCTTGGACTGTAAGAGTTATTGGATAATGTAAAAAAAATCAGGGGCGACAAACAGAAATCTCCACAGCGAAGGATTGTTAAGTACTACAAATCAGGATCACGTGGGCAAGAACCAGAGGTTACAGCCACTTCCTTTTCCCAAGCCCCAGGAGCTCTGTTTCTCGGGATTTGAAAAAAGCTGCGGGGGGCGGGATTCGAACCCGCGGACCCACTAAGGGACAGGATGCCTTAGCAATAGGAAGCTCTTAAGTCCTGCGCGTTTAACCAGGCTTCGCTACCCCCGCATAGGAGTTTGACCAGACTTCAGCAATACTGCCGTGGAAGTCAGGAATTATTAGATCAGAAATTCCGACGCTTCAGAGTTATCACCAACCTCAAGGTCGAGGTATGGACGCTCCTCGCTCTAAGAGTCGGAATTTCGGGTCTTGAAATGGGCTCGCCCTAAAGGACGGAGTATGAAACTCATTTCCAGAATCGAAAAAAGCGGTTCCGGTATAAAAAGATTGGTGTTTTAGAGAAAACTGTGCGATCCTCCTATAACAAGTTGTTATTGGACATCTCTTTTTTTATGGTAATCAATAAAATGATTTAAAACTGCAGGCAGTTTATCAAAACCTAGGGAATCATATCTGTCTATCATAGGAGAAGGTTGTTCTGATGAATGCGGATATCGAATTTTGTTCGCTTCAATATATTTGGGATCAAAAATACGGATGGAACCAGTTTTCTGATATTGAGTGCTTGAAAATAAAAGATACTCTGATCCTGAAAGATGATCGATTATCATCAATGATTCGGTTGGAAAATCACCAGAAGTTTTTTTAGAAAAAAAACACAAGCTAACATCTCCAGTCTTGCTTAACATAACCTTCCCTGATTCATATTCTGAAACCTTGCCTAATTCTTTTTCTAAGTTTATATATTTAGGAGAAATTTGTCCAATTAATTGAGCAACAGTATCAATGGTTTCAATTTCCATCTCGCGTTTTATAACTAATGTATAAAAAATATCTTCAAGATTACTAATCCCATCGTTACTAAACATGAAGTGGGAAAACCAGAGACCTTTATAATTTTTCCTCTTTGTCACCACTATCGAACAGTATAGACGACTATGACATCAAAAAAAACCAGCCAGACTATTCTACCCCCGCGAGGATGAAGAGAAAAAGGATGCCGACCTTTTAAAGGTTGCTCTCTATAATAGACTAGCAACCGTTCAGCGTGGGCGATATTCTGTGGTGTATGCCTTGATCGCCACTGCGATGCCGCCAAGTATATACTTCGACCGTTCCAGACCGGATTGAAACCGTTTCATATCCAGTTGCTCGCTACCAGTCATCGTCAAATTGGCAATCTGCAAAAACACTTCGTCTTCTGCCACCAACAGCTTCTCAAGGATAGGCATCGCATGCTCATTGAACTGCATATGGCTCCCATCACATGGACCGTACGAGGCCTGCGCACCGATCTCCCAAGTGTGCGCCTGAAAGTCAAGCGGCATTGCGATCAAGACATCCCCTTCATTTTCTATATGTCCAGTGACATAGTCCAAGGACACATACCCTTCGCGGTGATCCCTGCCCTTTCCGCCTTTCACCTCGAGGATGGCATTGCTGACCGGCTGAAAACGTTCACCGACCTGTTGCTTGTGGACATTATCGATCACAAGCTGCTCTTGTCCCAGATACACTTTAAGCTGCGCGACATTCGTTCCGTCGTAGAGCTGTGCGACTATTTTCGGATCTAGAGTTATTTCCACCATAGGAAGAGGTAATAGAACAGTATAGAAAAGAAGACTGTCCCGATTATACGGAAATAAGGAAAAAAAGTCAGAAATATACGTGTTATCCTGAATCTATTGCTGCACGGTCAGGAACCGCTTCACCAGATTATACAGCAGATTGACCTCTTCGACCAGGCCACTCTCATACTTGTCCACATGGATCTTGTACACGTACTGGTCGAACAACGCACGCAAGAAATAGAACATCGGTTTCTTGTCCCAACGCCCTTCATAGTCGGTGGTCAGGAATCCGAAGAAGGTGACCGTGACATCGCCCTCATGCAAGTGGCGCTTGTGGCCTGCGACCTCTATGACCTTATCCTTGACATGGTCGGCCGCGATCTTTATCTTGAGGTCGTATCGCGCGTAGTCAGATATTTTCTTGTACGGCTGCTTGGTCAAGGACAGCCTCTTGCCGTCCTTATAGACATCCTCTTGGGCCGAAAGCTCGTGCTTGGTGTACGCACGCTCCCGCAAGAAATGGTCGATGAGTTTGTACAGCTCCGACAGATCGAAGATGCCTGAATACGAAACGTTGATGCCATCCACAATGATTCTTCGTTCGACCATGGTCAATACATATCCGCGAACTGATCGCCAGTAAACGTCATCCCGAGGAGCTTCTTGAGCTTCTCGACGAACTTATGCAATTCATATTCTTCCTTGTCGCCATAAGCAAGCATCTTTTTTCGGTAGATATATTGGACATAGAAATGCCTTACCGCTTCCATGAATTTGCTCGTCTCGAATTTGCGATCGTAGTCGAGCTCGAAGAAGGGCCTGAATCGGGCACGCACCCTGCCTCGCACCATCTTCCTTTTCTGGCCGTCCTTGATCACTTCGACCGATTCCATGTCCTCGAAATGGAAATAGACATTGAGCCAAACCCTCAAGAATTCGGTATCGTTCCGCCAGCCCTGCCAATACCATTCGAGTTCTCCTACTGTCGGATCCTTGGCCTTGTAATTGTATTCGTGGAACTCGAAGCTCCGGCTGGTATAGAATTCGACGAGCTCTTTGTATATGGTGTCCAGATCGAATACGCCCTTGTATGTGACCTGGAGAGACTCATCAGGATCGAGGATGTTGAATTTGATGGGCATATACCCACCCTGCATTTTTTGCTTTAAAAAGGTTTCGGAAAGAAGGACGGAAGGACTCACTCCTCGGGCTCGCTATGGCGATCCCGGTAGAAGATGGGCTTGTCGGACTCCTCGCGGATCTCGAACTTCTCGACCAGGAGATCGAAGAGCTGGGGTTGAATTTTGAGGATGTCTTTGAGAGTGAGCAGGCCGATCATCTTGTCCTCGTTGACCACAGGCAGATGACGGATATTGGCGTCGCGCATGACAACAAGCGCATCATAGATATCCTCATCAGGCGAGATGGTGAGCAGCTTCTTCTCCACTATCGCGCCCGCCTCAGTCGACGCAGGATCTTTGCCGGTCGCGATCGCACCACGCACGATATCCTGCTCTGTTAACACACCCTCGGGCTTGCCGTTGGCTTGGACGACGAGCGCACCCACATGGTTGGATGCCATGATCTTGGCGCATTCAACGAGAGTCGAATCAGCGCGCACGATGATGGGCGACTTGGTCATGGCGTCCCCGACTTTGAGTCCTGTCTGCATGATGATGTGGGAGCGAGTTCCGTTAATAAAGGTTTCGGAATGGGATTTATCGACGAGGAATCGATGTCATGTCAGCCTCAAAAGATAGATACCTCGTGAACAATCTAAATAGAAAAAATAACCATAATATGCCCAGGTCGGTAGATTCAATACTTGACCTGGATCTCGACGTCTTTGCCGAAGAACTGACGGAGATTCTCGAACATGGGCTCCTTGATGAAGACCTGGGGCGGGATATTAGCGTTCACAACAGCCTTCTCCAGCTCCTCGATCGTCACCCTTTTCGGGATCCCAAGACTTCCGTCATCCCTGATGGGTGCCTTGGATATCTCCTTGTCCTCGTTCTCGATGTCGTGGATGATGAATGCCTGCTTCTCAAGAAGCAGCACCTCTCCGTATTTCTTTCCGTGTTTGACGCGGATCTTCGCGCGTTCGAGCTCCTGGCCCCGCTTGCGCTGGATGTACTCCACGAGGAATTTGATGAGCTGGGCGCTCTCCTTCTTGACCTTGTCGACCTCCTGCTTGGTCAGTTTCTTGGCCTCGTAATCTTTCTTGGCCTGGAGTAGGCTGTTGAGCATGCGGAGGAATTTCGCAGGTATCTTGCCTTGCGCTATGAGCTCGTTCTCAAAGATCAACACGATATCGTCGTCCTTTACCTTCTCGATCCCTTCGAGACGCATGACATCGCGGATGATGGTCACGACATTGTCGTAGACATGGATCAGGCTCTCCTCCTCTTTGATCTTCTCGATCTGGGTGAAGAGCCGCTTGATCCGTTTGAGATACTTATCGGACTCATCAAGCAACGTGTCGACCTCTTTGCCGGTGACCTCTTTCTTCGTCCCGTGTTCGATGTCCTTGCGGAGCTGTATGACCTTCTCCAGCGTCTTTACGAACTTCTCCTCGAGGAGTTTCTCCTTCTTGACAAAGAGTTCGTTCATCAACTCCGGAGTCTCCCGTGGAGACGGGGGCGGTATGCCGAACAGCATGAGCGCTGCCTGGCTCGGGGTCAGCAAGGCATAGAACAGGTCTTCCATCCCGATCTCCCGGAGCTTGAACTTGACACGGCCGAGCATCTGCTCACCGCTAGACATGAACATGTCAATAGCTTCGGACGACGGCTTTATCTTGCCCATCTTGAGCAGCTGCTTCCAAGGCATGAAGATGCCTCGGTCATAGAACGGCACACCGTCGCGCAGAAGGGTGAAGATGATGGGGTTGGCCTCCTTGAGCGAGTCCCAGAACTCGGTGAGGATGTAGACCTGGATATTTAGCTTGTTCCGAATACCGGTCATCTCGCCAGCCTCGATACCCATGCCGATGATGATGGCACGCAGCTTGTCCTTGAGTTCGGCCCGCGTCATCTTCTTGACATCGGTGTCGTCGATGACGACCCAGACGTCGATATCGCTCGTCTTTGTGGCGCGGCCCTGGACAAGAGAACCGGCAAGGACATAGGAGACGATGTACTTCTCGAACTTCTTGAGGACCATGGTCTTGTGGACCTCGGCGATCTTGATCGCAGAGAGCATACCCCTATCGTAGACAGGAGCGGAGATCGCGATGAGCTGCAACGTATCATGCTTGGCATCGTAGCAGCTCTGCCAGAGCTCTGAAAGAATCACGGCCTGCGGCACCAGGTTCTTGTCGATGTCGGTGGCGGTGACCTCCATGATCTTCTGTAGCTTGTCTTTCAGCTCCTGTTTGTTGAGTTTCTTGGAATCGGAATCATCGATCAGGACGAGGACGTTGATCTTGCTCGTGTCAGGCTGCTCGTCGCCCTCTGGCTTCTTCGGCGGCAGCAACGCCACACCCATGATGTAATTATCAAATTTTTCTACGATGATCTTCTGGAATTTCTCCAGTTTGGTCTTGATCTCGCGGAGCTTCTCCTGCGCCTCAGGCGGAAGCTTCTTCGCCAGATTAGGATCGAGACCGGGGAGATCCCCCGAGGAAGCGGTTGATTTTGGAGCGGGAGCTGCTTTCTTGGCAGCCTTCTTAGAAGAGGTCTTTTTGGCCATGAGTGTATCACCTACGCAGTGCTGGATGTTGTGGGAGGGGACTATTTAAATGTTTGGATACCTTGTCGAGGAGGCCTAGAAGCGAAGGAATTGCATGGCATCCGGGACGTCCTTGTCTTCGATGACGAATATCGTGTCTGTCCAGCAGCTCATGGTCTCGACGATGTTGATGCCATGCTCTGAGAAGATGGAATAGAGAAAAGCATTGACGCCAGGTGTGAATTCGATGTCCTCTGACGTCTTGAGTATGATGAGCGATAGTCCCCCCATCGAGTGGAGGATGTGACGGGAGAAAAGCTTCTTGAGCTCCGGGACATAGCGTTCGGAGACGATGACGGTGTACACTCCTACGCCCTCGATTGCATAGAAGGTGTCGGCTCCTTTGCGGACCTTCTTCTCCACGTCGATGAGATGGTCTACGTAGATCCTCTTGTCCACGATGAGGGTCGCAATCCTGTTCTTGATCGTGACCTCGCTTTGCCTGACCACATCCCGTATCTTCTCCTCTGTCTCCGGCTCGCCCTTGAGTTTCTCTGCATAGCGGCGGCAGGCGATGAGGATGGCCTCCATCGACGTATCCTTCTCGATGTCGAGATCCTTGGCTATCCGTCTTGCGAGACGAGAATAATTGATGACCCCTTTCTTGAGGCAGTCCTTGATGCTGGGATGCTCACGGAGATATCCTTGGGACTGCTCGGTGGTGGTGGGCATACCCACCTCGTAGACACCGACCTATATAAATTTAACGATAATGTCCGATGTCGAACAGATGTTCTATTCAGAACAATATTGTTCAGATTGTTCGACTGCCGTCACCAAGCTTATAAAGGATACTCTGCCTACTGCCGATCCCATGAAAGAGATGCTCTTGCGCCTCATGCGCCACATAGGAAAGGAATCGGAGTTCAAGCTATTCCTCGACCTCTTCCAGAACCTGCCTCCGCTCAAATTCGCGGTGATCAAGGTCAGCGGAGAGACGCTCGAGAACAGCATGGATTCGTTGGCCGAAGACCTGGCAATGCTCAACAAGCTCGACATCTATCCGATCGTCGTCCACGGCGCAGGGTCCATTCTGGACAGGAAGCTGCCGGACAGCAAGAAGAAGGACGGCATCAGGATCACGCCGCCAGAGGACATGCAGGTCATAGAAGATTGTTTCGCCTCGATGAGCAACCAGCTCATCGAGAGCATCCAGAAACACGGTGGCCGAGCGTCGAGGGCGGAACGCGTGTTCACCTGCACAGAGAAAGAAGGCTATGGCAGGGTAGGCGATGTCGCCGAGATCGACCTCTCAGCGATCACACGCATCATCGAGAGCGGCATCACGCCAGTGGTCTCCCCCATCGGCCTCGGCGTCGGAGGCAACTACAACATCAACGCTGACACCGCTGCCAAGGAATTGGTCCGCACGATCTCCCCGAAGAAGTTCGTGCTGCTCACCGAGACCGGCGGCATCCTGGACGCCAACAAAGAGGTATTGCCCTACATCAATCTCTCAGAACCCTTCTCCCACATCACCGGAGGCATGCTGCTCAAGGTCAAGGAGATCAAGTCCTTCCTCGAGGAGAAACCGGAATGCGCCGTGGTCATCACCTCAGCGCAGAATCTATTGCAGGAGATGTTCACCATAAAGGGAAGCGGAACCTTCATCAAGTACCATCTCCTCAAGTCCGCGGACGGCACCGACGATGTCGACACCAAGAGGCTCAAGGCATTGCTCGAAGACTCCTTCGGCAAAGAGCTCGTCGACGGTTACTTCGACAACGGGATCAAGGAGATCATCTACGAACAGGATTACGAAGGCGTGGCCATCGTCAAGGAGATCGAGGGCATCCCTTATGTGGACAAGCTCGCCGTGCTCAAGTCCTGCCAAGGCACCGGCCTGGGAAAGAGCCTCTGGCTCAAGGTAAAGGCCAAGTACGACAGGTTCATCCTCCGTGCCGCACCCGACAATCCATTCAACGGATTCTATGCCCAGGAATGCCAAGGCATGGTCAAGGGAGATTGGCATGTGTACTGGGAGAATCTCAGGCTCGATGAGGTCGTGACAGCAATCCCGCAGATCATGGCGCTCGAGAAGACAGTGGTCGACGTCGACGGAAAAGGAGGCGAAGCAGATGAGTGAGACAGCCAATCCTGAGAGCCATCTCATGGGTTCCTACAGACGCACCATCGAGATAGTGAGGGGAGCGGGGACCAAAGCCTTTGACAAGGACGGCCAAGAATACCTAGACCTGATCGGTGGCATCGCCACATGCAGTGTCGGTCATGCCAATCCCCAGGTCAAAGCGGCTATCGAGAAGCAGGCCGGCATACTTGTCAACGCCAGCAACCTCTTCATCACACCATTACAGGAAGAGCTCGGAGCCAAGCTCGCCGAACTGGCGGGTCTCGACAAGGTCTTCCTTTCCAATTCCGGCAGCGAAGCGATGGAAGCAGCCATCAAGCTCGCCCGCAAGGCGACCGGCAAGCAGGGATTCATCTCCATGGAACACGGATTCCATGGCCGCACGATGGGAAGCCTTTCTGCGACCGGCACGAAGAAGTACCGGGAGCCGTTCGAGGCATTGGTGCCTGGATTTTCTCATGTGCCATACGGAGATGTTGCTGCGCTCAGGAAAGCGATCACTCCCGAGACCGCAGGGGTCATCATCGAACCCATCCAGGGAGAGGCCGGCATCGTCATTCCGCCGTCTGGCTACCTCAAGGAGGTCGCCACGGTCTGTGAAGAGTTCGGGATTCTGCTCATCATGGACGAGGTCCAGACCGGCAACGGCCGGACCGGGACGTATTTCTGCTATCAGCAAGAGGGCGTCACACCCGACATCGTGACTCTGGCAAAAGGGATGGCCAACGGTCTGCCCATCGCCGCCACCATCGCCCGCAAAGGGCTGGACTTCTCGCCTGGCGAACATGGCTCGACCTTCGGCGGAAACAGTCTCTGTTGCGCAGCGGCGCTCGCCACCATCAAGGCCATCGAAGATATCCTTCCCCATATCCAGGAGAAGCATGACCTATTCATGGATCACCTCAAGGCGGCGGCGGGAAAAAGAGTGAAGGAGATCAGAGGCAAAGGATTGATGCTCGCCATTGTGATGGAAGAGAAGGGCGACTATGCGAAGATGGCTGCGGATATTGGTTTGCTCATCAACTGTATCGACGAGCACATCATCCGTCTACTACCGCCGCTCAACATCAGCGATGACGAAATCAAGGAAGCGGTCAGCATACTAGGAGAGATCATAGGTGATGTGGCATGATCGCAGCGGGAGTGGTCGGTGGTACTGGCGCCGCGGGTAGTCATCTCATCGGACTGCTGCTCGGACATCCGGAGATGGACATCAGGATCGTGACCAGCAGGTCAGAGGCAGGCACGTGGATAGGAAAGATCCATCCCGGACTCGCGTCAAAGGCACCAAAGGATCTGGAATTCTCGGATCCGGACTTCGAAGCGCTCAACAAACTTGATGTGGTCTTCTTGGCCGTCCCTCATGGAACGGCGAAAGATATCGCCGCAAAGCTGACCTGCAAGGTCATAGATATCGCCGATGACCATCGCCTCGACGAAGTATACGGGCTGCCGGAGCTCTCGAAAGAGAAGATCGCAGAAGCGAAGCTTGTGGCTAATCCTGGTTGCTATGCCACGGCCTGCATCCTTGCAGCCCTTCCGCTCAAGGACAGGATTCAAGACGTCGTTTTCAATTGCATCAGCGGCTACTCGGGCGGCGGAAAGAATCCGCCTTACGACTACAAGGACAATATCATCGCGTATAAGCTCGCTGATCACCGACATCGAAATGAGATGACGCGCGTCTTGGGAGTGCCGTTCTCATTCATACCGCATGTCACTGATGTCCATAGGGGGTTGATGTGCACCGCAGTCATCACGCTCAAGGAAGGCGAAACCATCGACATCGAAGCGATCAAGAAGCTGTACACCAAAACGTACGCCGGTACGTTCACCAAAGTCGTCGATGAAATCCCGACGACAAAAGATGTGGTCGGCACGCCGTATTGCAAGATCGGCGGATTCGTCGAAGACGGCCGCAAGCTGATCATCATATCGGTCATCGACAACCTTTTGAAAGGAGCGGCCTCGCAGGCCATCGAGAACGCCAACATCATGTTCAATCTGCCCAGAGACTCAGGGCTTAACACAATGAAGAACGATAACACCGGAGGAAATTGAAAATGAAAGACAAAGTCGTGCTCGCATATAGCGGCGGACTGGACACATCCGTCATACTGAAGTGGTTCATCCTCAAGGGATACGAAGTCATCGCCTACATCGCCGACGTAGGCCAATCCGATGATCTGGAGAAGGCCAAGGAGAAGGCGCTCAAGACCGGCGCGTCCAAGGTCTACGTGGAGGACCTCAAGGAGGAATTCGTCACCGGCTACATCTTCCCCGCTTTCAAGGCCAATGCCATCTATGAAGGACGCTATCTCCTAGGTACTGCTCTTGCTCGTCCCCTCATCGCGAAGCGCCAGATAGAGATCGCGGCGGAGGAAGAGGCCGCCTATGTCTCCCACGGTGCGACAGGCAAAGGAAATGATCAGGTGCGCTTCGAGCTGTCATACTACGCGCTCAATCCTAAGATCAAGGTTCTCGCCCCATGGAAGATGGAAGAGTTCCTCGAGGAGTTCAAGGGGCGGTCGGACATGCTGGCCTTCGCTGACAAGCATGGCATTGAGGTCTCCGCGACCAAGTCCAAGCCTTACAGCGAAGACGACAATCTGCTGCATATCTCTCACGAGGCAGGCGTGCTGGAGGATCCCGCACACGAGCCAGATGATGGCGTATACTCACGCACCACATCTCCAGAGAATGCCCCCGACACTCCGACCAAGATAGAGATCACCTTCAAGGATGGTATTCCGGTCAAGGTCAAGAACCTCACTGACGGCATAGTCGTTGAGAAGCCGCTGGAGCTGTTCTCATATCTCAACAAGCTCGGCAACGAGAACGGCATCGGCCGTCTCGACATGGTCGAGAACCGTTTCGTCGGCGTCAAATCCCGTGGGCTATACGAGACCCCTGGCGGCGCCATCCTGCATGTCGCCCATAAGGACATCGAAGGCATCGCCATGGACCGCGAGGTCATGCGCCTCCGCGACATGCTCTCTGCCAAGATCTCTGAGATCATCTATAACGGATTCTGGTTCTCGCCTGAGATGGACTTCCTCATGGCAGCCATCGACAAGAGCCAGGAAGTCATAGACGGCAAGGTCTGCCTAAAGCTGTACAAGGGCAATGCCCATACCTATGCGAGGGAATCGGACGCATCGCTCTACGACCAGGACCTCTCATCCATGGACATCGAGGGCGGCTTCAACCAGAAGGACTCCGAAGGGTTTATTAAGATCAATGCGATAAGGCTGATGGCGCATAAGGCCATCATGGAGAAGAAAGGTGAGTGATCGATCATGAAACTTTGGGAGCTGAACAACGGAACCGATCAGGACGTCGAAGCGTTCACTGTGGGTGACGACTATATCCTCGACCAGGTATTGGTCCCGTATGACTGCGACGGCTCGATCGCGCATGCGAAGATGCTGCACAAGATCGGCGTGCTGAAACGTGCTGAGGCCGAAGCATTGACCAAGGAGCTCAAGCGCATCAAAGAACTCCATGCTCAAGACAAGTTCGAAGTCAAGCAGAGCGACGAGGATTGCCATACCGCGATCGAGAACCGTCTTGTCAAGAGGCTCGGCAATGTTGGTAAGAAGATCCACACCGCCCGTTCCCGGAACGACCAGGTTCTTACCGCGATACGGCTTTTCATCGCCGACAAGGCGGCCATGGCAGATGATACCATCGGCGTCCTCATCAAGGCTCTCGAAGGATTCGCCAAGAAGCATCCCGAAACCCCCATGCCCGGATACACCCATATGCGAAAGGCCATGCCCTCGTCCGTCAAGATGTGGGCTACTGCCTATGCAGACCTCCTCAAGGACGATGCGGCTCTGCTAGATTCAGTCATGGCGATAATCGACCAATCTCCATTGGGGACAGGAGCGGGCTATGGACTGCCCATAAAGGTTGATCGATCATTGACCGCCAAGCAGCTCGGCTTCCCCGCTGTGCAG
Source organism: archaeon (assembly GCA_043817075.1). Lineage (GTDB taxonomy): Archaea > Nanobdellota > Nanobdellia > Woesearchaeales > JAADFO01 > CAYVGP01. Next base: position 4,738 of record JBDRHG010000008.1, on the reverse strand, counting down.
ATGAACCCTATCGCGACCCAGCTTTCCCGAGGCAAGTTCGAATCCATGCTGCTGCATACGCTGGGCCAGTCGATGCTGACCATCAACCGTCTCGCATCCGACCTCATCCTGTTCTCCATGCCTGAGTTCGGATATTTCGTCCTGCCTCCCGCATTCTGCACTGGCTCGTCCATCATGCCGCAGAAACAGAATCCTGACGTGCTCGAGCTCGCTCGGGCAAAATATCATGTCTTGGTCGGCCTCGAGGCCCAGGTCAAAGGTGTCTCCGCAGGGCTGCCGTCAGGCTACAACCGCGATCTCCAGCTGACCAAAGGACCTGTCATGAGAGGTCTTGCCACTGTAATCGAAACGACCGCCATCATAGCAAAGCTCATCAAGAATCTCAAGGTCGATTCCGCCCGCTGCAAACAGGCGATGACGCCTGAGCTCTACGCCACCGACAAGGCGCTCAAGCTCGTGGCCGAGGGAATCCCCTTCCGCGACGCCTATCATAAGGTCAAAAAAGAGCTGTTCGACTAAGATGGCGTCACGGTGGGTCAAAAACTATTTAAAAAAGAAAGACTACTGGGCGACGATATGAAAGAAATCCTCAAGATATACGATTTGCAAGGAGAATGCATCGGATCCATCGAGAAAGCGGAAGCGCATAAGAGGATGCGCGATGAATTCTTCGAGAAAGGCGCTACCTCCATCCGTCACCGCCATGCAAGGGTATTGCTCATGACCTCGAAAGGCCATCTGATTCTGCAACGACGGTCCAAATGGAAAGGGGACAATGCAGGACTTTGGGATAAGACCATCGGCGGGCATGTGACCGAGGACGACAGCTATGCCCTCACTGTCCTAAAAGAGTGCGCTGAGGAGCTAGGCATCCCCGCGACCATCGTGGATGAGAAAGAATTCCTGCACACAGCCCAAGTGACCAATCTCCATGTCCTCGGCGTCCTCACTAAGGTCGCTGAGCTGGACAATTATCAGTCTTTCCGCCTTATCAAGGACGGGAAGAAATGGATAGAACCGAGCATCACGCATTTCTATTTCGGCTACTATGACGGGGCCATACAGTTCATCGACGAAGAGTCCTGCGGCATCCAGACCTTCATGCCCGAGGAGATCGAAGAGGAACTCAAGTCACATCCTGAGCTCTTCACCGATGATATGACGTATATCATGGAGAAGCTTCGTCCGATGCTAATACCGCTCACCGACAAGCGAGAGCCCGTCAAGAACGACTGATGGGCCCTGTCAGAATATATTCTTTGGGTTCAGCTTATTCTTTGATGTAATACAACATCCACAAGTAGAGAAGGAAGATTAGAGAAAAAAAGAGATTAAAAAAAAATTTACTGCTGCGGGTTGCACACACGACAAGCGGTGTATCCCTTCTTGAGCGCCGATTTGTAGGTCTTGAACAGGACTCTGTCCTTGTTGTCGATCCTCTTGACCAGCAGGCAAGAAGCCTTGTGCAGCTTGTCAGAATCCTTGCTCGCAACGAATTTGTATTTCTGGTCGTTGCGGATGACAACCTTACCTTCCTGATGGGGATTGCAGAGTTTGCAGCCGGTGTAGCCTTCCTTCTTTGCCGACGCCCAATTCTTGATGAGCATGCGATTGTCCTTGGGGATGTTACGGACCGCGATGCACTTGGGTCGATGGACAGACTCGCCGTCTTGGCTGACCACAAGCAGCTCCTCAGCTTCCTTCTTGGTCTTGCGCATGTTTCGGAGAGTCTTGGCATACTTACTCTTGAGCTCGGCCTGTTTCTCGGTCTCTACGTCCTTAGCCTTCAGCGCGCGTTCGAACTTGCTGGCCTTCTTCTGGAGAGCGACCATCTCGTCCTTCTCCTTCAGATGCGTCTGGATGCGTTTCTTCAACGCAGCCTGGGACCGTGCTTGGGACTCGACTGTCTTCTCCTTGGCTTCCAGTAACTTGGCAAGCTTAACAGCTTCGGCCTTCTGGGCAGCCATCTTGGCCTTATCCTGAAGATTCTTCTCGATACGGGCCTTGAGGGCCGCATTGGAACGGGCCTGAGCCTCGACCTTCTTTTCCTTGGCTTCCAGCAGCTTTGCGAGATCGGCAGCTTCCTTCTTCTGGGCAACCATCTTGGCCTTATCCTGAAGATTCTTCTCGATACGGACCTTGAGGGCAGCATTGGAACGGGCCTGAGATTCTACCGTCTTGTCCTTGGTATCCAGCTTCTTAGCAAGGTCTGAGGCCTGCTTCTTGAGCGCGGCGATCTCGCTGCGTCTCTTGTTTAGCTGGGCATTCTTCTCTGCGACCAGCTTCTTTGTGCTGGTAGTACTCGAATGCAGCTTCTCGCGATCGGTCTCGAGCGTCCCTATGCTCTTCTCGAGCAATGAGATCTCGTGCTGGTATCGCTCCTGTTCAGCCAGGCGCTTGGCGCGCTCGGCGGCGACACGGCGACTCTCGACTCGGGCACGGCGTCTCTGGTCGAGCAGCGCGATGTAGATCGCGATGAGGATCGAGAGGAGGTAGAAGTACTGCATGGCAGGCGTCACGACGATCTGGAAGAGGAAGTGGGCGACGACGGCGAACACGGAAAATGTGATCAACGCGATATAATAATTACGCGATGCCTTATGCTTCTCCTTGACAGCGGCGAAGACGAACCCGAATAGTCCTAGCAAGAGTGCGACGAGAAAGACTATCTTGCCGATCCCTGCGATGGCTACTGCGACGGTATTGACTGCGATGATGTAAGCCAATATCGCAGCGACCATCACGAACAGAAATGAAAGCGATTTCGATTCATATTGCATGATTTCACCCCGGAGGTTGTGGTATTTCATAGTTAACTACTATCTGGTGATAAGAAAATAGGCCATCATATATAAATATTTGCATAATGACTACCTCAAAGTAACAATTTTATAGGCCACGTATTAGTTTCTTTTCCACGTTAAGTATATAAAATATACCAGACTACCATGAGTCGCTACCTGCAAAAAGGTACGATACTAACCATCGAGGTGATAATATGTGCAAGGAATTCTTCAAGAAACATGGTGATGTGTTCTACGCGTTATTCAGGATATTCTTCGGATTCCTGTTCTTCCAACATGGGGCTCAGAAGATCTTCGGCTATCTCGGCGCGACAGCCCAGGCCACCGGCAGCTTCATGTGGTTCGTCGGAATCTTCGAGACACTCATCGGTCTCGCCATCGCATTAGGCGTTCTGACCAGGCTCGCGGCGACCGGCGGAGCCATCATCATGATCAGCGCATTCTTCAAGGCCCATGCATGGCCGATGATGGTCGATCCTGACGCGATCGGCTTCTTCGCGGGCCTCAATCCGCTGCTCAACCGCGGCGAGTTGGCTATACTGTACCTCTTCGCCTTTATCCTCATGATCGCTTATGGCGGTAAGAGATGGATGCTCGAGAACGCGTTGTGGAAGAAAGAGCTTATCTGATCCACATATGTTTTTGTTTTTTCCTTTTCTCTTTTTCTCTTCTTTATATTTATGAGCACATATGGACTACGGTCCAGCCATAACCATTAAAAGATAACGGACAAGCCGGACCTATAACCATGTCAATTGAGATAGAAAAGATATCGCCCCCGCAGATACGACGATTCAGGCAGAAGGTCTTATCATACTATGCAAAGTCAGCCCGCGATCTTCCATGGCGAAAGACGACTGACCCCTACAGCATCCTGGTCTCAGAGATCATGCTGCAACAGACCCAAGTCGACCGCGTCATCCCTTTCTACCGCGCTTTCCTCGAGCGATGGCCCACCATCCAGGACCTCGCCCAAGCGAATTTGTCTGAAGTTCTCGAGAGCTGGAGTGGTCTGGGCTATAACCGCCGCGCAAGGATGCTAAGGGACGCGGCCATCATCATCGTCTCACACTTCGACGGGGATGTCATCAAGGCAATGCAGGCGTTCGGTGATATCCCAGGCATCGGTCCCTACACCGCGAACGCGGTCCGCATTTTCTCTACCAACGAAGATATCGCCACGGTCGATACCAATATCCGACGCACCCTCATCCATGAATTCGGACTTGACGAGAAAACACCACAGAAAGATCTTTGGAATCTCGCGGCCCGTTGCATCCCCAAGGGCAAGAGCCGCCTCTGGCATAATGCAATGATGGATTTTGGCTCAACAGTACAGACATCTCTCAAGACAGGGATCAGACCGGTGAATAAGCAGTCCAGATTCGAAGGATCAGACCGTCAGCTCCGAGGTAAAGCGTTACGGCACATGGTGACTTCTGAGCAGTTGACATCCACATTCAAAGATATTGCTGATGCGACGGGCGAGATCACAACATCATCGCGCCTCCAAAATGTGCTCTCAGGGCTCAAAAAGGACGGCCTCATCAGAGAGAAGTGCGGCATATACAGCCTTGCTCACTGACATCATATGCCATCAAAGAACTTCCTTGATAGCCTCAGATTACTTTTAAATAATTTCTGACCGTACTCATCGCCATGCCGTCTGGTGGCCCCCTGCCATCACGCTGCATACGATCCTTCATAGAGATAGACATATTCTATTGAAAACATAAGAGAAGACGGTTATTCAATCAGATCAGTGGTACAGCTCCCTCTTAAATAACAAAAACCTGTCACTCGGAGCTATCCTCGGCCTAAAGGCCGAGGTATTACGCTCCTCGCATCAATAGACAGGTTTTTGGAATTGAAAATCTCGTCCTGAAGGACGGGGTATTAAACCCACGAAAATCTCATGACGAGATTTTCAATAA
>JBDRHG010000007.1:0-57620 GCA_043817075.1 archaeon | reverse complement strand
TCCGCAGGATTTCTGCAAGCCTTCTTGGGTGAGGGGGCTTGAGCGCAGATGCGCGAGACCCCCTTCTTTTCCCAAGGCTTTTGGTAAAAGGCTTCCACAGTCCTGTATTCTACCGTTAAACTACTACCGCCAACGTTTTCGCCCGTTGACACGAGGAAATCCTCAGGATTTCCTGTGCCAGAAATCCTCGCGGGATTTCTCAGCACCGAGGGGGGTTTCGGACAGATACCCTCAAGCCCACAGGTATCTATTTTGCTCTTCTTCTCGTTTGACAGGGATGTGGGGCGTAAAGCCCCGCGCTCGGCCTTGCACAGCACTTCCTTTGCTCGAGCTTTGAAAAAGGTCGCCGTTAATCTACTACCGCCAATGGAACATACTAGACTTCGGTCAAGAACGTCGTTGGAATCGATGCAAAATGAAAGAATACGGCTTGAGCTATCCTCGATGAAGACGACCAGCGCATGCACGCGCATTGACCTCGATGGAGACGCTCGATTTCATTGTGTTCATCAGGATGGGCGCACTAGTATTTAAGTCTTTCGGTTGTTGTCACTGTCTGGTGAGAGATATTTCTCTCCTTGCTAAACCTTTTTATAATCTTGGTGCAGGCCAAGATATATCATGGCGACGCAAGCGTCCTCTCTGGACGACGATGAATCTGATCCTACTCATCTAGTGCGTCATATCTCAGGCATAAAGCTCTATCCAACAGAGGCGATACTATGAATGTCAAGGAATGGTTCGATAAACACCGGTACAAGGCATCAAGCTTCTCCAATATCAAGAGGCTCCTTGAATTCAAGAAGGCCAAGAAGCAGACGATTAGCCTTGTCATCCCTACGCTCAACGAGGAGAAGACCATCGGCAAAATCATCAGGGTCATGCGCACCGCACTCGTGGAGCGTTGGCCATTGCTCGACGAGATCGTCGTCATCGATTCAGGGAGCACGGACGATACGCTCAAGATAGCTAAAGATGAGGGTGCTATAGTCTATTCGGATGAGAACATCCTGCGCAGATTGAAGCGGTATCCTGGCAAGGGCGAGAACCTATGGAAAGCCCTGCATGTCACGACCGGCACCATCATCGCATGGGTCGACGCCGACATCAAGAACATCCATCCTCGATTCGTCTACGGATTGGTCGGCCCCTTGCTCTCCAACGACAAGCTCCTCTACGCAAAACCGTTCTACAAACGACCCATCAAGGTAGGTGACCGCATGGCGCCGCTCGGCGGCGGACGCGTGACCGAGTTGCTCATCCGGCCGTTGTTCAACCAGTACTTCCCCCGTCTCGCAGGTTTCATCCAGCCACTGTCTGGAGAGGGTGCGGCAAGGCGAGAGATGCTCGAACGCATCCCTTTCTACACCGGCTACGGAGTGGAGACCGCCATGCTCATCGACACGGTCAAGAAGTTCGGACTGCGGTCCATCTGCCAGGTCGACCTGTTCAAAAGGGTGCACCGCAACCAATCATTGTCGTCTCTGAGCAAGATGGCATTCGCCATCCTGGGCGTGTTCGCAAAGCGAGCCAACCGTCTGGGTAAGCTCATCCAGGTAAAGGAGCTCCGAACGAACTATAAACAGATAACTCTCGACAAGGATGGGCAATATATGCTCAAGCCCGTACCTGTGGCAGATAAGCAGCGTCCGCCGATCATCACATTGCCCGAATACCGTAAGAAACACCAGAAAGATCCCCGTTGGCTATCTGTCTGATGAAACCCTTTGTCATATTCAGCGACCTCGACGGTACCCTGTTGGACCATCACACCTATAGCCCTGCCGCCGCAAGAGAGGCACTCGCTCTTGTGCGGAAAAAACGTGTGCCGCTCGTCTTCTGCACCAGCAAGACAAAAAGCGAATCGCTGTGGTGGCAGAAGAAACTGCGCACCGAAGCGCCCTTCATCGTGGAGAACGGCGGCGCCATCCTGATTCCTGTACGTTTTTTCTCTGGTGTCATCAAGGGAGCCAAGAAGCAAGGCTCCCATTGGGTCATCACACTTGGCACACCATATGCTCGCTTGGTCAAAGCGGTCCAGGGTCTCAAGAAGAGATTCCCTATCGTCGCATTCTCCGATCTCTCTCCGGAAGCGTTCGCCGAGGAGACAGGACTGAACGTGGCAGATGCGAAACGCGCCCTCGATCGGGAATATGATGAGGGATTCCGGCTCACCGGACCGGCCTCGAAGCGGGCGATGGAAAAAGAGCTCAAGCAACAGGGTCTCTCACTCACCGCAGGCGGACGATACCATCACGTCATGGGCGACAATGACAAGGGACGCGCAGTCTTACGTTTGCTGGAAGTCTTCGGTCAGAAGGGGTGGGATGTCACGTCGATGGCGTTCGGCGATTCTCCTAACGATTTTTCTATGCTCGACGCCGTGGACCGGCCCTTTCTCGTGATGCGGCCGGACAGACGCTATTCGTCGACCGCCTACATGCGAGCCGGAGCGGTCGGGCCTGTCGGCTGGAACCGTGCTGTGTGCAAAGAATTGGAGGGATGCAAGAGATGACTGACACAAAGATGAACCTTGACCATCGTCATGCGCGCAAGTTGCGCGAGAAAAGCATCGAGGTGCTCAACGAATTGCAGAACAAGAACGGCGGTTGCTTCGCGTCCCCTCCTGGAGCGCGGTACCCCTATGTGTACCCTCGCGATCTTGCGATTGTCATCCTCGGTTTCATCGAGGCTGGACTCATGGACCGGGCGAAGTCTGCGCTCAGTTTCGTCTTCCGATCCCAGCGCTCTGACGGGGCGTTTCCCCAACGGCTCGACGCCGAAGGCGGTGATGCCTCCTATAAACCCGTTCAGCTCGACAGTGTCGGTCTTATCCTCATAGCGTTCGCCTGCTATGCACGTGCGACAAGGGATGGTCGTGCCATCAGCCGATGGTGGTCCAAGGCAGAGAGAGGTGTCAAGTATCTTCGCGCCCAGCATGATCCTGCGGGAAGCGGACTTCTTATCAGCATGAATTCCATCCATGAATTCCCGCCGATAGAGCGGGGATTTGAGGCATGGGCGAATGCTTGTGCCTGGGCTGCGCTCACTGAGCTCGCCGCGTTGGGGGACCATCTCGGTCGACGGCGTCCGTCGTGGGTACATGCCGCAGAGCAGATCAAGGTCGGTGTCGAGAAACGGATGTGGAATCCTCGGTTCAAGACATTCGTCAAGGTCATACGGCTCCGTGAGGAGAACTCGGTGCATATCGGTCCTGATGCCAGCGTCTATGCGCTGGCCGATTTCGGCATGTTCTCGGACGATGATCCCCGTATCGTCTCGACCGTCAAGCTCATCGAGAAGAAGCTCTGGCATCCCACGCTCGGTGGCTTGTGCAGATATCCGGAATGGGTGGGACGCAACAACGGCGGTTGGGGGCCATGGCCGCATTTCACGCTCATGCTCTGTCGGCATTTCATCAGGCGGGGTGACAAGGCCCGTGCCGTCAAGTATCTCGACTGGGTACTGTCGGTGGCCGACCGCAACCTTCTTCCCGAGCATATCTCCACGGTCAAGGATTTCTCCGCCTACGTGACGGACTATACGTCGGCCGGACTCCTGCGACAGGACCGCTCGGTATTGGTGAGGAACGCTCTGAAGCATCCGGCATACAAGAAGGGCATCGCCTACGTGACCCTGCCGCTGGGTTGGCCTCATGCCGAGTTCATCATCACCTATGCGTTATTCAGGAAACGTTTTGGTTGACTTCTCACATCCCACTTCTCACTGCCAAACGAGCATAACCCTTATAAACCGGCAACCTCTCCTGGAACACCATGGCCGACGTATTCGACCGCATGCTCAAGGAGGGGGAATCATTGTTCGTCAACGAGTTAGCGCTCGATTTCTCTTTCCGCCCCAAGAACATCCAGTTCCGCGAGAACGAGCAGCATGCGCTGGCCGACACCTTCAAGCCGCTTCTCCAGAAACGGACCGCCCGTAATCTCCTCATCACCGGCAAGCCCGGCATCGGCAAGACATTGGCGGTGAGGGACGTGCTCGACCAGATCGAGGAACGGACCGATGAGGTCCGGCCGGTCTATGTCAACTGCTGGCATCGCAACTCCTCCTACAAGGTCGCGCTCGAGCTCTGCGAGCAGCTCGACTATCCGCTGACGCACAACAAGCGCACCGACGAATTGCTCAAGATGTGCGTGCGCGAGGCCAACAAGAAGAGCGCGGTCTTCGTCTTCGACGAGATCGACAAGGTCGAAGATTACGATTTTCTCTATATGATACTCGAAGAGGTGTTCCGGAAGAGTGTGGTGCTCATCACCAACTATGACGATTGGCTCGCGCAATTGGACGAACGCATCCGTTCCCGTCTCATGCCGGAGGCCATCGAGTTCAAGCGATATAACGGCAAGGAGATTGAGGGCATCATGCATACCCGTATGGGTGCGGCTTTCGTCGAGGGTATCTGGGACGCGGAGGCTTTCGAGCGCGTGGTGGAATCGACCGTGGAGGTCGGCGACATCCGCTTCGGCCTCACCCTGATGCGCAACACCGGATTGGCAGCTGAAGACAGGTCGAGCAGGAAGATCGAGATGCGGGATGTGGAGCAGGCGTTGACCAAGGCGACCGACTACAAGGAGAAAGAGATCAAGTCGCTGGAGAAGGAGGAGCAGACCATCCTTGCGCTCGCCAAGGCGCATTCTGGTACGCGTATCGGCGAACTGTTCAAACATTACCAAGAGAAGGGCGGCGTTGTCAACTACAAGGCCTTCCAACGGAAAGTCCGGAAATTGGGCGAAGACAGGTTCATCTCCACCGAGAAGGTCGTCGGCGGCAAGGACGGCACGACGACGATCATTAGGTACGCTGATAAGAAACTGACTGAGTTCTGAATTTCATCACCTTCCTATAGCTGCTGCTGCTCAAGTACAACAAGCGGTGGCAGGACGACGACGTGACTGTCGCGGTGGTGGACATCAGCCAGGCATCGTGAGAAAACTGACTGATATATCGTGCTGATCTGGATGGAATGTGTTAAAATGGATTGAATCCAGTCACTTTATGTCTGGGTACGCTGTCTGGCGTCCTGATTTGGTCCCATGCGTATATTTTTCCGTCTCTGGTATCAAGCAAGAATGAACGACCTAGACCTGTGGGGTCAATCAGGCCGAGAGTATCGTCTGTTTTCAAATCGTTTTTTCCTTTGTATTGGTAGTCCAAATAGTCCGTTATTCTTTTTTGCATTGGTTGGCTGGACTTATCGTAGCCGCCAACCAGATGGAATTCCGGATTGAATCCCTTCTCCGATCTCTTTACTGTTTCTTCTACGAGCAGATCGAGGAGACTCTCGGCTGGACCGAATGTGGGAACACTCATCGTGAAACCCAGGCGCTGCTCTGGATCATAGGCGCAGAGCGTCGTGCATGGTCCGAGTCCATAGGCACCGAGGATAGGTCGTTTGTCATCCCATCTGCTGATGACTCCTGTCCCCATGAGCGCCATGTTAACTTCGTTTCGAGGTCCTAAATAGATTTCTCTGTCCTTGTCGAGACTTGTCTCCCTATTGTACTGGGCATTCTTTCTTAGTAGGAGAATCAAATCAGGGCGTATATCTATCATACTTGGACGAATTAGCTACTGCTATAATAAGCTTCCTTTTTTTCACCACTGGAAAAAGGTAAAAATGGGGCTCACCAAGCCCCGATGATGGCGCCCATGATGAGGAACATGAGCATATTATACGTCTGGTTGAAGAGGAAGAGCGAGAAACGCCTGTTCTCCCAGAGCACGCCACCGAGCTGCGCAGTGGCGAAGAAGCCGAGCCACATCAGGAAGCCGATGAAGCCGCCCGAAATCCAGGTGGCCGCGCCTGCGTAACCGATGACATGGCCAGCAAATAGGCCATGAGCAGGTTAACCAGGAGACCGATGAAGTATAGGTGGCTCATCGGCTTGCTCTTCATGCTCTTGGCTTTCTCTTTGGTGATGTGAGATAGGCGCATCCAGGTGCGGCCGAAGAGCGCCGGCGAGTACCACAACGCGCCGAGTACCCATCCCACCAGTGTCGCGACGAGCACGGCCCAACCGTTGACATTGACTCCGAATATAGACTCACTCCCGATACCGTCTGGGATCATCCAGAATTTTTATAGCATGCGCCTCTGCTTAAGAAGGAGACGGCCCATGGGGAAGAACGAGAACTTCGGGATATCGAAGATCTGGACCACATCGTATCCGCGGATCAGGTCGGCGAAACGGTTCTTGAGATCCATGATGAATCCGTGGAACTCGCGGCTCGAATCGACATCCACATTGCATTCCATGTTCCAGCTGCCCAGGCAATGGATGACGTCCCAGACGCATCGGTGTTGGGTGAGATATGAATCCAATGCCTTGAATCGGGCATGCTGAGCCTCTTTCCTGTCGAGAAGGATTTTGTAAGTGGAGATGCCTCGGAGCGGATTGTCGGGATCAGCACGCGATCCTTGAATGAGTCCTGAGTCTTTCATGCGTCTTATCCTCGACTTGACGATGTCGGCCGACAGTTTCGTCTTCCTCGCGATGTCCATCACAGTGCTCCGCGGATTCTCGGTCAATTCTATGAGACAGAGGATGTCCTCGCGGTCCAGTTCCATGTGGCCGAGCTCGCCGCCGAAGAAAGGCGCTTTTCCTGACTGGTCCGGGAGGCATTTGGTGTGGGACACCTCGAGATCGAGGGTGAAGGATGAGTCCCGGACGTGGGCGTGCATCTTGGAGAGGAACTGCTCTCTTGCGGTCTGGAACTGGTATGGTGACTTGACGAGGAATACGGTGATGAGGTCCCAGCGGCCTGTGCAGGACGCGATCCATGCGCAGTTGGGGTCATCCTTGAACCATGCGATAATCTCTGCGAGTTTCTCCTCGTCGGCGTTCTCCAGTTCGAGATACCATTTGAACGCCATGTAGCCTAGCTTTGCCGTGTTGAGGATGAGCGTATAACGGTTGATGACGCCGGTCTGCTCTAGACGGCGGATGCGGTAGGCGGTGACCTCGCGGGAGAGTCCGACTTTCCTGGCGATCGCGGCCGTGCTCTGGCGGGCGTCCAGCTCCAGCTGTTCGAGGATCTTGCGATCTTTTACATCTAAGTGCATTTTTTACTATTGGTGGGTTCTTTTATAAAAATATTTCCATTTTCGTAAGATTTTTTTGACGCTGTTTTATCATGTGGTTTGTCTTATCCGTCTGTATGGCATTGGAGGCCATCGTGGAGAAAGCATCCCGCTTCGCTAAGCGGACCCTCATAGTCGGTGCGCTGTCGTTTGCCGGTCTCATGTTCATGGGCGTCAATCCCTTGACCGGGCTGTCGCTGGCCAACCATGCAGTCAGAGACCAGGTGGTATTGAGCGGCTCCTTCTGCGCATCCCGTCTTCTCAAAGAACGGCGTGCGGCAGAAGAGGAAGACCGTTTCCCCCATTACGGTGAAGCGCTTTATTCCAGCCTGCTCTTCGGAGGGCTGATCGGTCCGTTCATACATTCTTCCTACGAATACATGAATGCATTGTATCCTGTCGACACCATACCGCAGATGATCGAGTCCGGGACAGTCAACCAGAAGGCGGTGATCGACCGTGTGGTGGCCAACGCTGCGGTGTATCCTGCTGTAGGTGCGTTGTATGCTGCGCCTGTCAGTCATATCTCCGACGAGAGGACTTCGAGCGGCATCATGAAATCATTCTCTGCTGTGCCCAAGATCGCGAAAGCCATCTATATGACGGTCCCATTGATTCTGGGGAACATATTCCTGTTCCCGCCGGGTCTGCAGGTGGTGGCTGCGGCGGGTATCTCATTCGTAGTCGAGTATTTCGGCTTTGGCGAGCGTAAGAAGAAGGTGCGGCCGTCGTATGGGGTGCAGCCTCAGGTCGCATAATTCTCACTAGACACTGGACAGCGGCCCTCGTGAGGTATATAAGCAAGGCACACCATAGAGGTGTTATCGGGTTGGCAGGGGTGCTTTCCCCAACCGAAATACCCCTTGCCCTCGATCCCGTCGGCCGCACCTCCCCATCGCACCCTCTGGAGGAAAACGCCGTTGGGACCAACCCCGGCCGCCCAGCGGCCGGGTCTTCCCTTTTGGAGGTGATGTTATCATGGTCGATCTCAGTCAGGAGACTATCGGAAGACTGCTCTTCGAGCAGGCAAAGAAGATGTCAATCGGTAGACAGGTGTGGAGGTGACACTAATGCTTAGACTATTCCGAACCGGATGGATGGATTGGGAAGAGTATCAACGAAGAGTCCAATTCCTGGATGATTTCCTCTTCCAACAGCAGGTCAGAAAACAAAACGTGAACGCCATCACGTGATGGATTTAATTTTTTATTTCTTCCATCATCTGGAAATATTTCATTCCCACAAGATCCACAAGTTGGTCTGCGGTGAATTTTTCTGGTCCATGGTATTCTGCGACTCCTACCACTGCATGGACTTCTTGTGTCTCGGTAGACGCACCGACCAGTTTTTCATTATCGACCATGTTCCTCACGGCAACCTCCAATGAATATTCGGGGCAGGGAATGGTATTGAAATCTCCAAGATCGAGTTTGTGGAGATCGACGAAGGGGATGTCTCCTGCTTCCGTAGGCATCGTACCGTTGCTGACACCAAACTTCCTGAAGTTGTAGAACTGTGAATGAGCCGTACTCCTGATGAAAACAGACAGGTATGGCAATACGGGGGGGCTCTGCAGTTCCAATTCCACATTGGCCACCTGCTCGCTGGTGTACAAGGGCGGTTGATTCATCTGCCGGGAGAAAGCATACTTACTTTATAATCCTTGCTGAAAATAACTACTCACGAGAGGTACTAATTGGGTGATTTATCGAATCTATCCATGCGATGAACGCCTCTAAAAACCGCGCCCGTCTCTTTCTCTGTTCATCGCTCAATGACTCCACCAGCTTGAGCTTTTTCGCTTTCATGTCTTCGACATCATCCCATCGTTCTTTGATCTTGACGCCAAGGACAGATGTCTTGCCGTCCCACTCTTCGGGTAAAGTCGTGAATCCAAAAGGTTTGAGTTCGGGGTTCCAGGTGATGTCGACATCCACGCCATCGACCACAAGAAAATTGTGGCCGTGGTCCCATGCACCCTCTGCCAGGATCTTGTTTACATCAGACGGATACTGTATCGGTTGATCGATCCACTGGAACGTGCAGACCGTCTCAGTGCAAGGGATGTCCAGAATGTCAAACGCGGTCTTGAGCACCATGTGCTTGCCTACACAGGTACCGACCTGCTTGCTGACCAGCACCTCTTCGATCATCCTGGCTTCGCCCCAGGGGATGGCGGAGACCAGCTGGACCGTTCTCAGGAATGCGGCCCTCTTGTCCAGACCGAGGATGCCGCGCTCTTCCAGGAAGCTCTTTACCAGCCCTTTTGACTCTTTCCTGTCCTGCTTGACGAAGTGCGCGACGTCCTTCTCCGGTTCCATGATGTGGTCTGAGGCTTCACAAAATATAACCTTTACGGTCACGCATATTTGAGTAATTCCCCCAAAAAGCAATTCTTATAAAGGGTATTTGATTAGCCTTAATCCATGGATATCATCACGCAAGAGGAGCTCAAAGTCAACGAGCTGCGGTATATGGAGATGATCCGGGAAGGCCGTCTATTCATCCATCCGACCGATACCATCTACGGGATCGGCTGCGATGCGACGAACGAGAAGGCTGTTTCCTGTATCCGGTCCCTCAAGGGCCGATTCACCAGGCCGTTCTCCATCATCGCACCCTCCAAGGATTGGTGTCTTCAGCATTGCGACCTCTCTGCGTATGCCAAGAGCTGGCTTGATAGGCTCCCCGGACCGTATACCTTCATCCTCAACCTCGGCGGCGAACATGGCCTAGCAGAGCAGACCAATCTCGGCCTGCCTACCATCGGTCTGCGCATCCCTGACCACTGGATCGTGTCTATGGTCGAGAAGCTCGGTCGCCCGATCATCACGACGTCAGCCAACAGGACCGGTGAGGACTACATGACCGCGATCGAGGACCTGGATTCCGCCATCAAGGCGAAGATAGCATTCGCCATCTACGAAGGTCCCAAGGACGGCAAGCCGTCCACGGTCATCGACCTGACTTCTGATAAAGAGAAGATCCTTAGGGAGTGATTCCTTTTAATGGCATGAATGCCCAGTAAGAAGGATCCAGTGTGCATCCGAAATGTCGCTTGAATCTGTTGAGGTCCGGATGCTCTGATCCGCCGAGGTGGACCTCGTCGAACCCTTTCTCTTTGAGCAACCTGAACAATCGCAGATAGCAATACATGGGCAATGCCGAGAATCCGCGTAAGGCATCTTTCTCGGAGTGGGGTAACACCCTGTCCGGGTCCCTTTCGGTGATCACGGTGTAGAGACCGACCCTCCTGTCGCTCAACCGTTCACATGCGTAGAAAGCTATGGGGATATCATCTAGGTAACCGATGAAATGCATGATGTCCTTTTCTTCCAGGCCTGCCGGATCGATGGAATTATAGTGGTCTTCCGGGACAGAACCGACGTCCTTTCCTCTGGAAGAGAGCGATACGAAGTGATCCTTGATGATGTTGTCCGCATCGGAGATGTCTTGATGGGTGAACGGCCGCAGTTTCATCACGAGATCGTTGCGCTGCAGGAAATTCATTCCCCTGTTGAAATTTATCCTGGCCCGCCTTCTGAAAGCCCTGCTATGATCCCCTTTCAGCACATTGATGCCGCCATCATCGTTCAACAATTCCTGTAGGTCGAGCAAGGCGTGTTGGAGGCTCTCGTCCTCCTCGATCGCTTCGGGATTCCACGGGGCCTCCTTCGCCGGCATGAATCCCGCATTGAGGAAAGTGATGTATTGTTGCAGTGAGAGATGTCGCACATAGCAACCCTTGCAGGGAAGATGCGCATAGGTGATGAAATTGATGAGCTGTCGGATCTTCTCCACGACTTCTCTACCTCGAGGCGCGACGACGAACAGATATCCTGGTTCATGATCCGGATCATGTTCTTTTCGGAAATACCCTATGCACATCATCGTGTGCTCATCCTCGTACAACAATCCCAGCGGTGCGATACTGCTCTGTCCTCGTCCATTATGTCCGTTCGCGTACAGGGAAAATGACAATGCGCTGCATCCGAATGATCCGTCCTTGAACCTGTCTAGCCGCCTGGTCTTATCGAAGGTGAACGGTCTGATCTCAGCGAATGCGGCGATCAATGCCTCTTCGATCCGTTCTCTGTGCATCGTGCTCATCTTTCCTCATCATCGTTCCATGATCTCTGTCCAGAGAGCCTCTTCGAGGGACACGTCCTGCTTCTCGATGATCTGCGGTTCAAGGATGGGTGTGCCAGTCAAGGTGACGACCTCTCCCTCCCTGAAGCAGCGATCCGGATCGAAGACATGAAGGGTCTTACCTGGCTCTCTTCCTTCTATCCAGGCATGGGTGCCGGTGGTGTCCACGCACTTGACCACGCCCTCTATCTGCACAAGGAGGGTCTGCTTGTCGGCTTGATGGGGCACGTCTCCCTGTTGTGCGAGATCGTGGAGATATTCGATGGACGTGTGTAAGGGTGTTTGTTTCATCTTAATACCCTTATAGTAGTGACAAATATATTAATGCTTGTAGTAAAAGTTTTTACGAAAAGTTTAAATATTGGGGGAGGTGGCTTGTATCCATGGATAAGACCGTCCTCAGGGATCTCGGACTGACCAATAATGAAGTGGATATCTACATAACTCTGTTATCAGCAGGCTCGATTTCGGTGAATGCCATCGCTGAAAGATCAGCCCTCCACCGACAGGCGGTCTACGACGCCCTCGATCGGCTGCTCGAGAAAGGGTTCGTCTCATTCGTCATCAAGAACAACAAGAAACACTTCCAGGCTGTCCATCCTGACCGGATCCTCGATTTCCTCAAGGAGCGGGAAGAAAAGCTACGCATCGTCCTGCCTGATCTCATCCGATTGACCACCATCCCTGAGGAGGACACATCAGTGGAGGTATTCAAGGGGAAGGGAGTCGTACGTACCCTATACCGCGATGTGCTCAAGACCCTCAAGGCCCAGCCTGGAGAGGTGCTGATCTCAGGTGTCGAGGAAGACAAATTCATCGAAGAGGACCGCATCGCGCTCTCCCAATACCTGGTTCGTCTCCAACGCCTTTCGAGCTCCGAAAGGGTGTTGGTGAGGGAGACCGACTCCTCATTTGTGGAGGGCCCCCAGACTACATACCGTTCGATCCCTGACGAATATTTCAATCCGATTCCGATATATGTCTACGGGAACAGGCTCGCCAACGTCATTTGGGGACATCCCAATTTCGCCATCGTCATCAAGAACAAATCGCTTGCCGAGACATACCGGCGCCAATTCAATATGTTGTGGAGCATAGCGAAAACAGTAAATCATAAATAACAACTCGGAGTCCTGCACGACCATGTCCGACCTCATCGAGAAAGTCAAGGAGCATCCGAGAAAGAAATTGCGCGTACTCGCGTCAGGCGATATCCATGGAGACGCGCAGCTAGCCGAGAAGCTTGCCGAGAAGGCGGTAAAAGAGAACGTCGATATCGTCATCCTCTGCGGCGACCTGACTATGATGGAGAGCTCCACCGAAAACATCATCGGTCCCTTCGTCAAGCGGCATAAGAAAGTCCTCCTCATCCCGGGAAACCATGAGACCGTCGCGACAGCCGACTTCCTCGCCGAAGTGTACGGCGTCAAGAACATCCATGGCTATTCTGTCCGGTATAAAGAGATCGGCATCTTCGGCGCAGGCGGAGCGAACATCGGCGTGCACCAGATACCTGAAGGTGAGATGTATGATCTTCTTAAGAAAGGATTCGACCATGTGAAATATCTTGAGAAGAAGATCATGGTCACCCACGTCCATCCATCCAAGAGCATGATGGAGAAGTTCTCGAAGTTCGTGCCCGGCAGCGACGGTGTGCGTAAAGCCGTCGACAAGCTCAAACCTGACATCTTGCTGTGCAGCCATGTCCACGAGGCTGAAGGTCTCGAGGAGACCATCGGCGGCACGAAGGTGATCAATGTCGGCAGCGACGGTAAAGTTTTCGATCTGTGATTGCGGTTTCTTAACAAACCAAAAGGGAACTTAACGTTTATAAACGTTTTTACATTCACTTAGTCCATGAGCATAGTACAACCTGACCTGTCATCCCTCGGCCAGATCGTCAATGGACATATCGGTATGTTCGTGTGGTCTAGTGAGCCTGTTGAAAACTTCGCACGCAGATTTGCAAAGACCGACCAATTCGCTTTCGTCATACCTCCTAAATCGGATGATCCCAATCCTTCTTACTATGCCAGAACAAGCTCTCTTCGTGTCCCTGGTGATTTATCTAGTCGGGTCGGGGATGCATACATACATGATCTCACACATCCTGGGAATGCAGTATATGTCTCCTATTTGGATTCCCTTGAGCCCGATCCACGAATAATGAAAATCATTGAACAAGGACCGCCGCGATATTTCGTCACCGTTGAATACAGCGGTCTGGTCAAGCATAAATATTCTGACGCCTATCTCCTCACCCCTCAAATCGAGAAGGATAGTGTGCATCTTGGAAGATCGGTCGTGAATGAAGACGAATTCGCGGTGCCGTTCATCATGATGCCCACTAACGTGTTTCTGAATTGAATCATTGAGCCCTGTTCGATTATTCAACCCTTCATGACGCCCATGGGTTTTAAACGTGCCACTTTCTTCGCGATACCAGCCTTGTGGATGGTGTCGATGACCTCGTCGACATCCTTGTACGCCGCCGGTGCCTCTTCGGCCAACCCTTTTTCTGATGCGCCCTTGACGAAGATGTCCTGCTCACCCAGCTCCTTGACCAATTCGCTGCCGTTGAACTCGCGGATTGCCCGGCTTCTCGACATCATTCTGCCTGCACCATGCGCGGTGGAGCCGAAGGTCTCGTCCATACCTTTCGACGTGCCGACCATCACCCAAGAAGACGTTCCCATGCTGCCGGGGATGATGACGGGTTGGCCGATCTCGCGATACGCCTCCGGCACCTCTTCCATGCCAGGACCAAAAGCGCGTGTCGCGCCCTTGCGATGCACATAGACCTTGACCTTCTTGCCGTCGATCTCGTGATGCTCGACTTTCGCGATATTGTGCGCGACATCATAGACCGTATGGAGATCGGCATCAGGGAAGAGTTCCTTGAACGACTCTCTCACATAGTGGCCGAGGATGTGGCGGTTGCACCAGGCGAAATTCGCCGCTGCCGCCATGGCACCGAGATAGCGGTCGGCGACATCCGTCCCCGCCGGCGCATAGATGAGCTCGCGATCAGGGAGGTCCTTGACCAGTTCAGGATATTTCTGCTCCATCTCGCGGAGATAATCTGAACAGGTCTGATGGCCGAGCCCACGGGATCCGCAATGGATCATGACCGTGACCTGGCCGACCTTGGTGATGCCGAACGCTTTTGCCGCCTCTTCGTCGAAGATCTCGTCGACGTATTGCACCTCGATGAAATGGTTGCCTGATCCGAGGGTGGCAAGCTGGGTCCGTCCGCGCTTCTTGGCACGGGCAGAGACGAAAGACGGTTCGGCTTGGGGCATACAGCCGTACTCCTCGCACCTGTCGAGGTCCTCTTCGGTGCCGTAGCCGTTCTTGACCGCCCACTTGGCTCCGTCACGCAGCACCTCATCAAGCTGGTCGTATTCGATACGGATATTGGAGCCCCCTAATCCGGCAGGGCATTTCTTGAAGATGAGCGACACCAGCGGCCTTATCTTCGTATGCACGGTCTCGCGATCGAGATTGGTCTGGAGAAGACGGACGCCGCAATTGGATACCACCAATCCATTAGCGACGAAGGTATGCGTGTCCATCACGTTGAGGTCATAGACATCCCCTACATAGTCGATCTCTTCGACATTCTCAACCGGATCGAAGAGAAGACCGGAGAGCTGGATGCTCTTCTCCTTTTCCTTGACGAAATCCCTGAACCGCGGGAATCCCTGGGATATCCGTGCGGGTCTGTCCTCATAAAAGTGCCGCTCGACGAACCGGTCGTTGACATCGTTCAGACACTCCACAATCTCCTTGCACGTCAATCCCCGCGCCTTGAGCTCCTTGATTATGCGTATCGAGTCGACTCTTACCTTCAACGTACGTCTTTTTAGCTTGAGATACTGGACCGCGATGACGGCCCGACGGCTTCGCTTCTCGCAGAACTCATAGCCAATCTTTGAGTAGAGCGCGATCAGGTTCCGGTCATCGTTCCCTATCAGCAGCCTGAGCTGGACGGTCTTTCCCCGCTTGTTTTCGCCCGCTTCCCTTTCGGTGATGGCTTGGACCGACACGCCGAGCTCGTCGAGCAGCCGCATGACCGATATGAGGAATTGTCGTCCTCCGTCTTTGAACTCTTCATTCTTGCTCATGCACAGCGTCGGGCAGTAGAAACATGTTCCTGAACTGGTGTCGGGAGCGCTCAGCTCAGCTCCGAACAATCCGGCGAGGAAAAGCCGTTTGATCCATCCCTTCGAACCCTTGATCCATCCAGGGACGTCATAGTCCTGGTCCGTCTTCCTCCCGGCAGGCATGCCGAGCGCCTCCAGCAGGAGCGCGAATCCTTTTGAGCTCACGCGCAGCTCGTGTGTCTGTGAACGGAAGGATCTGGGGCCATACTCGGTCTCGATATGGTGTTGTCGATCCCGCGCATACACCTTCGCCGAGAAGCCGATTCTCGAGATGTCCTTCGCCATGCGGTCGAGGTCAGCCTTCTGCCCATATGCGCAGACGAAGCTTTTTTCGCGGCTATGGTACACCAGTCCGTCGCCCAGGAGATAGCCGATCACACGGGCCAGTATCGGCAATTTCTCATTGTCCAGGCTCAACGGCAGAAGGCCCTGTCTTTCGAGATGAGCGACCGCTTGACGATCAGCGTTGAGGCTCTTGACGATAATCCTGCATTCCTGCGGTTCGTAAGGGATCCCCACGAAGAAGGCGTTGGCGATGTCATGAGTGCTTATCTCTCCTGCTTCCACCATCCCATGCGGCGTGAGCAACGGATGGTCCTCGGAGGCCGTAATCTGCGTTCCCGACTCCGTCGTGATCCTCAGCATGCGACGGTCCTTCTTCTTGCTCATCGAGAAGGGGACTTGGTGTGGAGAGTATTCCTTTCTCTCCCAATCGAAGCTCAGCACCATGCTTGTGGACAATCGGGATTTCAGCAAGGTATCTCCGCACTGCATTACCGTATCGACGGACCCCCGACCCACCTGTTCGATAGGACGGGAAGCGCCGAACTCGTCGAGCACGCTTGTCCCTCTCGCCAGGCAGTTTATATCATACCCTATGCCGCCGGGAGAGATGCCTCCTGTCTCTGCGTCCAAAGCGGCGACGCCGCCGATGGGAAACCCGTATCCCTGATGGCCGTCAGGCATCACGATGGCATGGCGGTAGATGCCGGGCAGATAGGCCACATTCTTGACCTGTTGCAGTGTCTTGTCACGCTTCATGAACTGGAGCAGCTTCTCTGATGCGTACACTCTTGCAGGCACATGCATGCCTTCTTTCTTGTCGATCTGCCAGCAGACCTCGTCGATCTGATCAGGATTGATAGGATTGTCTTCCATGAACATCACCTTGCAGAATACGGGAGGGCGCCGAGCTCTTTATAATGTTTTGCTCAGATGTCGACTACGACCTGCAGCGTCCAGACGCCGTCTTTCTCAACGATCTCCATTTCATTATAGGTCATGGCCTTGATCGTGGTCTTGATGTCGTATTGGTTGTTAGCGATGTCACCAATGACCTCTGCTTCTATGCTGTTGCCGTCGATGGTCAATCTCTTGACGTCTGCGAGAATGAAACATTGGGTGTCGACGAGGAAGAGCAGGCTCTCCAGGAAATCGTAGAGCAAGGCCGTTTCGGATTCAGCGCTGACCTTCACGGTCTTGGTCATCTTGGGCTCGACCTCTGCGGTCTCGACCATGATGTTGAACATGGCTCTTGCGGCATTGGCGAACGCCTCTTCTTTGGAATGGCCAAACGCGCGGAACTTGGCGTCGGCGGTATGCTCAAGATATTCGAATCTTCTCATCTTAGTACTCCACGACCTGGACGCGGGTGGGCTCTTCTTCTTCGGGCTCAGGCTCTCCAGGTCTGTCTGTATCGTTATCATCGAACATGGAGAAGAGGCCGGGATTGACAACAGGCTCTCTCGACTCCTCGGAAGTGCCGTTGTCCATGGTAGAATACGACGATTCCGAACCCACGATGTGCTGCAGCATACGGATGAGCTTTCGGATGTCCTTGGTCGACTCCTCTTTCGTGTCGATGGTGATCTTCATGGGATACCCTGCGGAATAGGGGTTTTTATACTTTTTGGCAAAGATCGAAAGAAAAGACTGGGCCCGCCCGGACTCAAAGAACTGGAGCCTCGGTTCACACGGCGTGGGTTTCGCTATGCTCAAGCCCACGAGGAAAGAGAACATATGGGCCCGCCCGGACTCGAACCGGGGACCTCCGCCGTGTGAAGGCGACGTCATAGCCACTAGACTACAGGCCCAGCTGTTTCCCCGTCTGGAAGGGAAGTGGGTTTCGGGCTATACCCTCAAGCCCACAAATCTCTCAACTCAATTGATCTAGCTCGACAAGCATGTGGTCATGTGTCGGATACTCCGTGACCAACGTCGGGATGAACCCTTCGAGATCGCCACGCAGACGCCGGATGTCCTTCTCAGACATCAAAAGGCGTCCTCGTGGCCTGTCGAGCGCGACGAGGTCTCGAGTGAGTAATCCTTGTTTTATTAATCTTTCCTTTAAATAGGCAAGACGTCTATTGGCGGCCTGGGCGTGCTTCTCCAGCTTGGCCTTCTGTCCGGTGCCGGGGAATGTGCGCTCATCGTACACCGCGCCGCGCACCAACATACCCTCTCTCGTGACCCGATCAAAAGCGGCTGCCACATTCTTCGCCCGCCTCTTTATCCGGTTGGCCAGCTGCACACGGTCCTTGAGCGTGGTGGTGCAATAGTGCACATGCAGCTTCGTCTTCTCCGCACAATACGCGAGCAACTTCTCAGCCATCTCCTCGCTTCCTTTCACTCCATACGATATATCATCTTTCGGCACGAGGCCGCGGTCCAACAGGTGCTGAGCATTGGTGTCAGAGATCTCCAGCTCGTTGATGTTGAGGTAGCGGATGCCGACATCATCTATGAAACGGATGAGCTTCTTGGCTTTACTGGTATACCCTGGAATCCCCGGGATCTCAACCACGACATCCCAATCGAAAGCCACCGGAAGGGCCAATCGTGGCCATAGCTTATCATCGTCCTGGTCAGGCTGGAAGCGGATCTCGTCGAGGCCTGCCTCATACAGCCTGGCCAACCTGTCAGAGGTCACCAATTCCAGCGGTGTGTAGAGATGGATGTGGAATCCCTTGCCGAAAGCCTTCTTGAGACGGAGGATGAAATCGATGGTCCTATCGAGCTTTACCAGCGGATCGCCGCCGGTGATGCCAGCACCGGTCGAATCACAGAGCCTCGCTTCCTCGATGAGTTCGGCAGGGTTCTTGATGGGCCACTCGTTGGCGTAGATGACGTCCTTCTTGAACTTCTGCTCAGACACCGGGCAATAGAAGCATGACCTGCCGCACAGTCCGGTGACGAAGACCACGGTCTTCTCGCCCGTCACACATCTGCGGCATCCTTCCGGCAACGTGCTGATACGCTTGGAACAGAATGGGGTATTGATGATTGCTCTCATCCGAACACCTCCATGTAATTCTTGAAGATGATGTTGGCAGCCTCTTCAGGCACCATCTTTTTTATCTCAGCGATCTTCTCGACAGCGGCCTTGATGAATGCCGGTTCGTTTCGCTCGCCACGGACGGGTCCCAAATAAGGCGCATCTGTCTCGGTGAGGATACGGGAGAGCGGCGCCATCTCGACGATCCACTGGAAATGCCCGTCATATACCACACTTGTAGGTATGGTCAGATACCATCCATTGTCCAGGATGCGCTTGACCAGCTTCTTGCCGCCGCCGAAGCAATGCATGATGACGTTCTTGGCGTCTTCCTCTTCCAGCACTTCGATGGTGCGTTCTTCGGCGTCGCGGGAATGGACCGTGATGGGCTTCTCCAATTCCTTGGCGAGAGCGATCATCTTGCGGAAGGGTCCCACCATCTCCCCGACCTTGTCCCTGAGCCAGTGCTCGTCGATGCCGATCTCGCCGATCGAGATGATAGCGTCTCTCTTGCTGCGGATGAAGGCGATCTCCTCGTCGATGGCATCTGCGCTCATCTTGGTGGCCTCGATCGGGTAGAGGCCGAGGGCTGGGAGCACGATGTCGTACTTATCCGCGAGCGCAAGTGCCTTACGGTTGCTTGCCACGTCGATGCCGTTGGTGACGATGCGCTTGACGCCCGCATCTTTGGCCCGCACGATGACGTCGTCTATATCGGAGAACTGCTTGTCATCCAGATGGGTGTGCGCGTCTATAAGAAGCATCCATTCCGCCCATCGGTCAGGATATAAAAAGGTTATGCGTTCACGAGAAGTAGAGCGGGTCGTCCGACCGTATCGTCGTCTCTGTCCGCGGAGCCGCCTTCTGCTGTTTGGGCGTGGGCTTTCTCTCAGGAGTAGGCTCTGAGTCCTCGGCCGGTTCCTTCTCGGACTTTGCCGTCTGCTTGCTGATGTCCTTGACCTCATTGATCTCCCGTGCCTTGCGTATATTGATGGGGCCGCAATTCATGCACAAGAAGAACGCACCCCACTTGCCCTGGCGGATGTCAAGGTATTCTCCGCAGGCGCAACGGAACGGGGCAAGCTCAGCATGACGGTGCGTTATGCAGACCGCCAATCCCTGATCATTCTTGGCAGTGCTCTGCCTGTCGCAGAAGACGCAGTGGTCGACCCTGCTCTCGCCGTATCGTTTGGGTATGCGCATCGCATATCGATGGCTATCAGTTCCTAATAAAGATTACGGTGGTCAAAAAGTATATAAGCCTGGCATGTCTCGCTGGTCCTATGACAGGCATTCTCATCGTCATCGACGGAGGCGACGCCGCGGGCAAGAAGACACAGACCGCATTGCTCGTCGAGCGCCTCAAGAAAGAGGGCAACACCGTCCATACCCTCGACTTTCCGCAATACGAATCATTCTTCGGAAAGCTCGTCGCCCGTTACCTCCGGGGCGAATTCGGCTCGCTCGACGAGGTCAAACCCGAGCTTGTATCCCTGCTCTACGCGCTCGACCGCTTCGACCAGGCAGACGTGATCAAGGGATGGGTGGCCGAGGGTGCCATCGTGGTGCTCGACCGCTACGTGGAATCCAATCTCGCCTACCAGTCGGCGAAACTGAAGGGCGACATCGCCGCATTCGTCTCCTGGATACAGGAACTCGAACATGGCAAGCTGGGCATACCGAAAGCCGACCTGGTCTGCTATCTCCACGTCCCTGTCGATGTCTCGGAGAAGCTCATGGCCGACCGTCCTGACAAGAGCTATCTGGGGGGTGAGAAGAGCGACATCCACGAGGCAGACCGCAACTTCCAACGGAGAGTGGTGGAGACCTATCTCGCTCTCTCGAAGAGGATGGGCTGGAAGGTCGTCGAATGCGCGCCTGACGGCGCGCTCCTGAGCAAGGAAGAGATAGCCGGTCGTCTGTTCGCCGCGATCAAGGATTCGATCTGACTCGATCCATCAATCTAACGTTCTCTGAGAAAATCATCTTTGAACAGCAATCCCACCTGCAGTTCCGGGAAGCTCTTCTGCAATGTCTCCTGCAATGTCTGCAGGAATTTCTCTGTCGGGGGATTGACGCCCTGCATGCTCTTGCCCAAGACTTTACCCTCATTGGACCAGAACTGGACCAGGTTCCATCTGCACTCCAGCGGCCTGGCCATCTCGCCGATCCCTTCGAGGTCCTCTTTGCGATAGACGATGCCCGGCACGACCAAGGAGCGTACCTCCACCTGTATCTTGTCCTTGTGCTCTCCTATGATGCGGATGCTGGCCTTGATGTCATCGATGATCTGGCGTGTGATGAGGAAGAAGGTCTGCGATTTGGTCGCACGTTGGAACAGGGCCTCATCAGCAGGGGCTTTGAGGTCGAGGATGAGGTAATCGATATAGCTCTTCTCCAGCAGGGTCTGGAGCACGTTGGGCTTTGAGCCATTGGTGTCCAGCGCGATCTTGAGCTCCAGCTTCCTGCAGAGCCGGCAGATGTCGAGCAGGGCCTGGCGCTGCAGCGTCGGCTCGCCGCCGGTGAGCAATACCATATCGACGTATCTGGACTCGTCAGTGATGCGTTTCTTCAAGACGCGGAGATCCTGGAGGAATTCCTCCTTGAATTCGAGAGTATCAGGTACATTGCAGCTGGGGCAGCGATAATTGCATCCCGCGAAATGGACGGTGAGCAGGTTCTTCGCCCGTACCACATTAGGTGCGCGATATTCTTCGATGAAGTATGCTTGCATAGGTATTCAACTGGCATATGGTGATGTGAGAAGGAGATTAAAGGAAGGTATAAAAGAATTTCCTAGGATTCCTCTTCATTGAGGCCGAAATCGGTGAGTGTCTTATTGCGCTTGATAGTATTATAGCTAATCTTGTTCTCCACTATGGTCCACCTCTTTATCTCGTCATCGCTCTCCTGTGCTGCCAAATCCACCCTCTCCTCTCTTCGAATCGGACAGGTTGTCGGTCACGTCGAGCTGTGCATAGTCGACCTTGGAGAAGACGAGCTGCGCGATCTTCGATCCCTTCAGCAGTATCACTTCTTCTTTTCCCAGGTTGATGAGGATGACCTTGACCTCGCCGCGATACCCGGCATCTATCGTGCCGGGCGTGTTCAAGCAGGTGAGTCCCTGCTTGATGGCGAGACCGGATTTCGGACGCACTTGGCCCTCGAATCCTTCGGGAATCTCCAAGAAGACCCCTGTGGGGACCAAAGCCCGTTCCATCGGCGCAAGCGTTGCCTCCTCATTCGAGAAGAGGTCCATGCCCGCGTCGCCCGGGTGGGCGTAGGCCGGAAGCTTGGCGTCCGTTGTCAATCTTGTCTTCACTGTGATGTCCATGATCATCCTCTGGTCATGCCAAGCCAAGGTAATTGATGCCTATCCTACTATTTATAGAAACTCAAGGTGAAACCTATAGTATCCAACCCGATATCACAAGTCAGGGAAGAAAGGCGCTCTCCCTCACGTGGTGGTGAGGGCTGTTTTTCCTCGTCGGTGTCACTTCGCTCGGAAGTCGAGGAGTGACGTAAGTCGATGGCTAGTGACCTCGGCGGCCTTGGCGTCGACCCGAATATTCAGGGTATTGAAGGCCGGGGTCACAAACGTGATATTGTACACCGTGCCCTCTTCGAGGTGCTGGAGAATGCAGAGGATCTTGGCCGGCTTCTCGGTCGGATATTTCTCTTTCTGGAACTCGAGGGCCGCGTCGAAGGCCTGGGAGAACGTCATGGAGACCTTCTCTATGTCCAGCGGAAGCACCTTCTTCCTGGGTTCCTTGAATATCTTGGAGGGTGGGCTGGTCTTGATCTCTTCATGCATGAAGAATGTGATGACCTGATCATTCCCTTTGAGATAGTAGCCGATCTGCCATTCGCTCCTGTTGCCCTTCTCCATCATGATGAAGGCATGGGCAAGCTTGGCGTCGGGGTGCTTCTTTGCGAAGTCCTTATACGCCTTGCTCTTGGCGAGCCGCTCCAATTCATCCTTGATTGCCATGCTCCGAAGGGGGGCTGGCCGTTATATAAATCTTACCCCCTGCTCCGCAACCCTTTTAAAGCCCCTGGTGTTCTTTTCCATCATGGCATCCGACTCCCAGCTCACCGTCGAAGCCAAGGACGAGCTCGAGCGGCAGCAGTATCGTATCGTGGGAAACCATTCCGCGGTCAAGACCTGCGGCTGGACAAAGAGCATGCTCCGGGGCAAGGGTGGCTGCTACAAATTCATCTTCTACGGCATCCGCAGTCATCAATGCATGCAGATGACGACCTCGATCTCCTGCGCCAACCGCTGCGTCTTCTGCTGGCGAGGCTACAAGGCCCCTGTATCAAAAGATTGGGACTGGAAGGTAGATGATCCTGACACGATCATCGAGGGCTCGCTCAAGGCCCATCAGGACCTCATCGTGGGCTTCCATGGCTATGACCTAGCGCCAGCCAAGGTGCTCGAAGAATCCCTTGAGATCAAGCATGTGGCGCTCTCGCTCACCGGCGAACCCATCATCTATCCCAAGATAAACGAGGCCATCCGATCCTTCCACGACCGCGGCATCACCACCTTCATGGTGACCAACGGTCAATACCCTGACGCCATCCGCGACCTCGAGCCGGTCACCCAGCTCTACCTGTCGGTGGATGCCCCTAACCAAGAACTGCTCAAGAAGGTCGACGTGCCGCTCTTCTCCGACTATTGGGCGCGACTGCTCCAGAGTCTCGACGCCCTGGCCCGGCGCGAGGACCGCACCGCGATCAGGCTGACCATCATCAAAGGCATCAACGACACCGATCCCGAAGGCTACAAGACTCTCATCGAACGCGGCGACCCTGACTTCATCGAGGTCAAGGCGTACATGTACATCGGGGAATCGAGAGAACGACTCAAAGAGGAGAACATGCCGCGGCATGAAGAGGTCAAGGCATTCTCGGACGAGCTCGTCAAACTATTGCCTGACCATGAATGCGTGGCCGAACACGCACCTAGCCGGGTCGTGCTGCTGGCCAAGAAGACCTTCAAAGGCAAGACATATATCGATTTCGATACATTCTTCGCTGATTGGAAGAAACGGAAGGCTACCTCTTCTTCGGTCTAGCCTTCTTCACAATCTTGCTCTTCGCGACTTTCTTCTTCACAGGTTCTTTCTTGACGGCCTTTTTCTTCACCGTCGGTTTTGTGCCTAGCGCGCGGTCGACCTCTCTGTCTATCACGGCCTTGAGACGGATGCTCTCCTTCTTGCCCTGTTGGTAGAGCACATCGACCATTCTGTCGGCCTCTTTCGCACCGATCCTGCCTGCCTTGATCGCCTTTTGCACAACTATTTCGAGCTTCTTCTTCGTCACGATCGCTGCTCCCAGCGTGACGATGAGCGCCTTGGTCACTTCTTTCTTCATGATACCACCTCTCTCATCTCTGTTCCATCAGGACTGATATGATAAGCATGCCGACCAGGCCGATAGCGACCAGGAAGGCGAGCAATGTGAGAATCGGGATGGTCAGGATGCTCGGTTGGGGCATCCCGTGGATGAGCGCGCCGGAAATCAGCAACGCCGTGATCATGAGACCGAGCGTGATGCGATTCGAGGAGCGGTCGACCTCTCTTGCGAGATGCCGCATGTCCTGCTCGATGGTATGCACCACGAACTCCGCGTCCTTGGCCTTGAGGATGAGCTCGTTGGTCTGACGCGGCAGCCGCACCATGAATTCGCGGAACTCGTTGAATGTCTTGCCCAAATGGTGTGCGATGCGCTTCGGCGCCAGCTTGCTGACCGCCAACTTCTTGAGGAAAGGCTTTCCTTCGGCCACCACATTGAAGTCGGGATCGAGCTTCCGTGCCATGCCTTGGCTCGTGATCACGCATTTGCCCAGCAGCACGAGATTGGCCGGCATCCGCACATGGTTCTTCCGTGCGATCCGCACCAGCGAATTGAAGACCTCCTTGATGTCGACCTTCTCCAGCCCCACGTCATAGAATTTGTTGAGCTCATAGACCATGTCCTCCTTAAGCTTCTCCATGTTGGTCCCTGCGCCGGTGACATCCAGTTCGACCAGAGCCATGAACATGCGGTCGAGGTCGCCTTCCATCGCACCAGAGAACAGGTTGAAGGATGCCTCTTGCAGCTCGCTATCCAGGAATCCGACAATGCCGAAATCGAGGAATGTGATGTGGTCGCGCTGTACGATGATGTTGCCCGGGTGAGGGTCGGCGTGGAAGAAGCCGTGGATGAACACCTGCTCGAAGATGGCCTGGACGATGTTATGCGCGAGCTGCTTCCTCTTCAATGGCGAAATCTTCGACGCATGACGGATGATGTCCGAGACCTTCCTGCCTTCCATGTACTGCATGACCAGAAGTCTCTTCGTGACAAGCTTGTCATGCACTTTAGGGATGCGCACGAACTTGTGGCCTGTGAAATTCCGGTTGAATATGCGGAGGTACCTCGCTTCCCGTTCGAAGTCCACCTCTCCTTCGGTATAGCGCTTGAATTCTTCTACAATGTCCACGGGATCGAATATCTTGGGTCGGGAATGACGCTCGACCATGCGGGCCGCGAACAGCAGGATATCGATGTCATTGCTGATGGTCTGGGCGATGCCGGGTTTCTGCACCTTCAGCGCGACGACCTCGCCGTTCTTGAGCACGCCCTTGTGCACCTGCGCGATCGAGGCGGACGCCACCGGTTCGGGCTCGACCGACTTGAACACCTCTTGTATGGGCTTGCCGATCTCCTCTTCGATGGCCTTCTTGATGCTGGAGAAGGGGATGGGTGCGACTTCGTCCTGCAACTTCGCGAACTCGTCACAATAATCTGACGGGATGAGGTCGGGGCGCAAGGAGAGCAGCTGGCCGAGCTTGATGAAGCTCGGTCCTAAGTCCTCGAAAAGCAACCGCACACGTTCGGGCATCGGCTTCTTCGTGTCGGCGCCCTCCTTGACCGTCAAGCGCTGGTGGATAGGCACATATGAACGTAGTTTGGACCGGTCAATGACCATGCCGAAGCCATGTTTCATCACTGTCAGAATGATCTTCCTGAGCCTGGTGAGGTCCCGTACTTCCCGACGAAGCCGTTCGGCTATCATACTCCATATCCCTATTTTCAGTTATATAAATGTATCTGAATTTGTCCCGACCTGGTGCAAAATCTTTTATACGTGAATACACTAGGGTGATCCATGCCAAAAGCGGTCGTGCACATCCTGCTCGCCATCATCGTCCTCGACCTGTTCCGCGACTATGTGGTCAAGGACAAGAAAGCGATGCCATTGCATGTGTTATTGATCGGCGGCATCGCCGGCCTATTGCCTGATTTCGACATACCTCTATATTGGTTGGTCAAGAATGTCTTGGGCTATGACGTCGCATTGTTCCATCGCACCTTCACCCACTCGTTGTTTTTTCCGCTCATCTTCGTAGGGTTGGGTCTGCTCCTCTACTTCTACAACAAGAAGGCAGCGATGATCACGGCAGTCGTGGCTTTCGGCGTCGCCTTCCACATCTTCCTGGACGCATCGCTCACTGGCTACACTATGCTATTGTATCCTTTCTCCACCCAATACTTCGGCTTCGATGTGTTGGGCAACGTCACCTGGATATCCTTCGTAGACGGTCTGGATGCGATCATCCTGGTATTGTGGCTCGCGCATGAAGAGATGCGTCATAAGATAAGCGATTTCATCTGAGAATCCTATCCGATCACTGTGCCATTGAAGGCCTTGCCGTCCAGCACGTTGGCGACATTGGCCAATTCATTACCTAAGACAACGACGACCTTGATGCTTTTCTCCTGGGCGAGCTTGGATGCGATGGGATCGAAAGGCGTCGAGAGCCTCGGGCTCCAATCCTCCTGGATGATGGCGCGGTAATTGTCCCAGGATATCTGCTCAAGAGGCTCGGCATCATCATGCTTGGACGGGTCCTTGTCGAAGACCTGACGGATGTTGCTCATGTTGACGACGCGGTCGGCCCCGAAACGCTCCGCGAGTATCACCGCGTCATAGTCGGTCGAGAAACCAGGCTTCCACCCGGACGCGATGATGATCCGCTTGTCCGTCTCGAACTCCGCTGTCGGGTCCTCTATGATGGCATGATACGCGTCATTGGGGAACAACGTACGGACGAGCGTCGCATTGATCCTTGTCGCATAGATGCCGATCCAGTCAGCAGCGTCATCATCCACCGTTCCCATGCCTTTCGCCGTCTTGAGGTAACTCGCGCTCAATGCGCCGCCGCCGCAGACGATGATGATGCGTTCGCCCTTTGCGACGCGTGCCTTGATCATATCGCGAAACGATGAGAGGAATTGGACATCCACATCATCCGGGACGATGATACTGCCACCCAATGAGATCACGTGTGTCTTCATGTTATCCGCCGATACCTATGAGGCTGACTCCGATGACGATCGCGAGGATGCCTAGCCACCTCTTGGAGTTCATCCTCTCGTTTAAAAATTTTGTGGAGACGATCGCTGTCCAGATATAAGTCGTGGAGACCAATGGGTAGAGGATGGTGAGGTCGCCCTGCTTGAGCGCGATGATGAACATGATGGATGAGACCGCGTACAACGACAGGCCGAATGTGAGCCGGTAGTTGCGCAGCAGCTTGAGCGGATTGAAAGAGAATGAATCGGATCCTGTCTTGAGGAGGAGCGCGCCGAACGCGCCGATGAATGAGGCCACCAACACCAGTACGATCGCGAGCGTAGAGGCACCCATCTCAATTGGCCCCCGCGCCGATGAGGGAGACGCCGATGACGATGACACCGATACCGGACCACTTGAGCAGTCCCATCTGCTCGCCGATGATGAAGATGGACAGCAGGCTCACCCAGATATAGCTCGTGGCGATCAAGGGATAGAGGACCGACAGTTCTCCGCCGCGGAGCGCGATGATGAGCAGCACGGCCGCGATGCCGTACACTGCGATTCCTGCGATCAGCGGGACATTGAGCAGCAGCCCTTCGACAGAGAGTTCCAGCCTGTCGGCGCCGAATTTCCACAATATCTGTGCCGCGCTCGTCATCAGGGTGAGGAAGAGCACGAGGCCGATGGCCCACTTCTTTGTCTTTTTGGGTCCTGCCGTCATGGCGTGGCTGGAAGGGTGCTCTTATTTAAGGGCATCGGTCAGATGGCGGTCGAGAAGCGTCAATACTTCATTGAAGAATGGGGGCGTGTGCAGGTCTATGACCCGATCTCTCGCGAACAGCACGAAACCGTCACCTTCCATGAGGCAGATATCAGGGATGGCGCAAGGCATCGGATGTGCGAATACTTCCACTACCAAACGGACCTCCTCGAGTGGTGGCTTGATGCGGGGTCTGACCGATGTCAGCGTGCCGAGATGGACCGGCTTCTCCAAGGTGACGCCGATCTCTTCCTCGATCTCCCGTATCAGCCCTTCCTCAGCCGACTCGCCCTCCTCGACGCCGCCGCCGAAGAAAGACCAGTCCTCATCATAGGGGCTCAATCCACGACGGTATTGTAGGAGGAGCTTGCCTTCCTCGTCATAGAGGGCAGCGATTGATATATGGCGTTCTCTCATCCATCCAGGGATGGACTTCTCCTATATACCCTTTACGGTCGGCAGCAAATATTAAATACCCCTGGGCTGACCGCTTGGGCAGAGGTGATCACATGCTCATCGCAGGCTGCCCAGGCGCAATCGAATTGGCGAAGCGCATCGCACGCAAGGTCAAATCCCACTACTCCAATGTCGAGATCGGGACATTCCCCGACGGCGAGACGAATCTGCGGTTCACGAGACCCGTCAAAGGCCAACATGTCATCCTGGTCCAGACCATGAGGCCGGCGAATGAGAACATGATGGAGGCCATGTTCGCTGCCTACACGGCAAGGGACCTCGGCGCCAAGAAAGTGACCCTCATCGCACCGTACCTCGCCTACATGCGAGAGGACAAACGCTTCCATTCGGGCGAATGCATCTCGGCCCGTGTCATGGCCCGTCTGTTGTCGGCGGCTTTCGATCGCATCATCACCATCGATCCTCATCTCCACCGTTTCCATAAGCTCTCTGAGATATTTTCCATCCCAGCCGCCCGTGTGACCGCCGCAGGCATCATCGGTCAATACGTCAAGCGCAATATCAGAGGTGCGGTCATCATCGGGCCTGACGAAGAGAGCGACCAGTGGGCCGAAGAGGTCGCGAAGGTCGCGAAGGTCCCTGCTGACGTGTTGACCAAGACGCGCTACTCTTCTGTGCATGTGGAGATCCACTTCCGCAGCGGGGAATCGTATAAAAGAAAACATGCGGTGTTGGTCGACGACATCATCAGCACAGGCCACACCATGATGGAGACCATCAAGCAGCTCAAACGGATGGGCGTCAAGCGCATCACCTGCATCGGTGTGCACGGACTGTTCACCGACGACGCCTACCCCAAGATGAAGAAGATGGGGGTCAAGATCGTCACCGCCAACACCATATCGCATCCCACGAACGGCATCGACGTGTCCGGCCTGCTCAAAGACGCATTAGGGAGGTGGTCATGATGCCTCCGGTATCCCGTTCTACCTTGGTCGGTTTCCTCGACCGGACGCTCCAGACAGCAAAGTATGAGGATCAATCCCTCAACGGCCTGCAGGTCGAAGGCGCGGGTATCGTCCGCAAGGCCGCTTTCGCCGTCGACGCTTCGCTCGAGACTTTCGAAGCGGCCGCAGACTCGGGCGCTGATTTCCTCATGGTGCATCATGGACTTTTCTGGGGTCTGCCCTATCCCATCACCAGCCATCGATACCGAGCCATCCGGACATTGATCGAGAGCGGCATCTCACTCTACGCTTCCCATCTGCCTTTGGATGTGCATAAGCGCTACGGCAACAATGCCGGGCTGGCGAAAATCGTCGGCGCGACGAATCTCCGTCTCTTCGGAGCTTACCATAATGCATCATGGGGCTATGCCGGTACGGTCAAGCCGACACCATTGGCGAGGATCGTATCGCGATTCGAGAAGACGCTCGGATGCAAAGCAGTACTGCATGCATTCGGCAAGAAAACGATACAACGGATAGGATTCGTCTCTGGCGGGGGTTCGTTCGCAGTCGAAGAGGCCGCAGAACGAGAACTCGATCTCCTCGTATCGGGCGAACCGTCCCATTCCCGTTTCCATCTCGCACAAGAGTTGGGTATCAACGCGCTCTTCCTCGGTCATTACGCCACCGAGACCCTCGGAGTGAAAGCGATGCGAGAAGTGATCAAGAGACGTTTTGGCATAAAGACCGTGTTCTTGGATATCCCGACCGGCCTCTAGCTCATCCGTGGTGGGCTTTTTTTTTCTTGGATTCTGTATCGGCCAAGAACTTGAACCGGTAATACGTAAAGAAGGTGCCTATCAGGAGCAGCACGCCCATGAGGAAGAGCGCGATCGCGGCGTCCTCGGCATGATCCACGTTCATCAGCGCGGTCTTCGCCGGCGTCTGCAAGGAGAATCCCTGGGCAAGACCCACTGGTGCGGGGTCCTTGAGTATGATGAGCGCTGCGATGCCGAAAGCGACGACGCCGACATATGGGATGACAAGATACCAGTCCGGGTACCGCTTCGACGCTGCCATATGATCTCTTATGGAGGTTGTCATATAAATGCTTAACTGTGCTATCACGTTTTTAGTAGAATATGATAACTTGTGTGGGTGGTTATCATGTACAAGTTGACATTTAAAAAGCGTGTTTGGATTGTCAGGCAGTATTTGAAGGGTGTTTCTGTTGCACAATTAGCATTGGCTCAGAAGATTCATTTGAGTGCAGTATATAAGATCATTTCTAAGTTCAAACAATTTGATTGGGATGGTCTGAAAGACCATAAAACAGGACGGCCAGAAGTCGTCCTGAATCTAAACGCTGAAACGATAATTCTTGGTTTGAGAAAGCGTTTCGGTTATGGCGCTTGCCGTATTGAGCATTTGCTCAAGCAACGAGGTTTTGGCATAAGCCATGGACAAATAGAGAAGTTATTGCTAAGAAACGGACTTATAACGCCTAACTTAAAGAAGCAAAAGTCTCGCAAATGGGTACGGTACGAGCTTCCAAATCCAAATGACTTATGGCACACAGACTGGAGTTACGATCCTTATTCAGGAAAACAGTTATCTGTATTTATCGACGACAAAACCAGACTCATAACCAGCTACGGAATATTTCCCACAGCCACAAGCCGTGGTAGTATAAGCCTGCTTGTAGCAGGCATAGCCGCTTTTGGCAAACCAAAAGCAGTCATGACTGACCACGGATCAACCTATTACGCAAACCATCCAAACGCACTACAAGAAAATACTGAATGGCGCATCACCCTAGATGTGCTAGGTATAAAACATTACCTCGCACGCGTAAACAGACCACAAACCAATGGCAAAGTCGAACGATTCTTTCTCACTTACAAAACCGAATACGCAACAGGAAGCTTCAACAACATAACTGACTTCATACGACACTACAACACAGACAGACCACATATGAGCCTTAATTACAAAACACCACAACAAATCTGGGAAGAACACACAAAAGTCTAGCAGTTACGTGATTCTACCACTTTCGGGATAACACAATATAAATGCTTAACGAAAACATTTATAAAACAGCCAGGACACCGTCAGACCATGCCAAAAGACCAGTTCTCGCTGCATGACACCGTCCGAGTCACGACGAAGGATGCTGTCTATCAAGGTCTCGTGCTCCCTTCCGGAGATGCGACTTTGGTGCTCAAGCTGGACAACGGCTACAATATCGGCATCGACAGGAAGCGCATCAAGGAAGTGGAGGTGCTCAAGAAGGCCGCTGCCACCAAAGACCCCACGGCAGCCGTGATCAAGGACAACCCTTCGCTTCCCACCATCCATCTCCTGCATACCGGCGGCACCATCGCGAGCAAGGTCGACTACGCCACCGGCGGGGTCACCGCATATTTCACGCCGCAGGACATCTTCTCCATGTTCCCTGAAATCAGGGGTATCGCGAATCTCCGCAGCGAGCTCATCGGCAACATCATGAGCGAGAACATGCGCTTCTACCATTACAATCTCCTCGCCGATCGAGCGGTCAAGGCGGTCAAGGACGGAGCCGACGGCATCATCATCACACACGGCACCGACTTCCTCCACTACACCTCCGCCGCGCTCTCGTTCGCGCTCAAAGGACTCGGCGTGCCCGTGATCCTGGTGGGTGCGCAGCGCAGCTCTGACCGGCCCAGCTCTGACGCCTTCCTCAATCTCGTCTCGGCCGCTTCCTTCATCGCCGGCAGCGACTATGCCGGGGTGGGCGTGTGCATGCATGCCGAGACGGATGACGATTCATGCATCGTGGTCCCCGGCACCAAGGTCCGGAAGATGCACACTTCTCGACGTGACGCATTCCGCCCGATCAACTGCAGACCTATCGCACGAGTGAGCCATGCGCAAGAGGTGGAGATGCTGTCGGAAGGCTACCCGAAAAAAATGGCGATGCCCAAAGGGTTCACGGCGATCCGTTTCAAGGAGGGTCTCAAGGTCGGCATCCTCAAAGGCCATCCGTCCATGCACGCTGAGGAGGTGTTGGCCTACAAGGACTTCGACGGTCTCGTGCTCGAGATCACCGGCATCGGCCAGATGCCCATCATCGCCATGGACGAGCACAGCAAGGAGAACAGCAGGATCCACGATGCGATCAAGACGCTTGCCAAGAAGATGCCGGTAGCCGCAGCACCCCAGACCATCTATGGGCGGGTCGTCATGAACGTCTACTCTGAAGGGCGCGAACTGCGATCATTAGGTGTCGTGGGGGACTATTCCGACATGACGCCGGAGACCGCATTCATCAAGCTGGCGTTCCTCCTGTCCAACCACTCTGCCGATGAGACAAGACGATTGTTCTCTGAGGACATCGTCGGTGAGATATCGCCGCGCACCGAAGAAGGTGAGTACCTCTCATGATCGAATACGAAACGCTCGGTTTCATGTGCGGCATCGAGATACATCAACAGCTAGAAGGCAAGAAGCTTTTCTGTGGATGTCCGACCATCATCAGGAAGGACAAGCCCGACTATTCCATCCGCCGGGAGCTCCGCGTGTCGAGCGGCGAGATGGGAGGAGTCGATGCCGCTGCCAAGCACGAGCAGTCCAAGGAAAAGCACTTCATCTATCAAGGATATCATGGTTCCACGTGCATGGTCGAGAACGATGAAGAGCCGCCACATCCGGTCAATCCGGTCGCGCTCCAGGCTGCGATACAGATATGTTCCATGATCCACGCCACCGTCGTCGACGAGGTGCAGTTCATGCGCAAGACCGTCATCGACGGCAGCAATACGTCCGGTTTCCAACGCACCGCGTTGGTCGGGGTCGATGGATACATCGAAGTCATGGGCAAGAAGATATCGGTGCCCACCATCTGCCTCGAAGAGGAGGCCTGCCAGGTGGTCGAACGCGGCGATGATAAAGATGTCTATAACCTCTCTCGTCTGGGCATCCCGCTCATCGAGATCGGTACCGGACCGGAGATCGAGAACGCAGAGATGGCCAAAGAAGCCGCGGCCCAACTGGGCATGGTGCTCCGTAGTACCGGCAAATGCAAACGTGGCATCGGTTCCATCCGGCAGGACGTCAACATCTCAATCAAAGGCGGCGCCCGCACCGAAGTCAAAGGGTTCCAGGACCTCAAGAGCATCCCTGCCGTGATTGAGGGCGAGGTCAAACGGCAACTTTCAGAGATCAAGAAAGGCAAGAGCGTGCAACCTCAAGTGCGTAAGGCCGAGCCCGATTTCTCCACCACATTCCTACGTCCCATGCCGGGCGCCGACCGCATGTATCCAGAGACCGACATCCCGCCCATCCGCGTCGGTGACATCACGGTAGAAAAGATAGAGCTGCTGGACGACAAGGTGGCGCGTTTGGCCAAGAAACACAAGGTCCCTGCGGAGATGGTGCGCATCATCGTCAAGAAAGATATGCCGTTCGAGGATCTGGTGTCGAGGTATCCCCGGGTGGCCCCATTGCTGGTCGCAGAGTATCTCGTGTCTGTACCCAAAGAGGTGCGCAAGCGCTTCTCTGTCGAGGCGGATCCCTTGGTTCATGCCGAGGACATCCTTGGCAGGCTGGGCAAGGGCGAGATCACCAAGGAGAGTGTGTGTGATATTTTGGCGGCCTTGGGCAAAGGAGAGACGGTCGATTTCTCGAAGTACACCGCGGTGGATGATTCCAAGGTCGACGCCGTCATCGCTAAAGTTGTTGAGAAGCACAAGGGCGCGCCGATCGGCGCGTTGATGGGTGAGGCCATGAAGGAGCTGCGCGGCAAGGCCGACGGCAAGACGGTCATGGACAAGCTCAGGAAGTCGGTTGGATGAAATTTACTACTTTTGGGTGATTCTTTTGTCGATATATTTATAAATGATGCATTGTTCAGAGATCGTTATGGACGATAATACGGATATCCTCGGGGTTCTTGAACAAAATGCTGAGTTGAAATATTTCTTACGATACGCTTTACGGGAAGGTGTTCCTTCAGCTGACGCGAAAGAGATGGCGACGTTATATTCTCGCTTGTATTCCATTCTTTACGATGGGGATGATCCGATCACGGCAACACAACCCGAACCTGAAGCGGTTGAATCTTTGATAGTACGATTAAACATCTTGGAGGAGAAGCATGGATTGGGAGACTATGACCTCGCTTTGTGTGGAGAGCCAGATTCTATGTCTTATGCTGCAGCGGCAACCTCTATT
Source organism: archaeon (assembly GCA_043817075.1). Classification (GTDB taxonomy): domain Archaea; phylum Nanobdellota; class Nanobdellia; order Woesearchaeales; family JAADFO01; genus CAYVGP01. The sequence goes on along the minus strand of JBDRHG010000007.1, from coordinate 23,238 downwards.
GACAATATGTTAACCGACAACCTGCCGGACTTCATATATATCGTCGGAAAGATGGGCTCAGGAAAGAGCCATGTTGTCAATTCACTTGTATGTCAAGGACTCGTTGAAAAGTTTTCATTAGGGATTATTGATGATGGTGATGCATTGTCGACTGGTTGTTCGATGATTGTGGCTGAGGCTGATACAAATCTTGATTCTGAACCAGGGATCTCTAAACTCGGAATCTACATCTCCAATCCGCTCGAAGTATGGACGGGGAGATACATAGCCGAACGGTTATCTGATGGGCATTTCTTCGACCAGCATCCGATGTATCCTGAGCTGGTCCAGAAAGCGCATCGCTCCTTCGACTTCCAGAAACCCTACGCTGACCTTGTCATCATGAACGATTACTCATCACCCCGCACCTAGGATCATTCGTTCTTCCTCTTCTGCATGATGTCCAGCAGCACCGCAGACCACAGCATACCCTCGTCCGCGCAATACAGCGGAGTGCGGAGCGGCTTGCCGTCCTGCGTGAACACTTCTAAGAGCGTGCCATGTTTCTCGACGAGTTTCTTGTACTTCTCTATGTGGCCACCGAGGTCGGGATGGCAGAATGCGTCGAGCACAGCGAAGAACGGCATGGCCAGCATAGGCCAGACATTGTCATGCTCCCAACCGCCGACTAACCAGTCTATAGATAGCATGTCGTGCTCCTTGATGCGTTTGTGGAAGTAGCGCAGCGGGAACGGCTTGTCGAGACGGCGCTTGCGCATGCTCACGACACATGAATCGAGCATCCGCTTCTCGAAGAACACCTCGCAGTAGAACGGGAACACCTGGGCGTCACCGGTGAGGCTCTTGTTGCCGGAGAGGTCGTCGATGAAATGGTCCTTCTTCCAGAAATGCTTGCGGATGAGGCGGGTATAGTCATGTTTGATGAAGGGATTGGGGATGCGGAGCACCGAGAGACTGTGTGACAGCATAGCGGTCATGCAATTGTTGTAGCAAGAAGACGACCGTATGGCATAGTCTTTCATGCTCGAGAAGTGGATGTTCTTCTTGACCAGGCCGGTCTTTTTGTCGATGACCTTCTTGCAGTATTCTTTCGCTTTCTTCTCCAAGAATCCTCGGTGCTGTGCGATAAGCTTCTCGTCGTCCACCAATGCCAGGGATCGCATGAGGTGGGCCAGCGAGTCAGGCGCATAAGCGGGGAAGTCGAAAGGCGTACCCCACGGATTGATCGTGGTGCTGACATGGTCGTACTCGCGGAAGATCGATAGGGCGTAACGCAATGTGTCGCGGACCTCATCGCGGTAGCCGAGATTGATGAGGTGAGGAGCGCATATGCCGAAGTCCCTTGTCCAGAATTCGTTGTAATGGCCGGTCGACGTGCGGAAGTATCTCTTCTTGCGGTCGTAGCATGCCTCTATGATCTGACGGAGGATTTCCTCCGCGTTGCCCTGGTAGCGTTGATAGCCGACGAGGCCGACCTTGAAACGGTGCAGCATGTATCGGACGCCGTCTAGCAGCACTACAGGCGGGAACATGGTATGTCTCCAGTGCCCTGAACTTATAAGCTTTTCTGCCTGTGTATTTATTAATGATTCCTGGTTTTCCCTTGGGCATGCGAAGACGAGGTTTCCTCAAGGCATTAGGGCTCACCACTCTTGCGGCAGTGATCGATCCGGTCAAGGCAACACAAGCCATCACTCAGGAGCGTGGAATAGATGCTCGGCTTCTCCGTATAGAAGAAGAGGTCATGCTTTTGACTTCGATGACGCCATCCGGATGGTGGCTTACCATCTCAAGAAGCGGGCCGAAGGCGACAAATGGAACATGACCCAGACCGCCGCCATCCTCGACGAGCTCGACATGCTTGCTGACGAGAGGACTAGCATATGGAATATCACTCAGAAGAAAGCCGTCGATATGCGGGAGGGCTACCGGAACTGGCAATTGGTCCACAATTACAACAAGGATTTCCACTATGTCATGAGCATCTTTGAATTAGCGAATCAGATCCCCTGGGAGGACACGCAGATGCCTCAGTTCAAGGCGCCAGAGAAATTAGATATGCGAACGGTGCGTCCTCAGAATGATCTCAAGATCCATCCTCTTCTTGTTCCGTATCTACCTCTTCTATGAGGTCGGTCAGCGCGGTATATGCACGCACCGCGTCTTTCTTCTCCACTATGTAGATGAGCTCGGTCATGGTCGAGATGTTCTCGAAGACATTGACCGCCTCCCAATGCAGCTTGCGCGTCACCTTGGCGAGGATGCCGGGAGTGTAGAGGAAGTCTTTGGAGAAGCTCATGGTCAGCGAGACCAGATTGTGCTCGATGTTGAGCACCTTCTCCCCCTCCAACAGTTTCAGCAGGCGTTTTGTGTGCCGCTCAGAGATGACGATGGTCAATTCGTAGTTGCCGTGGATGACATTGAGCGTCTCGCCTTTTTCGTAGTCGACGAGATCATAGATGTGCTTGAGCTTGTTGAGTATTGCCAGCGTGCGCACACAGGTGATGTCGGCAAGGCCGGTCTTCATGATGATCTCTGAATTGAAACGGAAGGGGATCTTCTTCTGCTCCAGCGGTTTGACCTGCTCGCTGAAGCGGCGCAGCGCCATGATGATGGCCGGGTGCTTTGCTTCGCTACCCAGCTCGGTCTCGATGTCGTGTTTGAGGTGGTCTGCCAACGCGGCAAAGGAGACGATATCCTGGGCTATGGCCTCGTAGAGGAGGGGGCGCTGGCGGACCAGCTTCTTGACGACGTGGCTTATGGTGACCATTTGCTATATAAATGATAACAACTATATAATCTTTTCGTTATCATCGTTACATTAAGTTTTTATCCTCCTGGTCGTGGTCCCCTCAGTATGATCATCATGAAATTCGGTGGCTCATCGCTGGCGACATCCGAACGTGTCAAGGAAGTCGCAGGCATCATCAAGAACAGTCTTGCGGAAAAGCCCATCATCGTCCTATCGGCGATGGGCAATACGACAGATGACCTGCTCGCCGCAGGCCAGGCAGCGCTCCGTGGCGAAGAACAGGTGGACGCGCTCATCCAATTCCACATGAAGATAGCCAGCGAGCTCGACATCGACCACAAGCCGATGGACGCCTTGCTCGATGAATTGTCCGAGGTGTTGACCGGTGTGCGCATGCTTAAGGAGCTCTCGCCTCGTACGCTTGATTACCTGACGTCATTCGGCGAACGATTGAGTGTGCGGACCATGGCTGCCTATCTGGAGACCATCGGTGTGAGTGCGAGGCACTTCGACGCTTGGGACATCGGATTCTCATCGGACTCTGTCTTCATGGACGCCCGATTGACGCCGGAGACCGAACCCGCTATCCACGATGCGCTCGGCGGACTGGAGAAGGAATATTCATACACTCCTATTATCACTGGTTTCCTCGCCAAGGATGCCAACGGAGACGTGACCACGTTGGGTAGAGGCGGGAGCGATCTCACCGCGTCCGTGATAGGTGCAGCGGTCGGCGCATGCGAGATCCAGGTCTGGAAGGATGTCGACGGTATCATGACCACCGATCCACGATTGGTCAAGGACGCATTGCCCGTACCTGAGGTGTCATTCGATGAAGCGTCAGAACTGGCATACTTCGGGGCCAAGGTGCTGCACCCGCGTTCGATACTGCCGGCGATGAAGAGAAACATCCCGGTCCGCGTCAAGAATTCCTACAACCCCGACCATCCCGGCACGGTCATCGTCAACAAGCGGCCTGCCGAGGGAAGATTGGTGCGGGCATTGGCGCTCAAGAAGGATGTGACATTGATCGACATCGTGTCCACCAGGATGTTGGGGCAGTACGGCTTCCTCGCGAAAGTGTTCTCGCTCTTCGAGCAGCATAAGGTATCGGTCGACATGGTGGCGACGAGCGAAGTGTCAATCTCGCTGACGATAGATGAGAGGAATGGCATCTCTTCGTTGGTGTCTGAGCTGGAGACGTTCTCCAATGTCAAGGTGAACAAGAGCATGACCATCGTGTCGATTGTGGGTGATGTGAGCAGGTCGTCGGAGATATTGGCCCGCGCGGCAGGTGCCTTGCAGACGCTCGGCATCAATATCCAGATGATATCGCAGGGGGCGTCAAAGGTCAACATCGGATTGATCGTGGACAATGCCCAAGCAGCGCAGTCCATCCAGGGACTGCATGAACTATTCTTCGGTAATGAGGTGGAAGCATGAGAATCGCGATGATAGGCTATGGCCGCATGGGTCAGATCATAACAAGGATAGCGCGGGAGCGCGGACATGACGTGGTCACGATCGACCCGACAGGGAACGCTGACCATGACAGCATCATTGAAGGTACGGTCGATTCTGCTGATGTCTGCATCGATTTCACCCATCCCGACGCGGTGGTGGAGAACATCAAGACCGTGTCATCTTTGGGCAAGAGCATCGTGGTCGGGACGACCGGATGGCAGGGTCAGCTTGATTCTGTGCGTGCGATGGTGGAATCGGCAGGAACAGGACTATTGCATGCCCCCAATTTCTCCATCGGCATGCGGCTGTTCTCCCGCATCGTGGATGCCGCGGCAAAGCTCATGGACCGTTTCGACCAATATGATGTGTCTGGTGTCGAGTGGCATCACACCGGCAAGGCCGACGCGCCTTCCGGGACAGCCAAATCTTTGGCAGAACAACTGGTCTCCACCTTGGGTCGGAAGGAGCGAGCGGTATACGACCGGCCTGATGGCGCGGTTGCGCCGGATGAATTGCATTTCTCCAGTGTGCGGGTCGGTTCCGTCCCGGGGACGCATATGATCACTTTCGATTCAGACGCAGACACCATCGAGCTGACGCATCGCGCACGCAACCGCGAAGGCTTCGCGTTGGGCGCGGTGCTCGCGGCCGAGTGGCTGGCTGGCAAGAAGGGCGTCTTCACTTTAGACGATATGATGGATAGCATGACGGAGGCAGGACAATGAGACTTCGCGGAACCTATACAGCATTGATCACCCCTTTCGCTGGAGAGGAGGTGGACTACGAGGGCTTCCGGGTCAACATCCGGCACCAGATCAAGGAAGGTGTAGATGGCATCCTCCCTCTGGGGACGACCGGCGAGACGCCGACATTGACAGAGGCTGAGCAGGAGCGTTTGATCACGATCGCGGTCGAAGAGGCCAGCGATGATATCGAGGTGTTGGTGGGCGTCGGTTCTAACTCTACCGCGCACACGGTGGAGAATGCTAGGCGGGCACAGCGATTGGGAGCTAACATGGTATTGGTAGTGACACCATACTACAACAAGCCCACACCCGAAGGCATATACCAGCACTTCAAGGCTGTCCATGACGCCATCTCCATTCCTATCGTGGTATACAATATCCAGAGCCGCACCGGCAAGAACATCGAGACGCCGTTGTTGGCGCGGCTCGCACAATTGCCTCGTATCATCGGGGTCAAGGAGGCGAGCGGCAACGTCGACCAGATGGGCGATGTGATCGACACGATCAAGGGAGCTGACCCGACGTTCTCGGTGATGAGCGGTGACGACGGACTCACCTGGCCGCTGCTCGCGCTGGGCGGCGATGGCGTGATCTCTGTCGTGTCGAACCTGGTGCCTGGCAAGGTGTCTGAGATGGTGACTGCCGGACTCGCCGGTCAGATGGAAGAGGCCCGTCGGATGCACTATGCGTTGCTGCCGTTGTTCAAGGTGGCTTTCATTGAGACCAATCCCATCCCGATCAAGGCTGCGATGGGCATGTGCGGCATGGCCGCAGGCGGCTATAGGCTGCCGCTCGTCCCGATGCAGCCCGAGAACGCCACGAAGCTCAAGGCGGTGCTCGAACAGATGCAGATCCTGCCTCTGAAGGTGACCCGATGAGGGTCGGCATACTCGGCGCGACCGGCATGGTCGGTCAGCAATACATCTCCTTGCTCGAGAAGCATCCGTGGTTCTCTGTCGCATGGGTGGCAGCCTCTGAACGGTCCGCAGGCAAGAGCTACGCCGATGCGGTCGCCGGCAGATGGCATGTCGCTGGTGAGATGCCGCAAAGCGTCAAGGGATTGATCGTGCAGCCGATATCCGCGGTCTCGGATGCGGCTGCGTCTTGCGACTTCGTGTTCTCTGCGTTGGATTCGCCTATCGCCAAAGAGTGGGAGCACCAATACGCTGCGGCCGGGATACCTGTCGTGTCCAACGCGTCGACGCATCGTCATGATCCGGATGTGCCCATGCTCATCCCGGAGATCAACCATGATCATACCGATATCATCCCTGTCCAGCAGAAGGCACGCGGATGGGGCAAGGGCTTCATCGCGGTGAAGCCCAATTGTTCGCTTCAGTCTTATTTGACTCCGCTCTTTGCGCTGCATGACGCATTCGGTGTCAAGGATGTCATCATCACCACCTTGCAGGCGGTGTCGGGTTCAGGCCACCCTGGTGTGTCGTCATTTGATGTCATCGACAATGTCATACCGTATATCGGCGGCGAGGAGGAGAAATCCGAACGTGAGCCCATGAAGATATTGGGGCGCATCACTGATGGGCAGATCGTGCCTGCGAGCGGTATCTCTATCGCCGCGCATTGCAATCGTGTGGGCGTCATCGACGGACATCTCGCATGCGTGTCGGTGCGCTTCGAGAAGAAGCCGACGCGGGAAGAGATCCTGTCCGCCTGGGAATCGTTCTCATCGCTTCCGCAGGAGAAGAAACTGCCGTCCGCACCGCCCCAAGCCATAATCTATAATAATGAGCCCGACAGACCGCAGCCTAGGCTGGACCGGTACAACGGCCGCGGTATGGCCGTGACGGTGGGTCGTCTGCGGGAATGCCCGGTCTTCGACTGGCGCTTCTCCGGACTGTCGCATAATACCATCCGGGGCGCTGCCGGCGGCGGCATACTCAACGCCGAGCTGCTCAAGGAGAAAGGATATATCACGGAGAGATGAATCATGATATGGAAATCAGTCACACAATTGGAGAACAAAGACGGACGGCTCATTATTGACGGATGCGATGCGGTCGAACTTGTCGAGAAGCACGGATCGCCGCTGTATGTGTACAGCGAGAACCGCATCAGGGACAATTATCGCAGGTTGGTCGCAGCCTACACCAAGCATTACCCGAAGTTCCAGGTATATTATGCGATCAAGGCCAACAACAATCCTGCGGTGGTGCGCGTGTTGGCGTCCGAAGGCAGCGGTGCGGATTGTTCTTGTGTGCCTGAGATCCTGATCGCGCAACAGGCCGGTGTCCCGAATGAGAAGATACTCTATTCTGGCGTGTACAATTCCAACGAGGAATTGCAGTTCGCGGTCGATAACGATGTGCGGCTGAATCTAGAGGATGTCAGCCAGCTTGATAGGCTGTCTTCGATGAAGGTACCTTCGTTCCTTTGTTTCCGAATCAATCCAGGCATGGGTGGTTCAGGAGCGGAAGGTTTGATCTTCGCTGGCCCCGACGCCAAATTCGGCATCATCGAACGCGATGTGGAGAAGGCGTATGCCAAGGCCAAGGAATTGGGAGTTGGGCGGTTTGGCATCCACATGATGACCGGCTCGAACATATTATCACCCGAGTATTTCGAAGAGGTCGTGGGCAAATTGCTGGACATCGCAGGACCCATGGCCAAGAAGCTGGGCATCACCTTCGACTTCATCGACATCGGTGGCTCACTCGGCGTGCCGTACAAGCCTGATGAATCCGAGATAGACATCGGTGCGGTGGCGGAGCGGGTCGTCAAGGTGCTGAGGGCCAAACTGGTTGAGCATGACATGGGGCAACCCTATCTCATCCACGAGCCGGGGCGGTATCTGTTATGTGATGCTGGTGTGCTGTTGGCGAAGGTGGCGTCGATCAAGGACGGCTATAAGCGCTTTATCGGCTTGGACGCAGGCATGCAGACGCTGCTGCGCCCTGCGATGTACGATTCTTATCATCACATGCTATACGCCAACGATCTTGACGCCTCTTGCGACACCAAGATGAATGTCGTGGGCCAGGTATGCGAGAACACCGATCAATTGGCGAAGGACCGGATGTTGCCCGGCGGTATTGATGTCGGTGATGTTGTGGCGATATTGGATGCCGGTGCCTATGGCTTTGGCATGAGTTCGCAATACAATACCCGTCCACGCTGTGCTGAAGTGCTGGTGTGTGATGGCGCCAGTGATGTGATCCGGAAACGCGAGGGATTCGATGATCTTGTCAAAGGGACTGCGGTGCCTGCTCGATTACAAGGTGATATCGATGGTTGAGCGCAATCCTCGTATGGGAAATCTCTCTGCCGGTTATCTCTTCCCGGAGATCACGCGCCGCAAGAAGGAATTCCTGGTGAAGAATCCTGACGCGAAATTGATCTCGTTGGGGATTGGCGATACGACCGAACCGCTGCCTTCTTTTGTGGATAAAGGATTGGTGGAGTCGGCATCCGGTCTCGGTACTTCGACTGGATACTCTGGCTATGGTGCTGAACAGGGCAACGCTGAGCTCCGTGCACGGATCGCTTCTGTGTTCTATCATGGGAAGGTGTCTGCCGACGAGGTCTTCGTCTCTGATGGAGCGAAATGTGACATCGGTCGACTGCAGCTGATGTTCGGCTCGGATGTGTCTGTCGCGGTGCAGGACCCTGCCTATCCGGTATATGTGGATGGTTCTGTCATCATGGGACAGGCCGATGGTGCTGGCGAAGATGGACAGTACGGGAGGCTTGTGTATCTTCCTTGCACGCCTGAGAACGATTTCTTCCCTGAAAAGATCCCGCGGACCGACCTGATCTATGTCTGTTCACCCAACAACCCGACCGGTGCGGTAGCGACGCGTGAACAATTGGCTCGTCTGGTCAAGATTGCCAAGGAGAACAAGTCCATCATCATCTTCGACGCGGCCTATTCCATGTTCATCCAGGATGCGGATCTTCCCAAATCCATCTATGAGATCGACGGGGCTGCGGATGTGGCCATCGAGGTGTCGTCATTCTCAAAATTCATCGGATTCACCGGTGTGCGATTGGGGTGGACTGTGGTGCCGAATGGATTATCTTTCGATGACGGCACTCCTGTCCGCAAGGATTGGGAGCGTATCGTGACCACGGTGTTCAACGGCGCTTCTAATATCGCGCAGGCCGGTGGATTGTCGGCGTTGTCTCCTGAGGGTCGGGAGGAGATGGATGCGTTGGTCTCGCACTACATGGAGAACGCACGGCTGATCAGATCGACGCTTGTGGGGCTAGGTTATTCTGTGTACGGTGGTGACAACGCGCCCTATCTGTGGGTTCGGATCCCTGGCAAGACCTCATGGGAAGCGTTCGCTTCTGTCTTGGAGAATGCGCATGTCGTGACCACCCCTGGTTCGGGCTTCGGTCCTGCAGGAGAAGGGTTCCTGCGATTCTCCGCGTTCGGTCGCAGGGCTGACGTCGAAGAGGCGTGCTCGCGGCTGAAGAAGACGCTTGGGTAAGCGTATTCCAGAAAAGATCAACTCATTTTATCTATTTCTTCATCAGGTAGATTGCATGTGGAAGAAGGATTTCTGTCAACCCTTTCTTGTTGTATGCGATCCCGTATTCGGAGATCGGAGCGACCGGGGAGTCGGGAAGCTTGGCGTGGTATGCATGGAATTGCCGTTCGAGATCTTCGGGATGATTCCCTAACATGGAGAACCTGATGATGTCTTTTCCTTCCGGCACTTGTTCTATGTCGTAGCCGAGCTTTGCGATGCGCTCGTCATCTGGTGTGGGGAACGTGTAGGTCTGCACCGATGTGTGCACAGGTCCGTGTCTACCGATGTCTGACACCGAGAATAGCGCTGAGATGTCCGGGTCACACATCGCGATCATCTGCTGAAAACTGAGCAAAGACTGTCCGGCCGCTAGTGCCTCAAGCATCTGGGCAGGATCCTTATCCCTGTCTTTGATCAGTGAGAGGCTCAGCATATGGTAGCCGTTCTCGTCGTCATGGACCTCGACGGCATGGTCGATATCCTGGAGGATCCTCCTGTCATAGGTGAGCATGGTATCTGGAGTCGGGGTCGTCCTCTTAAAAGGGCGTATGCTCGGGTCTGTGTTTGCTGAAAGAAAGTTGGTGGGATTTTAGGGATTGAGAGGGTCAGATTTTGGGGTTGTCGATCAGTTTGGGATCAAAAGCGGGGTGCGCAACCTTATACAGCTCTTTTCTCCCTTCAAAGAAATAGAGTTTTGGATTGGGGTAAGATTTGTCATTGCGCACTAGCTTCCTGTATCCCATGTCCAGGAAGAACTGTGTCTCGTCAGGTTTGTTCACTTCACTGCATGCTCGTATGATCGAATTATTCTTGGCCATGTCATGTTCCATTGCTCGGAAAAGAAGTGTTCTTGATCGGATATCACCCTCATTCGTCCCCCACGAACCATCGATGATTGCCACATCCTTCTCAGAAACCCACTGAGTCGCGCCGAACCCATAGGCAATCATATCTTTTTCAATTGTGTCCTGTATGGGGTGGAGGGAGTAGGAAGAGAATGTGTTCTCCTGATGAACGAGATCGTATTTTCGGACTGCATAGGTCTGGTTATCCAGTGTAACTTCCGAGATTTTCTTATATTCGTTGGTGATAGATTCTTTTTTTAGGAGAAGAGCGCCAACTTTGATGATGTCTGAGTCTAAACACCTCTCTATGACCTTTTCGAATAGGCCTTTCATGGTGATGGTGTCCTCAAGACTTACGTCAGTAATTCTGATATCATCCTCTTGGAGAATAGATTTGGTTTGCGTATGACCATTCTCGTCTGGAGGCAGGAAGGAACCGTATTGTGGGAGATGGACGCGGTCGTCCATAACATACCCTTCGACTTTAGGGGGGGGCATGAAAGGATGAATTCAAAATCCTTTATAAATATTAGGGTTATTTATTACTTGGAAGTGGGAATTACTGCTGCTTCCTTTTTATTGCTTATTCTGATCAATCTTTACGCATCTTTATATACCCTACCTCGTCCTGATATTGATTCGAGGTAAATATGACATTCAAACAACTCCATCTCATCGAGCCGCTGATGCGGGCTCTAGAAAAAGAGGAATACACCACGCCGACACCCATCCAGCTGGAGGCCATCCCTCCGGTGCTGAAAGGCAAAGACCTGATCGGTATCGCCCAGACCGGCACCGGCAAGACCGCAGCGTTCGTGCTTCCGTTATTGCAGCGCATGCAGGCGGACCGCGAGGTCACACCGCCCGGATCGCCGCGCGCATTGATATTGACTCCTACCCGTGAATTGGCCGCCCAGATCGGCAAGAGCGTATCCACGTATGGCCGGTATATGCGTTTCAGGCATACCACCATATTCGGCGGCGTCGGGCAGAACCCCCAGGTCAACGATCTCCGCCGCGGCGTCGACATCCTGATCGCGACCCCTGGACGATTGTTGGATCTCATGGGCCAAGGCCATGTCAAGCTGTCCCATGTCAAGTTCTTCATATTGGACGAGGCAGACCGCATGCTCGATATGGGCTTTATCCATGACGTCCGAAAGATCGTCTTGCGGTTGCCCACGCAACGGCAGTCGCTGTTCTTCTCTGCCACCATGCCGTCTGATGTCGCGGAGTTGGCATCACGTTTGTTGACTGATCCCTTCCGTGTGGAGGTCACGCCGCAGGCGATGATAGTGCAGAAGATCGTGCAACGCATCTTCTTCGTGGATCAGCACCACAAGAACACTCTTCTCTTCGATCTGCTCAAGCAAAAGCATCTCACCTGCGTCCTGGTCTTCACTCGGACCAAGCATCGGGCGAACAAGGTCGCGCAGGTATTGATGCGCAGCGGAATCTCTGCTGATGCCATCCATGGCAACAAATCGCAGAGCCATCGCACCAAGGCATTGTCTGGTTTCAAGAAGGGCCGTGTGAAGGTCTTAGTGGCGACCGACATCGCCGCGCGCGGGATAGATATCGAAGGCATCTCCCACGTCATCAATTACGATATGCCCAACGAGTCCGAGAGCTATGTGCACAGGATCGGCCGGACCGCTAGAGCCGGTGCCGAAGGGACGGCGTATTCATTCTGCGCCGCGGACGAGCGGAGCTATCTCCACGGCATCGAGAGGCTGATCGGCATGAAGATCGAGGTCATGGAGCATGCCATGCATTCTGACGCTGCGCAGACTGCTGTGGGTTCAGCTGCGAAGCCTCCTCAGCGCGGTGCGCGGCCGCCTTCTGGATTCCGTGCTGGCCGAGAGGCGAGCGGGATGAAACGGAAGGGTGGTGTGCGTAAGCCGATGGGCAAACACAATCAGAAGCCTGGTGGCTATGCGAATTCAGGTCCTAAACGGGAAACCCGTCAACGGGATGGCGAAAGCCGCAGCTCGGAAGATAGGCCGCGGTACGGTTCTTCTGGATCCGATCGTGGTCCTGGGAGAAAACCCTTCCGTGGGGCAGGGAAACCTGCCGGTGCACGACCCAGGCGCTATGGTGAGGGATCGTCGTCACGAGGACCTCCTCGATCGGATCGCGGTCCAGCGAGAGGCCCGTCGCGAGACGGTGATCGCTCAGATTCCAGACCCTCATCCTCTAAACCCACACGACGCGGCGGTCCTCCTCCGGGCAGGCCTCGCAATAATCCTGGTCCTTCCGCCGGTGGCAGGTCAGGTCCCCGACGTCCTGGCGGACGACGGTAGCAGATCTCTTTTTCTTGAATTTTCGAATTTTTTACGTTCAGCGCTAGGAAACAGTTAAATATATATAGTAATTATTGTACTCACAGGTGTTACTCTTGCGGATCCTCTATAGCGCGCATGCCAGGGAGCGGATGGTCCCCCGAGGCATCTCTGTCCAGGAGGTCGAGGACGGGATCCGTCTCGGGTCAAAGGAGCTGCAGAGGCCTGACAAGATACTTGCCCATTATCGGTATTTCACAGTCGTCTACAGGAAGATGGGTTCAGACCTATTCGTCATCACGGTCAAGCCAAGGTGAATCACGATGCGTTGTCCAGTATGCGATAAAGGGGCCCTCCGGAAAGGAGAGGTCAAGGAGAGCATGTTTGGGGTAGCGCTCGGCTCATTCCCTGCGGATATCTGTTCTTCTTGCGGTGAATCCTTCACTGATTCTGCGACGACACGCTTGATTGAGGGGGCTGCCAAGAAAAAAGGGGTTTGGAACCTCGGCAAGAAGACCAAGATCACCAAGACCGGCAATTCTTTGGCTGTGCGGATCCCTAAAGAACTCGCTGAGTACCTGAAGTTGGAAGCGGGAAAGGACGTCTATATCCATCCTGACAAGAAGCGGTTGATCGTCGAAAGTTAGCGTTCTGTCAATCAACTTCTGTGATCAATCTCTTGTGGTGGTCGACCAATTTGAACTGGTCGGAGGCCATACAGGTGGGGTATGGGGAACGGTTTAAATAGGTTGCGCGGGATTTGTTACTTCCGAGTGGAAATACTTTTATAATCTCTCTTCGAACTGACCTATAATAGATATGCTTAAATAGTAGTTGTACTATTTCTCTTTGTAGTGTTTATCGTCTACAAAGAGGTGAATAGTATGCCACGAAAATTAAGGAAATTAGATGTTGCATGTCCCAATCATGATTGTCGAACGTTCAACAAAATTGGGCTAAGAAACATAAAACGAAATGGAAAACAATCAAACGGCACGCAAAAATACAAGTGTATAGACTGTAACAGAAACTTTGTTCGCACCATTAACACCCCTTTCTTTCATAAGCATCTCTCAAAAAAAGAGATTATTAACATCTGTAAGATGTTAAGTGAGAAAACCAATTTTCGAGCTATTGCAAGAATAACGGAACACCATCTTGATACAATTAGGTCTATTGCTGATGCTGTTGCAAAACATTGTGAGAAATTTAATAATTACTTTGTTCAAGAATTGAAACTTACTCCAATTGAAGTTGATGAGATGTGGAGTTTTGTAAAAAAGAAGAAGAAAATTGCATAGCACCATATTGTAAAGATCGAGAAGTTGGCAACGCGTACACATATCTTGCACACAAAAGGCACTCCGATTTCTTTGTGTGTTTTGTCGTCGGCAAATGGAATGATGAAACATGCCACGAGTTCTATGCGAAGCTTGCAAGCAAGCTTCGTTTTCCAACAAGAAAAAAACGGGTAACAATTTTTTCTGATGGCAATAAACAAAACATAACAGGAATCAAAAACAATTTTCCACAATGTGCTGTAAATTACGCGTTAAGAAAAAAAGTTCGCATCAAACAGAAAATTGTAGGCATAGTAAGCAAAGTCATTATTGGAACAATACCAAAGAACGAGATTAGCATTACAAAAATTGATGGGTTTTGTTCTAAGCTCAGAGAACGTATTTCTTGCTTCACAAGAAAAGCAAGAAGCTTCGCAAAAAAGAAAACATGCATCGAACAACGCTTAGAAATTTTTAGTATTCAACACAACTTTATGGAAAAGAAAAAAGGACAAACACCTGCCATGCAAGAAGGTTTGACAAGCAAACCACTAACATGGAAAACTTTTTTTCACAAAAGGTTGGCATACTTAAATTAGGTCACTCCGTCTCTCTTCATCACCCATAGGATATGGAATATGTGAGCCCGATTGACTGGAGCGTGTTGGCGGCAGGGGTGAATCCGCCCTTCATCGAGACTACGCTCAATCTTGGTCGCTACGAGCTATTTGGTTGGGAAACCGATGTCAGCGACAAGGTGATTGATTCGATTGTTCAGGGAATTGAACTTAGCGATGACATCCCTGCGGTCAATGTCCGTATGATTGCTCCTGGATATTTTGAGCTCAATAGTCCTTATGGCGGGCATAATCGTGCAGTGGCGCACTACAGAGCTGGTGTGCTATTGAAGATCCGTTTAAATTTAGACGGAAAATTCGAATTCCCGATGATCGGCCGGATGAATTTCGAATATGGGGCTGATCGAACAATGATCAAAGATATCGAGGTCCGGGATGATCGCGGCGACTACGAAATCAGGAAGCGTGACCAATTCTATCGGTAGCCGAAGACCTTGTCGTATGTATCATCCTCGAGGATGTCTTTCGTCTTGAGGATATGTATTCTGTCCTGTTTTTCGAAATCCTTGTCGTCCGACCATATGCTCGAACCAGGGGTAGCGAGTGCTGTGGCAATGAAGATAGCGTCGTCAGGATCGATGCGGTCCATGATATCCTTTCAGCCTCTTGGAGATGATCGGCGATAGCTTCGGTGGGGACCAATTTGATGTGCTGGACCAGACGGAGAATGAGCGTATCGATCTCTTGATGTGGCAGACCTGATTTCTCTCGTATGATATCTTGATGTCGTGTGATCTCTTCGAGAGCGATAATCGGGAAATGGAGCGTCCATCCGGATCTGATGATGATCGCTCTCGTCAGAGAATCCTTGATGAGCGCCGAGATGATGATGTTGGTGTCTATGATGAGGTCAGGCCGAGCCTCTTGGCAACACTGCTGTCTATCTTCTTCGAGATCATCTCTGCGTCCTTCTTGGTGAGTCTGCTCTTGCCGCAGAGCTTGTCGAGCATCTCGAGCTCGTCGATCCGTTCCGTGATGGTCTTCCTGATGAGTTCGCTCCATCTTATCTCGGTATGCTGCCGCATCCTGATGTGGAGGTCTTCTGGTATCGCAAGGGTTATGTTCGCCATGGGTATCGCCTATGTGGGGAGATGTGTTTACACATAAAAGCTTTTCGGTGATCATGGGCCTCATCTGAGGTGGGGATTCTTATGCGTATAGGGGAAGAACACGGAAAATCTTCGGATCATTGTCTCCTGTAGCCGAAGACCTTGTCGTAGCGCTTGTGGTCGAGGATGTCGATGATGAAGACGACGGTGTCTTCCCCTTCACTCCCGATGGTGTACAGCATCCGCCAATAGTTAGCGAGGGTTGTCCTCCAGAGATTCTTCACATCATAGTGTTTAGGGATGAGCTGCTTGACGATCGAATTGCCATAGAATGGATTTCGCTTGAGAAGATCGGCTTTCTTCTGGATGGAACGAAGAAGAGGACCGTCCATCAATGAGGAGATAATATCTATCGACCTGCCGAGTAGGATGACTCTTACATTTCTATGCCTTCTTTGATGAGGCGGTCGAGCTCTTCCCGCGGCATGTAAGTCCACAGCACGCCTTTCGTTCCTATGATGATCTTGCCGCTGGCCTGGAGGTAATCTAGGATGTGGAGCAGGGTCTGGTGCATGACTTTCTTGGGGAGTCTTCGTTTGATCCCGGCGATCGTCAGCAGTTCTCCGGCATCTTCCAGCGTGCGCTCTACCATCATGACCGTGTTCAAGCGTGGGGAATGGAGGATTTGTGTCATGTATGGATTTATGTAATATTGATATATATTTATATCTTTCGGTGCTCATCGGCAATTCTGGAGAAATCGGTTCTTATGGGTGTCGGGGAAGATACCGGAGGAATTCTGGATCATATTGTCCTGTAGCCGAAGACTTTGTCGTACCGCTTGTGGTCTAGGATGTCGATGATGAAGACCAGGATGATTCCATCATCATCCGTCAGGGTATAGAGCATCCGCCAGAATCTCGGCAGCTCGATGCGGAACAGGTTGGTGATGCCATATCTCTTGACGTATCGTTCTGGGAAACGTCTCTTCGCGATCGGATTGCCGAAATGGATGTCTGTTTGTACACGAATTATTTTCTGTTCGATGCCTCGGAGAATTGTTGGGTCGCGGATCGAAGAGTGAATCTCTTGTGCTCGCTTGGAGAGTAGGACATCGACGCGCTTCGTCATCTACTGGCTTGGATCGCTTCCTTCAGTCTTGAATCGGTGTTTTGGATCCAGGTGATGCCTCTCATCGTCACCGCGATCTTATCGCTTTCCTCGAGGTATTCGAGGATGGTCCGGAGCGTGTTGTGGTTTATCTGCTTGGGCAGGAGGATTTTTAGTTTTGCGATGGTGAGGAGGCTCTCTTCCGCATCCTTCAATGTGCCTTCGACCATCCGGATGGTGTTGAGGGTGGGGGAGTGTTTGAGGGTCTGCATATCTGTCACCGATTGTGATGAACTTGTAAGAGATTGGTATTTGTTGGTCTATTTATGTCTTTCGGTGGAGATTGTGGATACGCATCGGTCGTTCCCTGCTCGCAACCTATATAAGGACCGGGATTAGCCAGCCTTGTATGGCGCGTAACTGGTTAGGGAGGTCGGCGGTCTGGCTGCTGATCCTGGTGTTCATCTCACTTTCAGGGTTGGTCAAGTTCTACACCGATTTCCTCTGGTTCGATGCCTTAGGGTTCTCTGATATCTTCTTGATCACTCTGTTCTCTAAGGTCAAGCTGTTCTTGCTGGCCGCTGCGGTGTTCTTCGTGTTCGCCGCATTCAATGTGTGGATATCCTCGAAGATGGGCGATGCCAAGAAGTTCATCCCAGCCAGGTTCAAGGTCGCAATCGTCGTCGCATTGTCTTTTCTGTTCGGTGCGTATACCTCTTCCGGTTGGTTCAAGGCATTGCAGTACTTGAATCAGGTCTCATTCGGGGTCGTCGATCCTATCTTCTTCAAGGATGTAAGCTTCTACATCTTCTCATTGCCTTTCTATCAATTCGTCCTGTCCTTTACCATGAGCTGTGTCGTCGTCACGATCGGTCTGGTATTGTTGAACTATCTCGAGGGCTATATCGCGCAGGGCTTCCAGCGGGAGAAGATCGTCATACCAGGAAAGATCCCGATGCCTGCTTTCGACGTCAAGAAACTGCTCTCTAAGACCAGACCGCTTGCGCATCTGGGCGTGCTGGTGTCTCTATTGTTTGTCTTGTTGGCGGTGAAGCACTATCTGGCTAAGTTCTCCATCATGAACTCGGAGCAGGGCATCGTCGTTGGTGCCGGATATTCCGATGTCGTGGCGTATCTGCCCATGATCAAGATCCTGACCATTTTAGCTATTGTGATCGCTGTGTTGTCTTTAGTGTGGGTGTTCTGGATATCCAAGCAGCCCCGCCTGAAGAAGCGGCATATTTTGATGTATGCCATCATCGTGTATCTATTGTTTGGGTTTGTCGGTCCCGTCGTGGTGCCGGGCATCGTGCAGACGCTGAAGGTGTCTCCCAACGAGATCAATCTCGAGGCGCCCTATATCGAGAACAACATCAAGTTCACCCGCATGGCGTACGGGTTGAAGGACGTCGAGGAGAAGGATTTCCCTATCGAGACCGCCTTGACATCTAAAGTCATCGATGAGGCCAGCGAGACTATAGACAATGTGCGCATACTGGATTGGCGACCGTTGATCAAGACGTATAAGCAGACTCAGGAGATACGGTTGTACTATGACTTGGCGGGGATCGATATTGATCGGTACTACATCGATGGGGAATACACGCAAGTGATGCTCGCTGCGAGGGAACTGAACCAGCACCAGATCACCGACAATGCCAAGACCTGGGTCAACCTGCACGAAGTATACACCCACGGCTTCGGCGTGGTGATGAGTCCGGTCAACAAGGTGACCGCACAGGGACTGCCTGACTATTTCATCAAGGACATCCCTCCGATCTATACTGTGGAGGAGCCGAATCTGGTGATTGAGAAGCCCCAGGTGTACTACGGGGAATCAGACAACGACTTCGTCATCGTCAACACCGAGACGAGAGAATTCGACTACCCCAAAGGCAACACCAACGAATATATCCACTATGACGGTACTGGTGGCGTGGTGCTGGATACCTTCTTCAAGAAGCTGGTGATGGCATGGCGCTTCAAGGACATCAAGATTTTACTTTCATCTGACATAACGCCTGAATCCCGCATCATGTTCACGCGGGACATCGTCAAGCGTATCGTCACTTTGACGCCTTACCTGGAACTGGATGCTGATCCCTATCTGGTTATCGATGATGGCCGTTTGGTGTGGATGGTCGACGCCTATACGGTGTCAGGCGATTACCCCTACTCTGAGAAGATCGGCTGGATCAACTATATCCGCAACTCCATGAAGATCGTCGTCGATGCCTATGATGGATCGGTGACTTATTATGTCGTTGATGATACGGATCCTCTGGTGATGACTTATTCGGCTATCTATCCTGGGCAGTTCAAGGACTTCTCTGAGATGGATGCGGGTCTCAAAGAGCATCTCCGGTATCCTCTGGACCTGTTCTCTATCCAGGCGAAAATCTATTCCGAGTACCACATGGACGACATCACCGTCTTCTACAACAAGGAGGACGCGTGGCAGATACCTAGTGAGGTGTATGGTGTCGGGCAGAAGGTCAAGGTGGAGCCGTACTATATTATTATCAAATTGCCTGGCGAAGATACGACCGAGTTCGTGTTGATGACATCATTTTCTCCTATCGAGAAGGACAACATGATCGCCTGGATGGCAGCGCGGTCCGACGGATTGGACTATGGGAAGCTTATCCTGTATAAGTTCCCGAAAGACAAGCTGGTCTACGGTCCATTGCAGATCGAGGCGAAGATCGACCAGGACTCTGAGATATCCCAGCAGTTGACACTGTGGAGCCAGCAAGGGTCAAGAGTCACTAGGGGGAATCTGCTTGTTATCCCTATCGAGAACAGCATCCTGTATATCGAGCCGCTGTATATCGAGGCCGAGACCGGGCAGCTGCCTGAACTGAAGCGGGTGCTGGTGTCGGATGGTGTGAGCGTGGTGATGGAGGAGAACCTTGAGTTGGCTTTGGAAGCTCTATTTGGGAAGAGCACGCGCCCTTCGACAGGAGGTAACGCTACCTCTCCAGGTCTAGGTCCAGCCACTGGCGGACTCGTCCAGCAAGCGCAGATATACTACGACCTCATCCAGGACGCGATGCAGTCCGGCGACTGGGCTGGGATAGGGGATAACCTCTACCAGCTGGGCGCGGTGATTGAGAGGATGGGTGAGTAGTGTTGTGGAAGGCATTCCTGCTTTTCGCTGTATTGCTGCTCTTCGCTTCAGCCGTCACGGCTGACTTGGGCCCAAAGCCCAGCATGTCGTTCAACCTTGTCTACGAGACTTCCTATCCGGTGGAATTAGTCAGCGGGGTGCAGCACGAATGCGCGGATGAATCCTGTGCAGACATGCATCCCCTGGAGTCTATGGGTCCCCAGGACTTCTCCTGCCATGATTCTTATTGTAGCTCCATGGCCTACGGTTATGCGCCCTACCATCGCTTGGAATTGCGATTCTCCGACAAGACACGCTGGTCCGAGGTGTTTCCGACAGGCCAATTCTCCGCAGATTATAAGGTACGGGTGACGGACGAGCGGCTCATCGTGGATGAGCTCTCTCAAGCGGCTTCCCGTCTGCCTTTTTTCATCTTCGCCCTGATGGTCACGCTCTTCCTGGAGCTGATCGTGGCCTTCGCTTTCCTCTATAACATGAAACCGCGGAAGCGGGTGCTGCTGACCGTGGCGGGTGTCAATTGCGTGACCCTGCCACTGTTGTGGTTCCTCCTCCCTGATGAAAGGTTTGCCCTGCTGTTCATCCCGCTGCTCATCATCTTTGAGATCCTCATCGGTCTCTTCGAATGGCTTGCGCTCTATGTGGTGAACAAGAAGCAGCTGACCGTTCTGCGGACGTTCCTGATGTCGCTGGCCATGAACGCGACGAGCTTCTTCCTGGGTGGCTTCCTGCTCTTGGTGGCGTTCGTAATGGTGGATATCATCCGGGGTTGACCATGACGCCCGTCGAGATGCTACTTGTCTTCTTGATTGTCATATTTCTCGGGTATATCATCAAGAGCATCACCGGCTTTGCCGGTGCGGTCTTTTCTGTCCCTATATTGGTGCTGTTCTTCGACATCAAATTCGTGGTTCCCATTGTGTCTTTGATTGATATGTTGGCCGGGTTATTCCTGTTCCCGTCCACCAGGAAGTTCATCCATAAGAAGGAGTTATGGTATGTGCTCTTTGGGGCTTTCTTCGGAACAATAGTGGGGACCTACATCCTGAAATCGTATGCGAAAATCGACCAAACCATTTTTTGGGTGACTACAAAAACAAAAGATTTAAATATTGTAGTCACCTATAGTCATATATGCATATAGAGAAGCGCATTGTTGGAAAACGGATCAAGTATTATCTTGCACACACATACAGGGATGAACATGACAGAGTCCGAAAGATCAGGAGATTTCTTGGCACTGATTTATCTTCGTCGCGGTTGGATACGTTAACGAAACAGGCTGAAGGACTCATCAGGTCCCGGATCGAGGAGATGAGTGTGGGAGTCTTTGACTTTTCCTTGACACGAAAGGAGATCTCTTCGTTGAATAAGCTTGATGGGAAGATAGAGATAGTCCATTTCGATGCTCAACAATGGGAGCAGTTCACTGAGCGATTCATATATGACACCAACGCCATTGAAGGTTCCACAGTCCTGCAAGAGGAAGTCCGTCCGATCCTTGATAAGAGAATCGTCCATACTCCTGATGAGGCAGAAACAAAAGGTGTCGCAAAAGCGATCTCGTTCATCAGATCGACCGAACTGGATTTATCGCTCAGGTTGATGCTACGACTGCACAAGCTCTGTTTTGAGGGTTCAAAACCTTTTGCTGGCAACTTCAGGGATGTCGAGGTAGTCATCAGAGACGCGAGAGGCGAAGTGATCCATAGAGGAACTCCTGTGGAAGAATTGGACAAGGAACTCGAGCGGTTTGTTCTCTGGTACAAGAAGAATAAGGAGGTATTCGATCCTTTGGTCCTGGCCGCGATCGTCCACAATCAGTTCGAGGATATCCATCCGTTCCAGGATGGAAATGGACGGGTGGGAAGATTACTCCTCAACTTTGTGCTGATACGTCACGGCTATCCGCCGATAAACATCCTGCTGAAAGACAGGACAGAGTATTACTCTGTATTGCAGGACTACCAGAAGAATGACCGGATCAGGCCCACGCTCCATTTCCTCATCAGACAATACAAGAAGACACTCAAGCAGGTGACCACAAAAAAACAGAAGAGATAGGGCTGTGGTCACCTGGTGAAATCGTCCGGATGACGCTTTCTGCCCGGATCATCCGATCATAGGATGGGGCAGCAGAGATGCACGGAGAACTCCTGGTTTGGCACGACAAAAAATCTTCGATTTTTGAGCATCTATTCCTGGTTCCCGTCGAACTGGTGGATGGCCCCGCCCGGCATGTGAAACAACAATACTATTCACTGATGGCGTTGGAATGCCCTGAACATGCGAAAGACTTATATATCAATAATGGATAACATTATCCAAAAATGGATAATAAATATAAAATCATCAATTGGTTGGGAACGAAGTATCCTTCAGAGTTTACCATGCATGATTTAAGCAAAACCTTGCATATTCCTTATGCCTCTTTTTACCGCACTGTGCAAGAGATGGGTGGTTTGCTTACCATAAAAAAAGTTGGGAAGTCAAAAGTGCTAGGGTTAAATCTCGCCCATCCTACATTAAGAAGCCATCTTGCTGTAGCTGCCAATGAGGAAAAAGAAGAATTTCTAAAAAATCAGCCCATCATAAAGAAAATCGCTACGGAATTAAATTCCGATGACATAGTGCTTATCTTTGGTAGTTATGCGAAAGGTCAGCAAACAGATATATCAGATATTGACTTTCTCATAATGAATAAGAAAGGAGAGAAAAATCTGAGCTTCTCAAAGTATGAGTTGCTTTTCAGGAAGAAGATAAACCCCTTATTCATCACAAAATCGGAATTCATAAGAATGTTGAAGGACAAAGAAGAGAATGTGGGGAAACAGGCATTGAAAGATCACATTGTCCTGAATAAACCAGAAACGTTTTGGGGGTTGGTGGTTGATGGAATTCAATAAAGAAGAATGCACGAAAAGATTCAATGAATTTGTTGAAGCTCGAAGAGTAAGAAAGTCCTCAGACACTTTTAAGATCCATCTTTTCCTCAAGAAGGCTGAAAGCAGCCTCCAGATAGCAGAGCACGTCAAGAACTATGATCCTTCTAATGATGAACCAGAAAAGCTATACTGGAATTATTGGGCAATCACCATCTCATACTATTCGATGCTCTATGCTGCGAAAGCTGCAATCCATTCGAAAGGTTATTCCGTATCAGACCATGATGCAGCACAGATAGCATTAGGACAGCTTCTTGTTCCAGATCAGATTGAGAAAGAAGATCTGGATATCCTTAACCAGAGCTATAAAATCTTTGAGGACGAATATGTGAAGTATTTTGAGGATGCCAAGAAAGAGAGCCATATCGCAAGGTATTCTGCCATAAAGACATATACAGAACGTCGGTTGGATGAAATATTCGATAATGCGACAAAGTTCGTCGCCAAGATAAGTTTGATACTCGATAAATGATAAAACCAAGACGATAAACCAGAGATGCACAGAAA
>JBDRHG010000006.1:0-13720 GCA_043817075.1 archaeon | reverse complement strand
TACCAAGCGCTACATCAAAGAAGGACAGAAAAAACACTGGCAAGAACGAGAAGAAAAACAACAGCAAACGTTGGTCAGCTACTCAGGCTGAGCACACGACGCGGCGCGGTCGAGAGAAGCGAGACCCGCCGTAGTTCACATAGGATCGTGGCTGGTCTCGCAGGCGGCATCGGGTCCTTCTTGATCCGGACCAATGCGACGATAGCGAAGATGAGTCCCAAGGGCGCGAACAGTATCGAGAACACGAGAGCGAGAATTGCCCAGACCGAAGTCTTTTGGCCTTCCATCTTAGATGATGTCTTCTTCTGCGACCAACGGAGATCAAAGATTTCCGAGGTCGCTTCGTCGGACTATATGATGTCCTCCTCAGCGACCACCATGAAATCGCCTATCGCGATCACGGCTGAGAATGGGATGAGGATGCTGCCTTCCTTGTCTTTTTCGAGCTCCAGCTTCTGGATGTATTGAGTAGGGTTCTGCAGCACCATGTGGATCAGCTCACCAGAGTGGGTCTCGAAGACGATATCGCCTACTTCCCCGAACCTCTTTCCGTTCTTGCTGACCACGGTCTTGCCGATGAGCTGTTTTGAGAATTTCTTGTCCTCTTCCGCCATGGAGTATCACCTGTTGTTGAGTATCGTAATATTGAAGAATATGGCGCGGGTAAGTATATAAAAGTTTCGGATGGCGAGTGCATGCGGCAGTGGTGACGTCACCGCCCGAGGGCGGCTGTCTTATCGGCCATCAGGCCCTCATCGTAGCATTGCTGGCGTAGCCCGCAGGCCTGGCATTTGTTCCGGTTGACCACGATAGGCGGCAACTGTGCGCCTGAGAGGAGTTCAGATACCTTTTCGCGTAGGATAAGGATCTCCTTCTTAAAGAAGGGGTTGACCGTGATGTCCTTCTCTGCTTTGGCATCGAGGTAGCGGACCGTGCCTGTCGGCGCTGTCTTGCCTCCCTCCTGGAGCATGATGAGGTAGGCGCCGAGCTGAATCTTGTGGCTGGGCCATACGCCCTCTGCGGGCATGCGGCCGGTCTTGAGCTCCACGGGCTCCACGCGGTCCGTATATTCGCGCAATTGATCGATGACGCCAGTGAGTCCCAATGACTCGGATTCTATGCGGACTTCGCCGCTTATCTTCGGGGTCAACTTCTCCCAGAGCTCGTCGCCCAGGAATCCGGTGCCTTCGATGAAGGCCGCGACGTTCTCGGCTCGTATGTCGGCCTCGCGTACTGCGGTCTCCCATGCGCTTTGGAATGCGTCGACCGGTTCGGCTCCTACCATCTTCAGCGCCTTTGCCCTGTTGGATACCAGGGACTTGACCGTACGGAGGTAGCGTCGTTTGTAGAGTTTGCTGATGCCTATACGATCCAACGGCGTCGTGATCGAGGAGACGATCTCTTGTTCCATGGCGTTGATCTGTTCCATCAAGGCATGGCGTATGGAACCGAGGAGCAGGCTGTCTTTCGGGGGCTCGGCCAGCTTGAGCACTTTCTCCAGGAAGAGCTTCCTTGAGCAGTACAGGTAGGATGAGAGCAGTGTCACCGCTATCTTCATATGCATTGGAGGGGATCGGGGGTTATTAATGGTTGTGTGGGTGGTCGCAGTGACCAGTGAACGATAGTTTTAAATGGGCCTGAGGTCTTTGCTTGAAGCATGAATCTGTTCAAGCAGTGGTGGACGTATGCCATCATCCTGGGGCTTTTTGCCTTCTTGCTGCCCAAGAGCCAGTTCTCCGTTCCGGTGCTCATCCTGCTCTTCTCCTTCGGGCTCATCATCCTGGTCAAGGGTGCCGACTATCTCGTGGACGGCTCATCGTCGATAGCCGCACACTACCGTGTCTCGCCGCTCGTCATCGGGTTGACCATCGTGGCTTTCGGTACATCGGTGCCTGAGCTCACCGTCAGCGTCATCTCGGCGATCAAGGGCGCGGTCGCGGTATCGCTCGGCAACATCGTGGGGAGCAACATCGCCAATATCGCTCTCATCCTCGGATTGTCCGCCACCGTGTGTGCGCTCGTCGTGCGAAGCCCCACCATCAAATTCGAGGCGCCCTTCGTCGTGTTCTCCGGTCTCGTGCTCATCCTGCTGTCCCTCAATCTCGGCTTCGACGCTTCTGCCGAGAAGTTCATCCTCGGCCGCATAGACGGGATCATCTTCCTGGCCTTCTTCGCCTTCTTCATGTACAAAATCGTGACCCGTGCGATGAAGCAACGCGCAGAGAAGAAGTTCGATACCCCACCGGACTATGGCCTGCCTAAATCCATCATCATGACAGTGGTCGGCATCGCAGGCGTGGTATGGGGTGCAGACATGCTGGTCGATTCGGCGTCGGAGATCGCGGTGATGCTCGGCGTGTCTGAGGCCATCATCGGGCTGACCATCGTGTCCATCGGGACGTCGCTTCCTGAGCTCATCACATCCGTCGTGGCTGCGGCCAAGAAGAAGATGGAGATCGCGGTAGGCAACGTGCTCGGCAGCAATGTATTCAACACCTTCTGGGTGCTCGGACTTGTGAGCACGATCCGGCCTTTGGAGGTCGAGCCGTCCCTGGTGTTCATCGACATGCCGGTGATGATCGGCATATCGGTATTGCTGTGGCTGTTCATGCGGTCGAACAGCAAGATAACGAAGAGAGAAGGCATCATGTTCCTGGCGCTGTACGCAGGCTACATCATATCGCTCGTCTTCCGCTCGTTCTTCTAGAATCCCTGGTTGATCAGGTCGTCAGGCCATCCAGCCTGTTTGAGGGTCTGTCGTGTCTCGTCATCAGTCTTGCCTGCGGAGCGGGCCTTGCTGACATAGTCGCGGACCTGTTGCACGCGGGGGTCGAGGAGCGGAGGGGGCTGTGATATCGGTGGCGGAGACGTGTAAGACTGCTCAGTGGGTGTGGATGGCTGGGTCGAGGAAGATCGGTCATCGGGTGTCGCGGTCTTCTTCCGGCCGCGCTTTCCTCCGATGAAATAGATGATGGGGCCCAGGATGGGCAGGAGGAATACGACGATGAACCATACTGCCTTCCAGCCTCCGGTGTTCTTTGCGGTGAATATGGAGATTGCGCAGATGATGAAGAGGATGAGGCTGATCAATCCAAGGATGGGGATGGCGATGATGAGGATCGCGGCGATCGCGATGCCGCGCTCTACGTCCTGCTGGAGCTGTTCGAGCTCCTCGGGAGTCGGCATGTCTTCATATTCTTCGCCGAGAGTATCTATGAGATTTCCGATGTCTTCGCCAGAGATGGGCTCTCCGTCATCGAGGCCTTCGATGGCCCGGATCGCTGCCAGCGCGCCTTCCATCTCACCGGCCTGGCTGCGGAGCATCTCCATCATCTGAGGATCGATGCTGCCGTCTCGGGGGATTCCGAATGTATCCAGCAATTCTTGCTCGGAGATCTCCTCTTCGGTGGCATTGGAGACATGGATCTCGATGGCGTACTTGCCTCCCTTCTTACCGCTGTATCTGTCCTCTTCCACTACGATGTAATATTGTCCACCTTCTATGCTGACGATTTCTGCCTTGAGGATCGCGCCAGGATTAGCGGATACGCCTCCAGCCATCGTCGTGCGGTCTATATCTATGATACTGACCTTGAACTCCGTCTCGTCAGGCGGCGTGATGCGAAGCGCGAGCTTCTCGTTCTCGGCCAGGGAGACAGAGAAGATGTCCTTCTCATCTGTGCCCATCTCTTCTTCGACGCCGGTGGCCGAGAGCCAATTTGAAGGATAGCTGCCCGGAGTGATCGGAAGCGCATCATCGTAGGTGTCGCCCGCATCTTGGGGCTTGTTGCCGTCGTAGCTGTCGGCCAGGATGATATCGGCGCTGTAGCCGGTGGTGTGATGCCATTTGCTCCACCCGCTGAATTCGATGCTGATCTTGGTTTTTCCATCGGCGGTCCCGGGGAGAAAGCTCCGTTTGACGACCTCGTCGAAGCTCACCCAGCCGATCTTCTCTTTGTCTTCGTCGTAGAGATAGACGTAGCCGCCACGGTTCTGATCGCCTGAGAACTCAGCCTCTATGACCAGACGTTGACCTGGTGAGACATCGATCTCGTAGAAATCGTTGGGATCGTCGGAGACCTTACCGTCTGCCGTGATCGTGCCTGGCGTGATGGGTTCGGCGGTATCCATGCTGGAGCCTTGGCTGATCGCCGTCGGCATGGTGAGCAGGACGAGGAGGAACGCGAGTATGAGGGGAACAGGGGTGATGGCTTTCATCCAGATTCTTCAGGATCCGTCATTTATATACTTTGCTGTCGCTGTCCGGCGACAAACTTTTATACCTCGTAGGGTTCTCCTCACATATCATGGATATCGACGAACGCCTGAAGCTCATCAATGAAGTGGGAGAAGAGATCATCACCGAGGAGGACCTTAAAGAACTGCTCGCATCAGGCGAGAAGCTCTACGCCTATGACGGTTTCGAGCCATCTGGACGCATCCATATCGCACAGGGCCTTCTCCGCGCCATCAACGTCAACAAGATGGCCAAGGCCGGCATCACCTTCAAGATGTGGGTGGCCGATTGGCATGCCTGGGCGAATAATAAATTGGGCGGCGACCTCGAGAAGATCCAGACGACGGGCAAGTACATGATCGAGGTGTGGAAAGCATGCGGCATGGACATGGAGCATGTCGAATTCCATTGGGCCTCGGATGCGGCCAAGGACGACAACTATTGGAAATTGGTCATGCAGGTGGCGCGCCATTCCACAGTGAACCGCATAGTCCGTTGTGGCCAGATCATGGGGCGGCAGGAATCTGATGTGCAGCAGGCGAGCCAGATCCTGTATCCCTGCATGCAATGCGCAGATATCTATTACTTGAACGCTAAGATCTGCCAGCTCGGATTGGACCAGAGGAAGGTCAATATGCTGGCTCGAGAATTGGGTCCTAAGCTCGGCTTCTGGAAGCCGGCCATCGTCTCACATCATATGCTCATGGGATTGCAGGAGCCTCCTGAGGGCGGGGATGCTGTTGAACGAGCGATCGAGATGAAGATGAGCAAATCCAAACCGGATTCTGCCATCTTCATGACGGATTCTGACGAGGATGTCGTGCGGAAACTGAAGAAGGCGTTCTGCCCAGAAGGAGAGGCCGTGGACAATCCTGTGTTGGAGTACTGTAAATATATCGTTTTTGAATTGAAGGATTCGTTGATTATTGAGCGCCCGGAGAAATGGGGTGGGAATCTGACGTTCGATTCTTACGGTGCTTTGGAGTCGGCCTTCGTCAAGAAGGAATTGCATCCGTTGGATCTCAAGATGGCGACGGCAAAAGCGATCTCTTCATTGCTGCAGCCGGTGCGCGACCATTTCGAGAATAATGCGGACGCGAAGAAACTGAAGGAGCAGGTCGAAGGTTTTCAGGTGACTAGATAGTCATTCACGGTCAACCACTGTCACCATTTCATTTCTCTTAGATCGCGCTTTGGGAGATGCTCAGAAGGTTGGATCTGCGGGCCGTACTGATCCACTAAGGTCGTGTCAATACTTTTCAGAAATAGCTGTTGGTCGAGCGCTTACTCGTACAATATGGTATCGGCCTTCGGAGCGTTGGCATTCTTTCTCTTTTTGAGCATCTTATACATGTCCGAGATGTGGCATCGGGCTGTGTGTGTGATGTTATCATTTGGCAAATTGAAATTGGTGTGCTCCTTGATGGTTATGCTTCCCTGGCGTCCGAGTTGTTCTGGCATAAATGGGAGGTAAGCATTCATCGCATCCCGAAGGTCGGTGCCGAACGCGATCATGGTAAGATAGGCGGTAGGGTTCTGCCAGATTCCATACGCTTTGACCTCTTCTTCGATTCCGATATCTGTTTTATCTACCGCGAGCTTCTCGAGAGCGGAATCGCCAATCACAGTAGGGCTGCCACCTTCAATATTTTCATCCAGCAGATGATCATCAGTCGTGTATAGGTGGTGGCCGACCGGAATTGGCGAAAGCTGGGCTCCCTTGCTTATTCCATTATAAACGTAGCCAGTGAAGAAGACAGGTTCGGAGCTAGCGGCTTTTTTGCTCATGAAGCAGAGAATCCAACGCCGATTTATAAATCTTGCTACTCTGTAGTGGTCTTATCCGGTCAGAAAGGTTATAAAGAGCGGGGTACCCAATAGGGGTATGGCATTCTCTCTGTCCAAGCTGTCGGCGTCTGTCGATGCAATGATCTTACTGTCGAGCAGTGCGGCGAAGCGGGATTATTCTACGACGTGGTTGAGCGGTGTTGAGCTGTATGATTTCTCCTGCGTCGTTGTCCGTACGAGGGGTATGTTCTTGCTGGCAAAACCTCATGAGTTGAGTGTGGTGCAGCAGGGCCGCATCAAGGACGTCCGTGCGTTAAAGGATAATCTCTATGGTTATCTGGCGGCGCATGTCAAAGCGAAAAATATCGGTATCAACATGCGTGTGGTGTCGGTCCGCGAGATGAAGCTGCTCAAGAAGGCCTTTCCGAATGCGCGGTTCGTCGATGTCTCGGATGATGTGATGCGGCTGCGCGAGATCAAGACGAAAGAAGAGATCGCGCTCATCAGGAAAGCATGCAGTATCGGAGACGAGATTCTGGGATTGTGTGTCAAGAAGATGAAGAGGTTCTCATCTGAGACAGATGTCGCTGCATTCCTATTGAATGAGATCGCCAAGCGCGGTTGCGAGCCATCTTTCAAGCCGATTGTCGCATCAGGCAAGAACGCCGGCATCATCCATCACTCTCCTGCGCCGGCCCCTTTGCGGAAAGGATTTCTCATCATCGATTTCGGCGTGCGATACAGGAACTATTGCTCAGACATGACTCGGACTTTCTATCTCGGGACGCCGAGCGAACGGGAGCGGGCATTGTACCAACGGCTGTTGGCGGTCCAGGAGGCGACCATCGGCGTTGTCAAGCCCGGTGCGGTCGGGAAAGATGTGGATGCGTTCTCCCGCGAACGTCTTGGGGATCTGGCGCCGCTCATGACGCATGGTCTCGGACATCAGATCGGCATCGAGACGCATGAAGGGAGCCGCAACCTCAATTCGCGCGGCGAGTTCTTACTGCGAGAGGGGATGGCGGTCACGGTAGAACCTGGTGTGTACCGCGAAGGGAGATGGGGGCTGCGCATCGAGGACACCTGTGTTGTCGGTGCGAAGGGAGCGAAGGTGTTGACGAAGTTTCCTAAACAATTGATTTCTATTTGAAATTCTCACCCAAACCTTTTTATAAGCAGCGAGGGTACCGGTGACTGTTATGGCAAACGAACTCGACAACGTCATGTACACGTACACCGCCAACATGAGCCAGCTCGAAGAAGAGAACAGGATACTGAAGGAGACCCTAGACAAGCTCCGTACAGACCTGGATAAATTCAGGGAACCGGCGCTCATGGTCAGCGAGATCCATGACATCATCAAGGATAAGGCTATCATCAAAGTGCCCAACGGTAACATGTTCTATGTCAATATCTCCACCAAGGTCAAGAGCCTGCGCTCCGGTGATATCGTGCTGGTCGAGCAGAAGAACCTCACTGTCATCGAGAAGGTGCGCACCAGCCGCAAGTTCAATGTCGAGAAGTTCGTCATCATGGAGAAGCCTAAACTGACATGGGCCGACATCGGCGGTCTTTCCGACCAGATCCGGGAGATCCAAGAGGTCATCGAACTGCCTCTGGTCAAGCCGGAGCTCTTCAAGAAGGTCGGCATCTCGCCGCCGAAGGGTGTGTTGCTCTACGGCCCTCCTGGAACGGGCAAGACTCTCCTTGCCAAGGCGGTGGCCCAATCGACCAACGCCATGTTCATCGAGATCGTGGCGTCCGAGCTGGTGCAGAAGTTCATCGGCGAAGGCGCGAAACTGGTCAAGGATATCTTCGAGCTCGCGCGCGCCAAAGCGCCCGCCATCATCTTCATCGATGAGATCGACGCTCTCGCATCGAAAAGGATAGAGATCGGCACCTCGGGGGAAAGAGAGGTGCAGCGCACCTTCATGCAGTTCCTCGCCGAGATCGACGGCTTCAAGCCGCTGGACAATGTCAAGGTCATAGGCGCGACCAACCGCAAGGACATATTGGATCCCGCGATCGTGCGTCCGGGTAGGCTGGACAGGCTCATCAATGTGCCGGTCCCGGGGTCGGAGGGGATCAAGGCCATCTTCAAGATCCATTCGTCCAGGATGAAGCTCAAAGACGTCAAGATTGACGCTCTGGTGCGTCGCATGGGCGGATTCTCAGGAGCTGAGGTCCGTGCCGTGTGCACAGAGGCCGGCTACTTCGCCATCCGTGAAAGCAGGTCTATCATCACCCAGAACGATTTCTTCGAGGCCATCAAGAAGGTGCAGCGCCAGGAAGAGGAAGAAGGCGAAGACTATCTCGGGATGTTCGGTTAGTATGTCATCCGTTCTAGATGTTTTGTGAAGTGAGGTTTGTACAGCTGTAGATAGTAGTCCAATCCCGCAGTGTTCTTCGTCATTTGGGCGACCTTGTTCTGGACGAGGACAGCGCCAAGATAGAGGTATTCTATGTGGGGATCATCCTTCCTGGTGGTCTTCTCGTGGGTGAGGATCAGTACGCTCAGCCGCTGGGTGACCTACAAGCATCTGGGCTTGGGCAGTGATACGGTCTGTCATTGCCTCGCCTAATCGGGATGGATCCTCATTGATGGCATCTCCTGCGATGAGGAAGTAGCCTTTCGTGATGATGATATCCTCAATCGGGATTTTTATGATATGTGACATGGCGAGAAGGGGTCTGGGTGGGATTAAAAGTGTGCCGGGAAGAATATGTGCATAAATTTAAGATTGTTACTAAGATATTCTCTGCCGTGGATCGTACTTCTCGACGAACTTTCTGATCAATTGGTATGGGCGGTCTTTCCGGTAATAATTACGGATTTCTTCATCAGGGATCTTGTCAACCCTTCTGATGACATCGTTGGCATACGCTAGGAAGTAAGCGATGCCAGGGTAGTGTGGGGCTTTCATTAGATATTGCACCCCTTTGAGCAGGACATAAAGTTTGTTCGCGTTCAGAAAATGCTTAGCTCTTCCGATATTTGCATATCCATTCCAGAGGCCATTCCCCGTTGAGGTCTCTCGAACCTGGACACATTCGAGATCCGGGATAATCTCCAATTGCCATCCTCTTATCCGCGCTTTGGCATTTGATACAGAATCCGGACAATACGTGGGGATGTATCCTCCTGTCTCATCAAAACACTGACGTCGCCAGATTCTGTTCGCGCCATGGACAAACTCACGAGGTGTATGATCGGTTACCCATTCTCCTTTCCGATTCGGCATCTTGATAGGTCCGCCTGCAATGCCCAGCGAACTATTTGTTGTGAATTCTTTGATTATCTTTTCGAAATAGTTCTTTGGCAAAAGAATATCCGCATCAACAAGGCCGATATAATCCAGCTCCGGCTTATGGTCTAATAGTTTATTGAATCCTGATATGCACACTTTTGCGTAATGTATGCCCAGATCCCATTCTCCTTCGGGGAGCTCAACAATGGTGATATTATCAGAAGTATTTGCCTTGCCAGCTATGATTTCTGGAGTCGCATCGGTACTGCCGTCATTGACGATGACTAGCTCTATTGGTTCGTGGGTTTGTTCAATAATTGTATCAATACTGTCACTGACAGAGTCCTCTTCGTTTTTTACCGGCATAATGACGCCGATGTGACTATTATCGATCATGGTTATCCGCGGGGAAATTATAAGCGGGGCAAGGATGTTTTCATTTATAAAGATTGTGGTAAATCACCACTAGAAAGTGAAAAGGATGCGTGCTCCTCAGTTACATCCGATCTTCATCGCCGCAGCTCAGCGGGTGTTCACGCAGTCATTGCACGCAAGAGTATGAGGTGGAGGGGCCTTTATAAATGTTCTGCGAGTAGTCTGTGAAGATCGACGATGTGATGCATCACGAGCTCAAGGGGGAGAATCATTCAACAATCAGGTGTCGGCCTTCACCTTTCCAATCACCCTTTTCAATTTCTCACGTACCTCCTCAGCTATTTCTGTCAGCGTTCGGTTGTTGACCGTAGACATCGTCTGCACCGGATCGATTGCACTGACGTTTACGGTCCCGTCCGATTCATACACGATGACATTACAAGGTAGCATAAGCCCTATCTCCTTCTCTGCTGACAACGCCTTGAATGCCAGCGGAGGATTGCATGCGCCGAGAATGATGTATCTGTCGAAATCCACGTCAAGTTTATTCTTGAGGGTCTCCTTCACATCGATCTCAGTCAGAACGCCGAAGCCTTCGGTCTGGAGGACCGTCCTCACCTCGTCGACAGTCTTGTTGAATGAACTGCTGGACTTAATGGACATACTGTACATGTCAATCATCTCCATTGTTTTCAGTCCGAGAGGTCTTTTTTCAGTTGTCGATACTTCTCCTGATCGATATCTCCTCTCGCCAACCGTTTCTTGAGGATGTCGATGGGTGCGTCAGCAGAGACTGATGTGTTCGACCTGTCGATAAGACGCCAGACCAGCCAGATGAGCAGACCCCATACCAAGGCCATGCCTATCCAACCAACGCCCCACATTCCAAAGTTGGTGTACATCATGCATGCTTCTTTTGTTGGTGTGCTTATATAGGATGGGAATCAGGAATCCATAATCCTTATTAACGGTCGGGCCGCTCAATCGATCCTGGCGTCCACGCAGATCCGGAAAGTATAGGGTGAGAACTGGCCGCATCTGGCATGGCCGAGAATCTTTGGTTTCCTTCCTGCTATTTCGCATGCAGACTCGATCTTCTTGATCGCGGCAGCGGGGATGTCTTTCTCTTCGAGGAAATCGTAGAAATGGATGACGCCGCCAGGCTTGGTCGTGGCGAGCGCGACATCGAGGAAATCTTCGGCGTCCATGGGCAGCGGCATGAGCACGCGGTCGAACACGCCCAGTGTGGGCACCACGTCATTGACATCGCCGCAATGGTTCGTCACATTCTTCAGCTTGTTCTTCTTGGCGTTCAGCTCGGCGTACTTCTGGCCGTCCGGATTGATCTCGACGCCGACTACCTCTGCGGCCTCGGTGTTCTTGGAGATGACGCAGGTGTAGGGTCCGCAGCCGGAGAACATGACCAGCACATGCTCGTCTTTTGCCACCAGTTGCATGACGCGCTTCCTCTCGGTCGAGAGGCGCGGGGAGAAGTAGACCTTCTCGACGTCCAGGTAGAGCATGACATCGTTCTCGCGGTAGACCGCTTTTTTTGTCTTCTCGCCGGCGAGATAGTCGAGCTTCTGGGTGCGGAAGGTGCCGGAGTGCTTCTCGGCTTTTTTCAATACGGTCGTGATGGTGGGATTGATGGAGAGCAATGCGTCAGCGATGAGCTTCTCTTTTGGCACCAGCAACGGGTCGATCTCAAGGATGGCGATCCGGCCCACGGTGTCAAAGGCGGTCTTGAGCCGTTCTTCCTCTTCTGGGGAGAGCTTGCCTTTGAGCGCGTCGCGTAGCGTGCCAGCGGTCTCGCGCGATGGTTCGAAATCCATATCCACTAGCTCGCCCACGCCTTTGATCTCCTTGAGCACTGGGAAGACGATGGCGTCTTTCTCCCTGACCAACCGGTGGCTGTGGTCCAGCGCGTCGGACTTGATGAGCTCCTGCTTTGCCTTCTCGGCGTCCTTCAACGGTACTTTGAGTCCTCGCATGATGGCAGATAACCGTGAAGGGTATAATAGCGTTATGCTAGAAGAAGTCGCTGAGCCCTTTCTGCTGCTGAAGCGTCGATTGCTTCCGGATCTTGTCGAAGGTCGACTCGACTCGTTCTAGGGAGAATTCCCGACGGGTCACCAGAACGGTCTTTATCGCGTCGAAATCGGGGCTCTGCCAGGTCAGTTCGTAGTCATCGGTGACAGGCAGCTTCTTGATGAGGTAGTAGACCTCTTCCCAGGGATTGTCTGTGTGTTCAGCCCATCTGACCTCGGCGAAGAGCTTGTCGAAGTCTTTGCCGTGCTTCTTGACCAGTTCGATCCCCTTCTTTGGGCCGATGCCCTTGATGCCGCCGATATTGTAGTCGGTGCCGACCAGCATGGCCAAGGCGATCAGTTGGTCGTTGTCGATGCCGAGGGTATTGAGCGTGCTAGAGAGCTCGATCAGCTCAGGACTGACCGTGACGTAGCCGATCTTTCCGGTGCGTTTTCGCTTGCCTGCGATTGAGAGGTTGCGCACCAGGCGGGGCGCGCCATGCAGCAGGGAATCGAAGTCCTGTGAGATGGTTGCGTAGCAGTCGCCCTTCTTCGTCATGTAGGCCGCTTGGGCCTCGCCTTCTGATGGTGCCTGGACGATGGGGAAGCCCATGGCGGTGACCAGCTCTTTTGCCTCGTCGACCATGCTCTTCGTCAGTCTGCTGGTGCGGGCGGCGAACTTCTTCATGGACTCGACGTCCTCGACCGCCTTGGCCGCTTCGTATTTGTCCGCGGCGACCTGCTTGAGCTCTTTCCTTCGGTCGAGCTCCGCGCGTTTGAGCTGGGGGACCTCGCCGTCGAAGACGAAGACGGGCTTGAGGTTCTTCTGGAGGAATTGGGCTGCGCGCGAGAAGAGGCCGACGAGATGCGAGGTGATATTGCCCTTGGAGTCTGTCAGGGGGCTGCCGTCAGGGCCGCGTATCGTGGTGATGAACTGGTAGAGCATATTGTAGGAGTCGATCGCTATCGGCTTGCCTGCCAGGTCATCTACCTTGATGTCTTTTGCGGTTATGATGTCCCTTATCGCTACGCCCATGGCTTTCCACCTCCGCTCCGAGGCGTCTTTCTTTCATAGAAAAACGTCATCTCTGTCTATTTTGACCTCTTTTTTTTATTTATAAATTGCGGGAAATTTATTGAACTCAACATTAAACAGTTTAGCCAAATACTTCTTTTTCAATATTGGTCTCTTTAAATGTATCTTATCCATTTATTATTGCCTCAACTAATTGTTCAGAATTTTTTACGATTATATGATTTTTTATTGCTTCTTTCGTTAGAATATCTTTTTTTAGTCTTGGATAAATTTTAACGTTTATTTGAATATTGTATATTTGTGAGATATCATCAATTTCTTTTTCATTACATTTACCGATAATTAGGATGTCTAAATCAGAATCTTTTTTTTGGGTGTCTTTAGCATAGCTGCCAAAGATAAGCGTTATCCCCCTGATTAGTGGCTGTATTTTTTCTGAGATTTCTTTTATCAAAATGTTTTTTTTAAATAATTCTATTGTTCTTAAATGTTCTATCGCAATTATAAAATTCTTTACTATTTCTTTGTTATCAAGATTAAGGAAATATAGTTTGTTCTTTCCTTCTGTCTTGCTCTTTAAGATGTGCTCTTTTTCAAGCTTGTTCAAGTAAGTTGAGGTTGTCTTCTGGTTCATCCCTTTCTTTTCAGCTATGAAACTGCCTGTTAACCTTCTGCTGTAATCTCCTAAAAACTCTTCAAATACCTGAATTTGATATTTTAGTAACATTTTACTTATATTAGTAGCAACTTATTTATAAGCATTCCGGTCTTATACGATAATTTGCCTTATATTAAATATATTCAACCCAAGATATGATAGGGCATACTCTTAAAGTTCATAACCGACCCGCGACGTAATCCGTCGGCCTTATTGAAAATCTCGTCATGAGATTTTCGTGGGTTTAATACCCCGTCCTTCAGGACGAGATTTTCAATTCCAAAAACCTGTCTATTGATGCGAGGAGCGTAATACCTCGGCCTTTAGGCCGAGGATAGCTCCGAGTGACAG
>JBDRHG010000005.1:0-103422 GCA_043817075.1 archaeon | reverse complement strand
TAGACCAGGTTTATCAAAAGCCACACAATTCCTATTTGGACATACAACATCTAATTTCCTTGCTTTTCTCATAAAAATTCACCTCTGTAAACTACAAAGATGAACTACTATTTAAACAATACTATTCTAGGTCAGTTCGTTATAAGGGTTGTTTTAAATTCACTACTTATGAGGAGCCTATAGGTGCCTTACGACCGAAATCCTCAGAATATGGGGTGATGGGGCTCTCTGAGCCCTATCGCACTTTGACTTTGATATGGCCATTCGTGCGCTGTTCTTGGCCGGTTTCATCAGTGTATTTCAGTACGATGTCGCTCTCGAAACCGTTCGGCGCACGGACCGCGTCGCAGTTCTCCAATGTCAAAGTGATGAAATTATTGCCCATCACTGACGCTTGCCCGGTGAAATCGCAGCCGGCCTCCGAAACATCGATCTCTGTTATGGTGATGAGTCCGCTCCCCTTGTTCTGCAGCTCGATGTCGATCTGCTCAGTCCGTGCAGAAAAGGACGTGCAGTCGACCCCTGCGTCGAAACCGCATTCAGGGATGAATCTGCGGTCGCCGTCGCAACTGTTCCCTTCGCATCGGCGGTAGCAGGTCTCGATGATTGGTTTAGGATTCGTGCAGGTCGTGCAGAACACCTTCTGGAGGAAAAGGTCTTCATCGCAGATTGTCGGATCGAGGTTGACGACGGCTCCTGGTTGTTGGTCGTCGCAGATTTCCATCGCACCGATCCTCTCGGATCCTATCTCTATCTCGCCGATCGAATTTGGCTCGCAACCAGGTTCCCCGATGCAGGACGCATCGCAAACCCCATCGAGAAGGCAACCGGGATCGCAGCGTGATCCTGGCATCTGTATCTCTGGCTCTTTCGTCTCCGGTTCCATGACCTGAACCGGCTCGGTCGGCGAGGTGAGGTCCACCTCCAACTTGGTCGACACCCATCCTGGACATTCGTATCCCTCTTGGCCGAGCCGGCAGGGATAGACGACCACTTCCACGACATCGCCGACGACTGAAGATTTATCGACCTGTATGGTCACTTCTGCCTTGTCCTCGATCCATCCGCCGCCTTCCACCCGGTCCTGGGGGAAGATGAACGGGATGGTGGTCTCCCCGCTCACATATTGGCCTCGTTTGAACACCAGTCCCTCCTGGGCATCCGCCCGGATACGTAAAGCGATCCTCTCAGGGGTGTCTCCCTCATCCTGCTGGACCTTGAGCACCGTCCCGCCTGCGGCCGGATCGGATGTCGGAATGGGTGCCGAGTCGTATGACAACGGGACCGCCGGAAAAGGGATCGTGCCATCCTCTTTGGCGCAGGCCCAGATCAATGTGGTCAGCGCGATGAGAAACAAGACTGCGATGACCATATGCCGATGATGGTGTACGACCTTTGGCATACGTCAATTATTGCCGGAGTTGATATTTAATGGTATCGGTTCCTTACCTTCGGGTATCCAGAGGGAAACTTATTTATACTCTGCAACCCAAGGACGGGCAATGGCAACGCAAAAAGACAAGGACTCGGGCGGGTTCTCATCGTCTGTCCTTGACTTCATCAAGACGGGTGTGTTCGACCTGGTCAGGGACTCGAGCAAGAAACTCGTGCACACTGCGCAACGGGTCATCTACCAGACGCAGGAGAAGATCGTGCAACAGCTCATCGCCGCATTGCTCTTCTTCCTCGGGATGGTGTTCGTGCTCATCGCTGTCGTCAGGCTCCTGTCTCAGTACGTAGGGCTCTCAGACGGATGGAGTTTCCTCATCGTCGGATTGCTCATCCTCATCATAGCGTTGACTCAACGGAAAAAATACTCTGATGATCGATACTATAAGTTTTGAGGTGATGTATTATGGCTGTCAAGAAGAAAGCGAAAAAACCAGTGAAGAGCGCAGCGAAGGAGGCTGCACCACGGATCATTAAGGCCGAGATCAAGCAAGTAGCCGGAGCGGCCAAGAAGAAAGCGTTTATCGCCGCGAAAGCCGCCAAGGCCAAAGCCCATAAAGCGCTCGAGATCGCGAAGAAAAAATACGCGCTTCATGAGGCCAAGGTCAAGAAGATGATCCAGAAGGACCCCAAAAAGGCCGTGGCGCTCGCCGTAGCGGTCGGTGCCGCCTTGGGCGCAGGTGTCGCGCTCGCGCTCCGCAAAAAGAAGAAATAAAAAAATAAATTTTAATTATTTTTTCTATTCGT
The DNA here is from genome assembly GCA_043817075.1 of archaeon. Classification (GTDB taxonomy): domain Archaea; phylum Nanobdellota; class Nanobdellia; order Woesearchaeales; family JAADFO01; genus CAYVGP01. The sequence goes on along the minus strand of JBDRHG010000005.1, from coordinate 101,226 downwards.
TTTCTCCAATCTCTCACCAGCGTTTGCCAAAACTCGGAGCGGATGAAGAGGTCGTCCCTGAGGAACGAGGTTGTGAGTCATAGGACCTGGGTCCTGCACCACCACTCATACGTCCACCACCATAGCTTCCGCGACCTCGAGGAGGTCCGTCCCTTCTCGGCGGACCTCTGCTACCTCTGCCCATAGGTCCTCTTCCTTGGTCCATGCTGGGGCGTCTTCCCACTTTAGCGCGGGGGAAATCCGGGGCTTCCATCTTTGTGACCTGGATGGAATGGTCACTGAGCACAGCGTTGAAGTTATCGTAATCGTTGTCGTCTAGCAGGCTTATGGCCTTGCCTTCTGCGCCCATGCGCGCCGTCCGTCCGATGCGATGGATGTACTCCTTGGATGTCGAGGGGATAGAGTAGTTGAAGATGTGGGTGACATTGGAGATATCCAGTCCTCGGGCGGCGACATCGGTCGCCACGAGAGCGTGGATGCTGTTATTGCGGAAATCGTCCATGACGCGCTCGCGTTTGACCTGGGTGAGACCGCCATGCAGGGCCTTTGCCACGATGCCGTTCTCCACCAGGTTGGTCTCGACGAAATCGGTCTCCCGCCTCGTCCCGCAGAAAATGATCGCCAATCTCGGATTCTCTTGTTTGAAGATGTGCACGAGCAACGAGAATTTCTTGTTCCGGGGCACGTCGTAGTAGAACTGCTTGAGAAATTTCTTCTCGACAAAATCCTGTGTCGAGATGGTGACCGGATCATGCATGCGACGCTCGGCCAGTCCGCGTATTTCGGTGCCGATGGTCGCAGAGAAAAGCATGGACTGCTTTTTTGTCGGCATGGCAGAGAATATGCGCTCGACATCTTCGATGAAACCCATCTCGAACATCTTGTCCGCCTCATCTAGCACAGCGATGCGGATCTTAGAGAGATCCATCGTCTGCCGATCCAGATGGTCCAGCATCCTGCCGGGGGTACCTACGACTATCTCTGCGGTCATGAGCTTGTCGATCTGAGGATTGATGGCCACACCGCCATAGATCGATGCGACATGCAGGCCTTTGGGTGTGACGATGCGTCGCAACACATGGGCGATCTGCACGACCAATTCTCTCGTGGGTCCGAGGATGACCGCCTGGATGCCTGCGCCCTTGATGCATCGTTCTGCGATGGGGACTCCGAAAGCGGCGGTCTTGCCGGATCCGGTCTCTGACTGGCCGAGGATGTCCTTGCCCTCGATGCCGATGGGGATCGCTTGCGCCTGGATAGGGGTGGCCTCGAGAAAATCCATCTTGGCCAGAGCCTCTTTTATAGGCTGCGATAATTTCATGTCTTCGTATTTCATGTTAACCTCCAGGTATCAAGAGGTGTGATAAGCCCGTGATGTGATATGATTCACAACAGGGTGAGCCAGAATTCGAGGCATGTGACCATGCAATCAAGACCTGACTCCGTCGTACTCTTGTACCGTCTATTGTTCGGTAACCAGGATGAACCTGTAGCCCTTTTTAAATGTTTGGGCCAGATGCTCTCGAGAAAGGGAAAAAGTGCCGGAGGGGGTATTTGAAACCCCGACTTCCACGGTACACGCCGAATAAGTCATCGACAATGATGTCTCCTTGCTCATAGCTTTATGAGCGTGGCGCTCTAACCAGGCTGAGCTACTCCGGCAAAAAGCGGTTGAGAACAGCAGTGAGGGCTTTTATAAATGTTTTTCCCTTTTCACTCCAAGGGGGGCAGAGGAGGGGCTGGCTTGCCTTTCTTGAATTCCTTATATTGCTTTTGGAACTCAATGATGGCCCTCTGTATGGACACCGGTGGTTCGGCCCACTCTTCGCAGATGGTCTCGATCGCCGTCTTGCCTTTAGAGTTCTTCACTGTCTGGAACTGGTAGAAACAGAAGATGATCTTCTCGACGAGCTCGGAATTCGTCATGGACATGTGATTCTCACGACGCATCAGGAAATCAAGGATGGGCTGGTTCCTGGTCTTGTTGAGCTTGATCGGTATCTGTTCGGTCATCTTACTTACCTGTTATGGTGTGGCGACCTATATATCTGTATCGTGACCAATGGTGCCTAACTATGATTGTGGCTTTCTATCTCGACGATGACCATCTATCCCTGGTCTGTTTGTCGTCGGCCCGTCTGCGGATCATCCTTTTCTTTGTCCGCATGAAGAGTCGTTCGCCCCGTCGTTCCATCTGCGAAAATAGGACATAGGATCGCGTTATGCGTATCCGATTCAGAAATAATGCATCTTGTAGTTCTTGGACTTCAATTGAAAAAATAAAAATCCACCCCCCTCTGTCTATCAGTATCGAATGCCCTTAAATAATTTTCCGTCTCGGGTATAGTGAAAAGTATACGAGAATGTGATTGTTATCCGTCAAGCATCTCTTTCGTGATCTTGACGTCGCCGACGACTTCACCTACTTTAAGATTGGCAATGCAATGGGAGCAGAATTCCATGGTCTCATCGTGGGCTTTACGGATTCGTTTGACATGATCCTCGCAGACCCAGCAATTGCATGAGTCGCAGTAGATGCTTGTCGACCTCTTGCATTCAGTGCAGGGTCCTTCTTCGAATTGTTTGTCTGTCATGATGTTCTTCACTCTCATCCCGCTTACTAATGGCGGAATACCCTGGTGCCCGTGAAACTCATGGCCATGCCTGCCTTATCTGCGGCGTCAACCGATTCCTGGTCCCGGACAGAACCGCCTGGTTGTATGATGGCTGTCACACCGACCTTGGCCGCATGCTCGACATTGTCCTTGAAAGGGAAGAATGCGTCAGATGCCATCACGCAAGACGAGAGGTCGAGCTTGGCGTCACCTGCTTTCTTGACTGCCAGATGTGTGCTGTCGATGCGTGACATCTGGCCTGCGCCTATGCCTAATGTACGTTTGTCCTTGGCGAAGACTATAGCGTTGCTGCGGACATGCTTGACGATCTTCCAGGCGAACAGCATGTCCTCCAACTCTTTTTCGCTAGGCGTCCGCTTGGTGGCCGTCCTCACATCCTTGATGTTGATATCTTTGCTCTCTTCATCCTGGAGCAGGATGCCGCCGTCAACCCTCTTGATGTCGAGAAGTCCTTTGTCCGGACTTTCGATGGGCATCTGCAGGACGCGAAGATTCTTCTTCTCCTTGAGGGAATTGAGTGCGCCTTCTTCGTAGCTCGGTGCGATGATAATCTCGAAGAACATATCGCCCATCTTGGCTGCGGCCGATTCGGATAGCTCTTCGTTGAACGCCACGACGCCGCCGAAGCTGCTGATAGGATCTGTCGCGAGCGCGCGCAAGTAGGCGTCAGAAGGATCGGTTCCTATCGCCACGCCGCAGGGATTATTATGCTTGACGATGACGCAGGCAGGTTCGGAGAATTCGCGGGCGATTCGAACCGCAGCTGTGGCGTCGAGGATATTGTTGAAGGACATCTCTTTACCGTTTAGCTGTACAGCCGCGGCTAGTCCTGTGTCCTTATCGATGTAGAATGCCCCGTGCTGATGGGGATTCTCACCATATCTGGTGTCTTGTTTCTTCTTGAACGTAAGATTGAGGACCTGGGGAAACGTGATTCCTGCGCGTTTGTTCAGGTAACCGCTGATGAGTGTGTCGTAACGGGCGGTATGGGTAAACGCCTTTCGCGCCAATTCCTCACGCGCTTTGGCTGAGGTCTCACCATTCGTTTCGATGGCCTTGACCACTTCACCATAATCCGCAGGGTGGACGATGACTGTGACATATTTGAAATTCTTGGCTGCGGCCCTGATCATGGTCGGTCCGCCGATGTCGATGTTCTCGACGGCCTGGTCGAATGTATGGTCCTTGCCCACGGTCTGCTCGAAAGGGTAGAGGTTGACTGCCACGATGTCGATCGGCGGGATATAATGCTCTCGCAATTCCTTGAGGTGCTTCTCGTCACGTTTGGCCAGGATGCCTCCATGGACCTTCGGGTGGAGGCTCTTGAGCCTTCCATCGAGGATTTCAGGGAAGCCGGTGAGCTCGGACACGGTCACGGTATCGACGCCGTTTTCCCGGAGAAGTTTTGCGGTGCCGCCGGTCGAGATGATCTCCCATCCCAAATCGGCCAGCCCTTTGGCGAAGTCGACCACTCCGGTCTTATCCGATACGCTGATGAGAACCCGCTTGACGATGTTCATCGGTATTTTGAGAAAACGGTCGCTACCATTTAAAGCTTTCGGGCGCTATTTTTTTTTTACTGAACCATGAAGCGAATATCCGGAACGCTTCCATGCGATGCGAAATATCTTGTTTCTCTTCTGGTGACAACTTGCACATTGGTAGCGTCTTTCCTTTGGGTACGAAGACTCGCTCGTAAGGCAACACATCCTTGTGAGGACAATGGATTTGGAGAATGATCCGGCCATGCATTTCGCCGGAGAACACTCTTGGTCTCTTGCCTGGTTCACAATAACCCACGCAGCTTCTGAAGATCGCCCCCTTGGGCTTGCTGCGCAATAGCCGGAACAATCCGTCATATCCTATACGCTCAAAGACGAATTTAGGCATGGCGCCAGGGAAGTCGGGATATGCGTCGAAGAACAATCCTGTGTCTTCCACGATCACCGGCTCGCCCCTCTTCTCGGCGAGAAAAGCGGCGCCCTTTGCCGCGACCTGTTCAATGGTATCGTCAGAGGCCTCGTCATATCGGTCCCGAATCCAGCGGATGCGTATCCCTGACGGATCGAGGCAAAGGCGGGCCTGTTCGATCTTATGCTTGTTCGATGTGGCGAACGAGACCGGCACGGATCGCGTCATCGGTCTCACCCGTCATTGATACGCACTCGGCGGCCGTCGATGTTCAGCCGACCAGAGAGGAAGAGGGCGATCGCTTCGGGCAATGCCTCATGTTCGAGCGCGAGCCCGCGTTTCTGGAATGATTCGAAAGTATCATCATCAGTGATGGGATTGCCCTTCTGGATGATGATGGGTCCGGTGTCGACGCCTTCATCCACAAAATGCACTGTGCAGCCGGACACCTTGACGCCGTACTCCCAAGCGTCCTCATAACCATGGGTGCCGGGAAAACTGGGCAGCAGGGCTGGGTGGATATTGATGATCCGTCCTTTGTATCTGATGACGAACCAGGGTGAGAGGATGCGCATATAGCCAGCGAGTACGATGAGGTCGGGTTCGTGGGAGTCGATGGCAGACGCGACCTCCTTGTCGAAAGTCTCCCTTTCCTTATCGCCTTGCTCGACGACAAAGGTCGGGATGCCGGCCTTCTTCGCCCGCTCCAACGCAAGCGCATCTGGCCTATTGGATATCACAGCAGCGATCTCTCCAGGTATGCGCTTGTCTGCGTAGGCATCGATGATGGCCTGGAGATTCGTTCCGGATCCAGATACAAGAACCACTAGTCTTCCCATGTTAGTGCTTCAACCTTGCCGATTATTTATACTTTTCTCCACTACTGGTCCGTCGGAACTGAAAGGAACACGCTGACGTGGCAAATACAGGGGAAAAAGAAAAACGTATTTATAGAAAATTATCGTACCTGGGTTATCATAACATTTCTGGACGATTTCTGTTTATCGACGAGAAATAGGGTCTTTTTTTATGTTACAACCACTCGGTGTTCCTCCAGTTTTTCTGTTGTGGTGTATATACATCTAACCATGAGAATGTTTAAATATTTGACACTACTCTCAGATAGAACATCTGTATGTTCATGATAAAATAGTAAATATCCGGTCACCGTGCCGGGATGATTCAAAAGTAGGTGAGGGGGGTACAATGGATCGAGTAAGTGACACTGTCAGCACTGCGATGTATGGGGGAACGCGACATGCTATCTTCACGCCAGGCTATGGTATCCTTGATTCAGCTCTCCGGATTCTCGTCCGATCATCTCTTTTCGCCGATATCACCAATATCATACCCACATATCACAACTCATAGTCAATTGATGACACCATTTACGGTCCACCCATTGACGTTGGCCGGATGAAGCTCCCCAAGAGGAGCTGAGGGCCGAACCGCTGCGTTCGGTGACCCTTCACGGGTGAGGACGTATCCTCGCGCTTATGCGGGGTGTAGCCAGCCACAATCTGGCTACTATCGGCTGACCGGCTGTCACGGCCGCGTCGGCGAACAGTACATTGTAAGGAGGTTTGGGAAAATGGATAAGAAACTGCTAAGTGTTGTGCTGTCTATCATGACCGTGCTGGCTGCAGTCGCCGTTGTGGCTGATACCCCTGTCACTGGAAATTCAAGGGGAATCTCAGTCATCAGCGAGGACTTCGAGCCTCTGGTCTGGATGCATAGCAACAGGACCATCTTCCACAACAACGCCGACGGCGGCTATGAGCTTGTGGAAAGAATCGAGAACTACGCTTTCGAGGGCGAGCAGATCGTCTGGACTGTTCTCGTCATGGACAAGAACGGCAACGAGAAGATCGAGGATGTCTTCGTGACTATCGGTCCCTCTCAGGGTGCTGGAAATGCGATCGAGGCTAACTGCAACCGCATTGCCTGGCAAGGAGACATCACGGCTTTCAATGCCTGGATCCTTGAGGAGCGCCTGACTCAGTTCGAGAGTGAAGTCATGGATGTCTATGAGTGCATCCTCACTGTGGAGAGCCCGCTCGGCATGTATGGCGAATATTTCGTCACTGTCGAAGCTACGGATCTTGACGGCTTGAGCGGCACTTTCGACGAGAATGAGTATTGGTTCTTCAACCCGATCCTCGCAGTTACTGTTGTCGGAGACATCGTCTTCGGTGACGCTAACGGCGTGCGCCCGGGTACGAACTCGTACTCAGAGACTCTGCTCATCCAGAACAGCGCTGATGTCGGCTCTGGTGTGCTGCTGAACATGTACATCTCGGGTACTGATTTCTATGACCCGACCAGCAGCGGCGCCAAGTGCCCCACCAGCAACGTGCTGGAGCTGAGCAACCTCGCCTATTTCGCGACCAACGGCAACTATAATACGCAGCCGACGGTTTCGCGAACGAGTGCAGTGGGCGACCCTGGTAAGAATGAAGGTTATTACTGGATTCCTTACGAGGACGGCAACGAAGATGGTATCTTCCCCGGAGACGACAATATCTTCGGTCGACAGCCCATCATCGAGAAGGACGGTACTCTGGTGTTCAACACTAAGGTGTACAACGCTGGTAACGTCCTGAGCCCAGGTGCAGAGATTGCCATTACTTTCAGGCTGCACCTGCCCGAGCCCTGCAACGGCGACTTCACAGACGGTCAGATCTTCTTCTGGGGAGAGGCCATCTAGAGTTGCATAAATTTTTTTTATTTTTTTTATTTTTTTTACGGATGAATCGCATCATACCACTCATGCTCATCACATCACGAAAAAGAAGTGACCTATCCTGATTAAATCATGTTGGGGGAGAACCATGAACAAAAAAAGCTACGCTCTGATGTGTCTCGCGCTTGTCGTCCTGCTTGTAGCAGGTGCTTCCGGCGCGTCGCCCGCGATGCAAGTCACCGGGCATATCTTCGAGACGAATGGAGTCAGCCCTGCGTCCGGCGCTTTCGTGCGCGTGACGATCGAGGGTTCCACCGTCTTGCAGACCACCACCAATTCCTCGGGTGCGTACACGGTCGATGTACCGTCCACGTACTCCGGATATACTGATCTTCTGATCGAAGTCTTCGCCCAGAAAGGCAAGACACATGAGACCAGGACACTTGTGCTGCCGGTCTTGGCGCTTGAGATGAATGTGACGCTCAAGTCCCATCCGGAATGCTCCGACCTCTATGATAATGACAACGATGGCAGGGTAGACTACCCTGCTGATCCGCAATGCGCTAGCCCGTCAGACCAGCGAGAGAACGCGGTCAGCGGCCAGGGCGTCGCGATGGGCATCAGGGTCAATTCTGAGGACTTCAAGCCGCTCATCTGGCTGAGCCCCTGGCGCACGGTCACCCATAACAACGCCAATGGGAATCTCGCACTCGTCGAGCGCAGCAATAATTACGCTTTCGAGGGAGAGCAGATCCGTTGGGATGTGCTCGTCATGGACAAGAACGGCATCGAGAAGATCCGCGACGTCTATGGCACCATCTCTGGTTTCGGCCAGCAGCCTGGTGACGGAGAGATCCAGGTCAACTGCAACCGCGATTCCTGGGAAGGAGACATCACGGCTTTCAACGCGTGGATCGGAGAGGAACGGCTCACCCAGTTCGACTCGAATACTATGGGTGTCTACGGATGCATCATGACGATCGAGAGCCCGCTGGGCATGTATGGTGAGTATTTCGTGACCCTCGAGGTCGAAGATCTCGACGGCCAGCTCGCCTCCGTGGATGAGAACGAGTATTGGTTCCTGAACCCGATCCTGGCGGTCACGGTCGTCGGCGACATCACTTTCGGCGGCGCTGACGGTGTGCGTCCGGGCACGAATTCGTACTCAGAGACCCTGCTCCTGCAGAACAGTGCTGATCCGGGCTCCGGTGTGATGCTCAACATGCACATCTCGGGCACTGATTTCTATGACCCGACGAGCAGCGGTGCCAAATGCCCCACCAGCAACGTGCTGGCGTTGACAAACCTCGCCTATTTCGCGACCAACGGCAACTACAATACAGTGCCGTTTTCGCCGCGTACGAGCGGAGTCGGTGACCCAGGACTGAACGAGGGCTACTATTGGATCCCGTACGAGACAGGCAACGAAGATGGATTGTTCCCCGGAGACGACGATATCTACGGTAGGCAGCCCATCATCGAGAAGGACGGAACGCTGGACTTCAATGGCAAGAGTTACTGGGGAGGTAATGTGCTCAGCCCCGGTTCTGACATCGCCATCACGTTCAGGCTGCATCTGCCCGAGCCCTGCAACGGCGACTTCACAGATGGCCAGGTCTTCTTCTGGGGAGAGGCCATCTGAAGAACCGAAATATTTTTTTATTATCTTTTATTTACTAAGTGAAAAAGGGGGACTTAGTCATATATAGTTATGTGATAGTTGTACGTAAAAGTTGCACGTAAAAAACGATAGTTGATAGTGCTTTGAGGGGGAAGTGAATGACAAAGTCAGTGACCAATAACCATAGAGACTGTGATAGAACTGACTCCATCCTCCTGTTCTGCCTAAAGGCGTTCTTGATCCTGGCCATCACTGCCGTGTTCTCCGTATTCTCACTCGGCATAGGACCGGACGAATCTATTCCCGTTTCTGATGCCTCTGTTCCCTCCCGAATGTTATCTTCCAGTGAGGGAGCCAGTATCGGAGCGGACCTATCCGATATCCATCCTTGTCATATCGATATCCATCCTTGTCATATTGATCTTGATCTACCGGAGCAGAACGATGCTCCTGAATTGAATAATTGCAATCCGAAAAACACCTGAGAGGGGAAAAACCATGAAACACACCACGAAAAAAATCTGTTTTGCGCTCTGTCCAATAATCATCCTTCTACTATCTTCCTTTGCTGTGGCAGCCACAACTTGTCCATTCTCTGGAGACTATTCCCCTCTCTCAGGCTCCTATGACTGGACACAGCGTTTCATGACCAATCCCGGCGGCGCTGATTGCAGTGATCACCTCTGGACCACCTCCGCAGATTGTGGTGATTGCGTATCTGCGGGCGTCTTCGACTCCTGCAGCGATTATGCATGGTGTTTCTCCGAACCGAGCAATAACAATTTCAAGGCCTGCGGCGGTTACAACAAACAGTACCTCGAGCCTAACGAGCCCCAGAAATGGGGTGGCGACAACTATTTTATCCAATACTTCTCGACCCCGACTGGAACCGACTTCGATGGGTATGCCTGTAAAGTCCAGGTGACCACGTCCGACTACGGCGGCGGCACTTTCGATAACGAGCGTGTCGGTGTGAATATCAACGGTAACTATGTCGGCACTACCCATGATTGGGCATGCGACAGCTCTTCTTGTTTCGATTGCGACACCTATGACGATGTCTTCGATGGATTCGAGCTCAACGAGGGCCGTAACGAGATCAAATTCGTCTTCAAGGGCGGCAGCGTTGCAGTGTGGTCATACACATTCTATTGCGAAGAGATCACCGATGAGTCCTATTGCGGTGACGGTTACCTGGACAGCGGAGAGGAATGCGACGACGGTAACACCAATGATAATGATGTGTGCAACAATGATTGTCAATACAATATGATGGAAGAACCTGTCTCCACATGCACAGGCTCCGGAACCTTCTACGCCTACCAGGACAATCCCTTCCAGCCAATCGATACGGCCTTTACGGTCGACAACGACCAGCTTCTCATATTCACACGCTTCGATATCGAACCGACGGTCAGGGTCAACGGAAACCCGCGGTCCCTGTCTCTTGTCGCGTCAGAAACCAGCCCCTTCAAAGTAGAGGTGTATGCGGTCTCGACCTCGCCTGGCGACTTTGTCGAGATTGAGGACCCTTATCCTAATGGTGCACGTGGCATCCAAGGCTACCTTGCACAGGATCCTTCACATCCTGTCTACGACATCTCCACGCTAGATGTGGTCTATGACGATTATGAAGCTGATACCATGTATCTTACCCAGGGATCGTTCTCTATGATTTTCTTTGATAAGTACACCGAGAACAGCCCGGGCAGCTCCGACACACGACCCCTTTCTGTCTTGGTCGTCGGTCCCTCTGGGACGGTGTTCGACAAGACCTATACCTCTCCTTATCCTTCGCCTATCGAGGGTGTCGTCCTGGACGACTTCTATGTCTCATCCAGCGCTAAAGGCTTGCATACCATGACGATCGATACCAGCGACAGCGTCTACTGGTTCCACACCAACTGCCCCTCCCCGCCCGAATGCGGCGATGGCACGACCGATCCTGGTGAGGAATGTGACGACGGCAACACCAATAACTTCGACGGTTGCCGCAACGATTGTACCTTGCCTTACTGTGGGGATTACATCCTCGATTCCGGTGAGCAGTGCGATGATGGTAACAATGTCGATGGCGATGGCTGTTCAGCGAATTGCGATATTGAGCCTTATTGCGGCGACGGTAATCTTGATCCTGGTGAGCAGTGCGATGATGGTAACAATGTCGATGGCGATGGCTGTTCAGCTGTCTGCGAGGACGAATACGAGCCTTATTGCGGCAATGGCATTGAGGATCCGGGTGAGTTCTGTGATGATGGTAACACAAACAATTTCGACGCCTGCCGGAATGATTGTTCCCTTCCTTATTGCGGCGACGCGATAAAGGATCCTTTAGAGGAATGTGACGACGGTAATACAAATGATTATGATGGCTGCCGGAATGATTGCACCTTGCCTTATTGCGGCGATGGCACGACCGATTCTGGCGAGGATTGCGATGACGGCAACACTAACAACAATGATGGCTGCCGAAACGATTGCACCGAGCCCATCTGCGGCGATGCGATCGTTGATGCTGGTGAGGAGTGCGATGACGGTAACGAGGTCGACGACGACGAGTGCTCGAACGAGTGCACGAGCAATGAGTGTGAACTCGAGCTCTTCAAGTCCGACGGTCCTGATCCGATCCGTCCCGGCGAGACCCTTCACTACACCTTGACGCTGACCAATGTCGGTACCACGGACTGCACGGGCGGCGGCGTCCAGCTCAAGGAATATTACGATGCGCTTACTGATTTCGATTCATCTGTCCCGACTCCCACAAGCGGCGACGACCTCTGGAACTTCGGTGTCATGTCTCCTGGTGAGAGTCATACAGTCGAGATTGACGTGATCGTGTCAGAAGAGACAGAGTGTGGAGAGATCCTCCAGAACAAGGCCCGATTCTGGTCAAGAGAGACCGGCTGGGGCACATATGTGTATGAGTACACCGATGTCGTATGCGATCCCTATTGCGGTGATAGCACTGTCGATCCTGGTGAAGAATGCGACGATGGCAACACCAACAACACTGATGAATGCCGTAACGACTGCACCGCGCCTTATTGCGGCGACCAGGTCGTCGACGCAGATGAGCAATGCGACGATGGCAAGAACGGCATCATGACTGATGATTGCACCGATTCATGCACTTTGACCTTCTGCGGCGACAATGTCGTCCAGCGTCCTAACGGCATGCGGGAATACGGTCCCTTCGACAATGGTTGGGAATCCTGCGATGACGGAAATGATAATGAATCCGATAGCTGCACTGATGTCTGCACTTTGACCTTCTGCGGCGACGGCATCATCCAGACCCCTAATGGCCTCGGCCAGGAAGAGACCTGTGATGACGGCAACTCAGCCGACGGCGATGGTTGTGACCACAAATGCCGGGTCGAAATCTGCGGCAATGGCCGTGTCGATCCTGGTGAAGAGTGCGATGATGGTGATACTGACAATTATGATGAGTGCCGAAACGACTGCATTTTCCCGTACTGCGGCGACTACATCCTCGATTTCGGTGAGGATTGCGACGATGGCAACAATGTCGACGGTGATGGCTGCTCAGCGAATTGCGATATAGAATCCTTCTGCGGCGACAATATCACTGATGTCGGCGAGGAGTGCGACGACGGCAACCTGAATAACCTCGATGATTGCCGAAATGACTGCACGTTCCCGTATTGTGGTGACGGAATCGAGGACCCGGATGAGTTCTGTGACGACGGCGACACCGACAATTTCGACGAATGCCGTAACGACTGCACCCTGCCTCATTGCGGCGATGCGATAGTAGATCCCCTTGAGGAGTGTGACGACGGAAACATTAACGATACTGATGAATGTCACAATGATTGCACCATCCCCTACTGCGGCGATGGTACTGTCGATCCCGGCGAAGCTTGCGACGACGGCGCTAACAACAACCTGACAAATGGTTGCACTGATGTCTGCACCTTGACCTTCTGTGGAGACGGTATCCTGCAGTGGCCTAACGGACAGGGCGTGTACGAGACCTGCGATGATGGTAATGTGGCTGATGGCGATGGCTGTGACCAGCGCTGCCAGATTGAACCTTACTGCGGGGACGGAAACACCGATCCTGGCGAGGATTGCGATGATGGCAATAATGACAATGGCGATGGCTGCTCAGCAGAGTGCACTATCGAACCTTACTGCGGGGACGGAAACACCGATCCTGGTGAGGAGTGTGACGACGGCAACAATGCTGACGGTGACGGGTGCTCAGCTGAGTGTACCGTAGAACCTGAATGCGGAGATCAGGTCGTCGATCCTGGTGAGGATTGTGATGATGGTAAGAATGGCGATGATACTGATGGTTGCACTGATGCGTGTGTCTATACGGTTTGTGGTGATTCTATCGTCCAGAAGCCTAATGGTGAGGGTCTTGGTGGTCCTCTGAATGACGGTTTCGAGTCCTGTGACGATGGTAATGCTGATGAGACTGATGCGTGCACTGAGGTGTGCACGTTGACGTTCTGTGGCGATACTATTGTCCAGTCTCCTAATGGTTTGGGTCAGTACGAGATGTGTGATGACGGCAACTCCATCGATGGCGACGGTTGTGACCATAAGTGCCGAACCGAAGTGTGCGGCAATGGCCGAACCGATGCTGGCGAGGAGTGCGATGATGGCAATACCGATAACTATGATGACTGCCGCAATGATTGTCTCCTGCCTTACTGTGGCGACTACATCCTCGATTTCGGCGAGGATTGTGATGACGGCAACAATGTCGACGGTGATGGCTGCTCATCGGAGTGTACTGAAGAGCCTTCCTGCGGAAACGCGGTGACTGATCCTGGTGAGGAGTGCGACGACGGCAATACGAACAACAATGATGCCTGCCGAAACGACTGCACCTCTCCTTATTGCGGCGACCAGATCGTCGACTACGATGAAGAGTGTGATGACGGCCAGAACGGTAACATCTATGACCAGTGCACCGATCAATGCACCCTGACCTACTGCGGCGACGCAGTGACCCAGACCGCCAACGGCGAGGGTACTGGAGGACCGTTCGACAACGGCTATGAGTCGTGCGACGACGGCAATGTGTACGTCGATGACCAGTGCACCAATGTCTGTACCCTGACCTTCTGCGGTGACGCGGTGGTCCAATCACCCAACGGTGTCGGACTGTACGAAGAGTGTGACGACGGTAATGTGATCGATGGGGATGGCTGTGATCAGCGCTGCCAGTATGAGCAGGACCCTGAGTGCGGTGATGGCAATGTCGATCCTGGCGAGCAGTGCGACGACGGTGACTCTGACAATAACAATGCGTGCAAGAATGATTGCACCTACAATTACTGCGGTGATGGCGTCGTCCAGACAGGCGAAGAAGCTTGCGATGACGGCAACACAGACAACAATGACGGTTGCAAGAACGATTGCACCCAGAACTACTGCGGAGACCATATCGTCTATGTGGGAGTCGAGGACTGCGACGACGGCAACCTGGTGAATGATGATGGATGCCGAAACGATTGCACCCTGCCTTACTGCGGTGACCAGATCACCGATGCTGGTGAGGAGTGTGACGACGGCAATTCGAACAACCTCGACGCCTGCAGGAACGATTGCATCCTTCCCTACTGCGGCGATTGGATCCTTGATGCCGGAGAGCAATGCGACGACGGCAACAACGCCGACGGAGACGGCTGCTCAGCGAATTGCGATGAGGAGTATGAACCCTTCTGCGGTAATGGTCTGACCGATCCTGGTGAGGAGTGTGACGACGGCAACCTGGTGAATGACGACGCGTGCAGGAATGATTGCTCTTTGCCTTATTGCGGCGATGAGACTGTCGATGAAGGCGAGGATTGTGATGACGGCCAGAACGGTGACGACACCGATGGCTGCAACGACCAATGCGCTTATTCCTATTGCGGCGATGGGACTGTCCAACAGCCCAACGGCGCAGGGATCGGCGGACCTCTAAATGACGGGGACGAGCAATGCGACGACGGCAATCTCGATAATGATGATGAATGCACTGGTGTGTGCACCCTGACTTTCTGCGGTGATGGCATCATCCAGGAGCCTAACGGTCTCGGTCAGTACGAGGAATGTGAGGATCTCAACTATGTCGACGGCGACGGTTGCGACCACAAGTGTCGCGTCGAAGTGTGCGGAAACGGACGCCTCGATGTCGGTGAGCTGTGCGACGACGGTAACCTTGTCGATGGCGACGGTTGCTCGTCGATCTGCGAGCCCGAAGAGGACCCTGTGTGCGGGGATGGCATTGTCGATCCTGGCGAGCAATGCGATGATGGCAACCAGGTCAACGATGACGAATGCACCAATTCATGCACCTCCACCTACTGCGGCGACGGCATCGAGCAATCGCCCAACGGCGATGGCGAGTACGAGCAGTGTGACGACGGCGCCAACAACGACCTGACCAACGGTTGCACCAATGTCTGCACCCTGACCTTCTGCGGCGATAACATCGTCCAGTGGCCCAATGGTCAAGGAGGTTATGAAGAGTGCGACGACGGCAATGTGATCGATGGCGACGGTTGCGATCAGCGCTGCACGATCGAACCCTCCTGCGGTGATGGTACGACTGATCCTGGTGAGGAGTGCGATGACGGCAACAATCTTGACGGCGATGGCTGCTCAGCGGAATGCACCGAGGAGTACAATCCCGAGTGCGGCAACCAGATCGTCGATCCTGGCGAGGAGTGCGACGACGGAAACCAGATCGATGACGACGATTGCAGGAACGACTGCACCATCCCTGTCTGTGGCGACGGTATCCAGGACCCTGGTGAGTTCTGCGATGACGGCGACACCGACAACTTCAATGATTGCCGAAACGACTGCACCTTGCCCTATTGCGGTGATACGATCGTCGATCCCTTAGAGGAATGTGATGACGGCGATTCCGACGATTATGATGAGTGCCGCAACGATTGCCTCCTGCCCTATTGCGGTGACTACATCCTCGATGCTGGTGAGGAGTGTGACGACGGCAACAATGCCGACGGCGATGGCTGCTCAGCGACCTGCGACGAGGAATACGTGCCTGAGTGTGGAAACGATATACTCGATATCGGTGAGGAGTGTGACGACGGTCTGGACAACGGCGCCGTCTGTGTGCCTGATTATGAAGGCACCTGCTCTTACTGCTCTGAAGTATGCGAGGAGATCGAGATCCCTGGACCGTTTTGTGGCGATGGAGACCTTGACGTAGGCGAGGAGGTCTGCGACAACGGTGCGCTAAATGGCGTGCTCTGCACCCCTGGTTATGATCGCAGCTGTTCATTCTGCACAGATGCGTGCGACTACGGAAGCGTGAGCGGTCCGTACTGCGGCGACGGCAATCTAGATCCGATCTATGAAGATTGCGACGACGGCAACACCCTTTCAGGAGATGGTTGCACCTCACGATGCGAGAAGGAGTCCAACGGCACCATCATCATCCATGTCAATGTTGAAGAGTTCTGCCCCATCGTGTTCATGCATCCTGATTCTAGGGTGGTCTATCGGGACAATGCCCATGGCGGCGGAGAGCTCAAGGAGCGTGTGAACAACTACGCGTTCGAGGGTGAGAAGGTCGCATGGGATGTGGTCGTCTGGTGCAAGAACGGAAGGGAGAAGATCCGCGACGTGTTCGTCGGTATCTCGCCTTGGGGCCAGGATCCGGAGGATTTCGATATCGAGGCCAACTGTAACCTCGCACCAGACCTGACACGGAACGAGTTCAGGGAGTACAATGCCTGGGAGCTAGAGGAGCAGGTCGAATGGAACTCGCTTACGATGTACCATTATGCCTGTGAGTTCACGGTCGAGACCCACAACTCCATGCATGGTGAATACTTCGCAACGGTGGTCGCTGAGGACATCAACGGCAACATCGACTCCATGGATGAGAACGAGTACTGGTTCCTCAACCCTGCGGTAGGCCTATCCATCGTCGGCGATCTTGAATTCGGCGTGACTCGTCCTGGAACGAACAGCTATTCTGAGACAATCCGACTCATGAATGCGGCCGAGCCGGGAAGCGGTGTCCTGATGAACATGAAGATCTCAGGTACTGACTTCTACGATTCGTCGTCGAGTCCGGCGAAATGCCCCACGACCAATCTGATGGCCTTGGAACAGCTCGCCTACTTCGCGACGACCGGCGACCATTCCACTGTGACCGGTAATCCGCGCGTGAACAAGGTCGGTGATCCGTCTGGCAGCGAGGCGTATTACGGCATCCCCTATGAAGTCGGCAGCAAGACCAAGCGGAAGCCCATTATCGAGCATGACGGCATATTGGACCTCGGTGGAGTTCTATACCCTGCGGGTAATGTGCTGTCGCCTGGCTCTGAGATGGCGTTGACCTTCCGCTTGATGGTCCCTGAGCCCTGCATCGGTGAATTCGACGACGGTCGGATCCACTTCTGGGGAGAGGTCATCTGATCTCGTTTTTTTATCTTTTTTTCCTTTCCTTTTAGTTGATCCGGATAGTTTTCCTTTTAACAGTTCCTATGAATGACCTTTATAAAATGCTGGGCTATTTTCGTTCCCGAAGGGTTGTACTCTGTCGACGGTGGCTTATCGGTTTTCTATCATATGCATTAGGCCATGAAAAAGCTTTTTAAGGTGATACTACTCTCTAATAGGAGTTGCTCGAAGTTATGTGCGAGCTGGCTTACCTGAGCGGCGGGGGGCGTTTTCAGGATAACATAAGAGACTTTTGGACAATCGATGTCAAGAGGCGGTCTGTTGATGGGCATCGTCAGAGTCTGTCCGAAAGTCACATGGAGGGGGTAGAATGAACACTAACGCAATACGACTCCCGGCGCTCCTGATCCTTGGATTGCTGGCAGTATCACTCATGACGATCACAGTCGTCGCGCAAGCAGAGAATCCATGCTGGACCTGTGTCAAGAATGGAGCTGCTTGCACAGCGACCTGCGACTATAGCAGATGCACTTTCTATCAGTGCCTCGACACGCCGATGTGCACATGCACCGGAGGGAGCAGCACGGTCGATGTCGAGCCACCTGAGGTCACTATCGTGTCTCCTTTGGACACTACACATATCGATGATAACATATTCATGCGAGTCGAGCTCAACGAGATGGCGAGCTGGATCCGCTACACTACTGATGGCCGCCGTTGGATCACGCTGTGTTCCAATTGCCATGCCGGTCAGAAGACCCTATACAGGGTTGGCGATGGCATTTTCGAGCTCGATGTGGAGGCTAGGGACGGTGCAGGCAATATCGGAAAGAAGACAGGCCATTTCAAGGTCGACACCAAACCGCCTGTCATCGACAGTATCTTGCCGCCGCATGGTTTCTACATCGCCGGTGCCCAGAACGAGGAATTCTCCGCGACCTACACCGAGAATGATGTCGTCGAGATGACGCTCCATCACAAGCTCGCATCGTCGCTTGGGGACTTTTCCCATGTCCCGGTCATCGGTTGTCCTGAGGGCAAAGATGCGACCTGCACAGCGACCATCGACGCCAGAGGATATCCTCAAGGCGAACTGGTGTCGTTCTACTTCACGCTCAGCGACGCCACGACCCAAGTCCGGTCTGCCACCCATAATGTGACCGTCAATGCGACCTTCCTGGCGCAGCCGATCAAGATGTTCTCGCCGTTGCCGGGAGTGCATCCGACCGGTCGTATGGACATCGATATCTCTGGCATCATGATCTTCGACAAGATCAATAGCATCGACAACGACGGCAGGGAACGGACTTTGTGCCGCAACTGCGACTCTTATGAACGAGGCGGATCCTTCGCCGAAGGCACCCATCACTATGAGGTGATCGGCTATATCGGTGCCGAGGAGATGTCATCTACGGTCGATTTCGAGGTCGAGACACGCGTACCGCGCATCACATCGACAGAGCCGCGCTCGGGCGCTTTTGCCCATGGCGTCTTCAGCATCAAGTACAACGAGGACAACCTCAAGGAGGTCATGCTCGAGTACGGTTCTTTGGCAGGCGTCAAGGAGGTCGAGTCAAGATTCGACTGCCCCTCAGGGAGCAGAGGCGAATGCGAGATCGAGGTCGATCTCATGCCTTACGACCCTAGTGAGATCATCTACCGTTTCACGGTCAAGGACTCCCTCAACGAGGCGAGCACTGACTGGATACCTGTCGTAGTCGACGCGACCAAGCCTGGTATGATCGTCAATGAGCCTCAAGATGGTGACATCAAGACGTCTGGCAGGGTGTTGTTCGACGTGACCCTCTTCGAGACGGTCGCCGAGCTGAGCTACGCCAAGGAAGGCGAGACTCGGACCACGCGCCTGTGCTCTCGTTGCGACGGCTATTCCCGTGAGCAATCTCTGCGGGACGGCAGGAATGCGCTGACTATCATCGCTAAGGATGAAGCTGGCAATGAGAACCGCACGAACGTGACCATCTTCGTCGATTCAAGGGCCCCGCGAATCTCGTCGACCACGCCGAGAAGGACAGGGGAGGCTGTCGGCGGTGATTTCACTGTCGGCTACATGGAGGACAACCCCATCAATGTGACTCTTTTCCTGTCGCTGCGAGATGGGACGCATGATGTCTCGATCAGTCGAGACGATTGTCCTCCGGGGAGCAGAGCCGAGTGCATGCTCAGCTACAACCTGACCGACTTCGACGGTGAGGAGGGATTCTTCTGGTTCACGGTGGAAGACATCGCAAGCAACCTCGTGGGGAAGTCTCCGATGGAATTCGTCGTGGATGCGATACCGGCGAACATGACAGTGCTCGACCCTGATTCGGGGGTCATCTATGGGCGTGTCGTCCCGATTGAGATCGCGCTTGACAAGAAGGTCGATGCCCTGAGCTACACCGACAATGGGGGCAGGGAGGTCACGCTGTGCCGTAGCTGTGCGGGCTATGCGCGCACCAGGAGCTTCTATCCTGGGCCTCATGACTTGGTCTTCTATGCCACCACTTTCGGCGGCAAGGTCACCACGGTCGAGCGGAGCATCACGGTCTGAGGCTCTGGCCTCATCTTTTTTTCTTTTCTTTCTTTTCTTTCTTAAATTCTCATCTGGATTTCTTTTGCATGGCTTCTTGCTATCGTCCGATTTGCCGTCGCCCACCTCGTCGACCTCGTCTGTAATGACTGCTCAGTTAAGTGTCGTACTCAGTAGATAACACATTTAGGGTATATTTTCGGAGGCGGAGATAGCATTCCTCGTCGATAAAAAGCGTCACAACCAATACGAGATGACACTTTTTCTTTAAATACATTTATCTCGTCACTCATAATAATCCTTTTATACTCGATTGTGTTTTCTAGTTGTCAGTGACCAGTAACGTCACCGTAGGTTCACTGTCAAGATACAAAACTGAGGGGGTTAAATCTGATGAAAAAAGCCACGATTTTGCTGTTTATCCTGCTTGCTGTCGCGCTCTGCCAAGGCGTCTCTGCGCTGACCGCATCCATCGGCAATGCTAAGATGTACCTTAATGTCAATCTGACGGGCGAGCCTGTCAATGTCGACCGGACGATAATGGTCCGTAATGTCAACAATGTCAGCGTCGTCGTGACGCTGGAGGCTCTTGACGACCTTGAAGGCCGCACCACGCTTCTCGACAACGAGTTCGTGCTTGATCCCGATGAGGAGATGCATGCTCGCTTCCGAGTCACCGTGGATCAGCCTGGCTATTATGAGGGTCGTATCGCGGTCGGTTTCCAGGATGTAAATCCTGTCGGTGCCGGCGGTGTCGGCCTGCAATCCCAGATCACGATTATTGCCACCGGAGAAGGTGTGCCGATCAAAGAGGGTGGAGAGAACCAGACTGGGTCGAGTCAAGGATCCAGTTCTGGCGGTCAACAGATCATCAAGGGCGGAAGCGGAAAGCCGAGCCCGGTGGTCGGCGGACTCATCATACTGGTGATCATCGCCATCGGTGTCGTGGTCTACCTGCTCATCACCTCCAAGAAGGAGTAGATGGGCAGCCTTTGGGCCCCAAAGGGGTCTATTGGCCAACGCCATCAATACCATGTCAAAAAACATCAATGGGGGGATTTATATGACCAAAGGGAACCTTTCCCATATCCTGTTCATCGCTATGGTGCTGCTGCTCTCAGTCAGCATGATCAACGCCGCACCTGATGAGATCGCGTATGTCACTAGGACAGCGACTTCTGCTGATCCCGTGCTCATCAGCGCAGCGGAGGAGACCGGCCTATCTGTCGTCGTCATCCCGCAGACCAGTATTTCCACGACGGATTTCTCAGACTATGCGATGATCCTCGTGGGCAACGAACGGCTCAGCAATCCTGAGTCCGTGCCTGTGCATGACGTCCCTTCACTGATGCTCAATACCTATCACGCCGACGAATGGGGCTATGCCTCCTCAGTTTCGGCCACATCCAGTAATCAACCGCTTCAAGCAAGAGTGATTGACGGCAATTTCACCATCACCGCCGGTATGTCTGACTATGTCGTGATATACAACACCTGCTGCTACGGCAATTCTCTCGGCGTCCCATTCTACTTCCTCGATCGTGCGGACAAGGCCCCCTATCTCTATCATGTCCTGGAGCCCAGGACCCATATGTACGACATGGGTATCGCAGTCGCATACCCTGGCACTCCTCTGAGATCAGGTATGCATTCAAATGTGCGGGGTGTCTGGTTCGGCATCACAGAGAGCGCCTATTGGACTGAGACCTCCCGAGACCTGTTCAAGAATTCCATCAGTTTCCTCCTGGGAGATTCGACAGCGCCCATCATCAGCACCGTCGATGTCGAAGATATCGACGGAGAGACTGCGACGATCACCTGGCAGACGGACGATCTCTCAAATGCGAGCGTTCATTTCGGTACTGATTCCCTGACCCTGACATCGACCGCATCTGCGCCCTACACCATGGCGACCGACCATGCTGTCGCCCTGACAGGGCTCATCCCTTACACCACCTATTACTATGAGGTCAGCTCGTGCAATACCGAAGGGCACTGCACAAGCCAAGGTACCTTCTCCTTCAGGACCCTAGACACCAGCGCTCCGGTCATATCGGACGTCGAGGCAGTGCATCCATCAGGCGTCAATCGACTGGATTTCTCCTGGACGACGGATGACCAGGCCGACTCCACGGTGCAGATCTGGGAGGAAGGCGATATCCCTCTCGAACTATCGGTGGCCACACCCATCACGAGCCATTCCCTCTCACTGTACGTCGAGCCGCTCGTATCATATTGGTATGCTGTCATCTCCTGCAATGAGGATGGTTTCTGCGCCGAGTCAGTGCCGGCACAGATCATCCTGGTCGACGGATTCGACACCACTGCGCCGACTCTCGTCTCGTTGTCTCATGGCGAGCTGCTCTACGACAAGAACGACCCCTACACCGCAGGCCTGTTCTGGATCAATGTGTCATTCGCCGACGACATCGGCCTTGATTCCATCGCCATCTCCCTTGTGGACTCTATCGGCACAGAGGTGTGCAGCTCCTGCTTCACCGTCCTTTCATCCGACTTCGATCAGCTACCGTTGCCCTTCCTGCTGCCCAATGCCAGCGTCAGCGCCATGCTCGACATCGTGCCTGCGGATGGCGTCTATACTGTCCGAACGGTCGCGACCGACCTCAACGGCAACACTGCGGTCGAGGATGTCGTGCCCCTGACCATCTCGAATGGACAGGACATCACCGCTCCTGTGATCGAGGGGCTCTATGTCCTCTCAATCACCTCTGAAAGCGCAATCGTGATTTTCGAGACGGACGATCCGACCAATGTGACCATCCGATACATCAACCTGAACAACTCGGATGAAGATTCAGTCTTCTCCATCCCCTTCATGCAGAACCATTCCCATACACTTACCGGTCTGATGGATCGTTCCATATATCAGCTCTCTGTCGAGGCATGCAACGATGATGGTCTGTGCGTGTCCGCGTCCACTGAGTTCGAGACGATTCCGTTCGACGATATTGACTCTCCTTTGGTCACCCTTGGGAGTCCTGCAGACAACCATATTTCGACTGAGACCGATGTCGCCTTCTCCTTTTCGGCGACGGACTATAACGATCTCTCAGTCTGCACCCTCATCATCGACGGAGTGGCTGTGTCGGACACGACTGTGGAAAGCATCACCCTGACTAAAAGTGATACCTTGGTCCTTCATGGGACCGTCTCAGCTGCCGACCATGTGTGGTCGGTCTCTTGCGAAGATGTCATGGGCAATGCCCCTGGCATGAGCGAGACACGCGTCATCGACCTGGCGATGGCTCCTGTCATCGACACCGTCTCCGCACCCGCCCAGGTCTTGGAGGGTGAACAGTTCACTGTCTCCTTCACTGCTGTGGATAATAATGACGACATCGTCTCTTATTCGATCGACGAGGAGGGTGACGCTCTCGCTGCTGACAGCACTGCCGACGTCATCAAGCATTTCGAAGAGGCAGGGGTCTATACGTATAATCTCACCGTCATCGACAGCACCGGGCTTTCCGCAAGCACCACGGTGGATGTCGAGATCCTCGACACGCCTAATGTCGTGATCAATGAGTTTATCACGATTCGGGAAGACCCTCTGAATCCTGGTCAGGACGAGTCTGTCATCGAGCTGTACAATCCACTCCCTGCCACGATCGACCTTGCTGGATGGGTGATCTCGGTAGGCGGCGGACCGGTGGTTCCCCTCACAGGTTCCATCAACCAGTTCGAGACTCAATTTATCCAGCCTCCCTCTCTTCCTGAGGTCGGAGGGATCATCATGCTGCATGACGCTGGTCTTCTCGTTGACAGGGTCGCCTACGGTGACTACAATGACGACGAGTCGATCAATGCTCCCGCTCCCCCACGTAATCTGTCCGTTGGTAGAATCCCTGATGGCGTGGACTCGGATAATGATGCCAACGATTTTTCAACCCTTCCCCGCTCTACTATAGGATTCAACAATGATTATCCCACTGACGAAGATGGAGATGGGTATGATTTTTCCCAAGATTGCGACGACTTCGACGACCAGATCCATCCGGGGGCATCAGAGATCCCGGGCAACGGTGTCGACGATGATTGCGATGCTGATACCCTGGACAACGATTTCGATTTCGACGATGTCGACGATTCGGTCGATAACTGTCTCGGAACCCCGAATCCTGGTCAGAAGGACCAGGATGGCGACGGCATCGGTGATGCGTGCGACGCTTTCCCTCAGGACTTCGACAATGATGGCTATGACACATCCGCGGATTGCGACGATGTCGACCCTGCCGTGAATCCGGGCATGCCTGAGACATATTACAATGGCGTGGATGACGATTGCGACGCCGGTACCGTCGACGACGATCAGGACGATGATGGATCAGCGGTCGATGCGGACTGTGATGATACCGATCCGGCCAGGAGCCCTGGCTTTGCTGAGATCTACTACAATGCTATCGATGATGATTGTGATGTCGGTACTGTTGATGATGATCAGGATGGTGATGGTCATGCGGTCGGTGTCGATTGTGATGATGTCGATCCTTTGGTGAATCCTGCCGCTTCAGAGATCTACTACAATGCTATCGATGATGATTGTGATGTCGGTACTGTTGATGATGATCAAGACGACGATGGTCATGCGGTCGATGTCGATTGTGATGATGTTGATCCTTTGGTGAATCCTTCCGCTTCAGAGATCCCGGGCAACGGCGTCGACGACGATTGTGATTCTGCTACATTGGACAACGACTTCGATTTCGACGGCATCGACGACATCTTCGATAATTGCCCTGGTCATCCTAATCCCATCCAAGAGGACATGGACCAGGACGGCATCGGTGATGTGTGCGACGCTTTCCCTCAGGATTTCGACAATGATGGCCACAACTGGTTCGTCGATTGCGACGACGAGAATCCGGCTGTCAATCCAGCAGCGTCCGAGATTTACTATAATGGTGTCGATGATGATTGTGATGTCGGTACTGTTGATGATGATCAGGATGGTGATGGTCATGCGGTCGATGTCGATTGTGATGATACGGACGCGGCTATCAATCCCGGCATGATTGAGGTTCCGGGCAACGGTGTCGATGATGATTGCGATGTCCTGACACTCGACAACGACTTCGATTTCGACGGCATCGACGATTCTGTCGACAACTGCCCTGATGTCGCGAACAGCGGTCAAGAGGACGAGGACGCTGATGGCATCGGAGATTCCTGCGATCCCTTCCTGGGTGACCATGACAATGACGGTTCACCTGCGATAGACGATTGTGATGATGACGATCCGTCCATCCATCCCAATGCCGAGGAGATCATCGATGACATCGATCAGAATTGCGCCCATGATCCCCCGGTGATGCTTGAAGATTTCGCTGATATCACTATCATTGAGGATACCACGCATACTATCGATTTCATAGGCCATTTCGCGAGCTATGACGGCCACCCTCTATACTATGGTGTCATCACCGAGCACAATATCACTGAAACGGCCAACGGAGCGCAGGTGACACTCACGCCTGATCTGCATTTCAACGGTGTGCAGAATATCATCTTCTACGCTTCTGATTGGACTACCGTCACATATTCCGATCCGTTCACATTGACGGTGACCCCAGATAACGACGCCCCTGAGCTGGATGCCATTCCAGACCAGGTACTTGATGAGGACACACCCGGATCGGTCGATCTCTCCCCTTTCGCGAGAGATCCCGACGGTGACGCGATCACGTTTTCGGTCGTCGATGATGATGTGGTTCGCGTCTCCTGCGCGATCGATAATAACAATCTACTGATGGTCCCTGCGCCTGATTTCGACGGTGAGGCCAATTGTACAATCATCGCGAGCGATGGCATCCTTTCCTCTCCCGAGGTCATGGTCCGCATCATCGTCTCGGGCTACAATGACGGACCGAGGCATGTGCAAGACATTCCTGACATCGCATTCGATGAGGACACTACGTTGAATCTTTCGATGACGGTCCACTTCTTCGACCCTGAAGGCGACGCTCTCGTCTACACATCGACATCCGCTGCCGTGATAGATCGTATCGAGGGTGACGTCGTGGTCCATGGCGCTGCCCATCATTGGAACGGTGAGACTGATGTGATCATCACAGCGACCGATGTCCACGGTGCAAGTGTGTCGAGCAATAGCTATCATGTCACCATCAATCCAGTCCCTGACGCACCGGTCATCACGTCGGGTACGGCCGCGATCGAGACTCTGGCTGAGGATGTCGCCGCTTCCATGCAGATTGACGTAGACGACCCTGATAGCGTCGTGTTCACGTATACCGTCGTAGAAGGTCCTTCAGGCCTGACTGTCAGTGTCTCTGGCCTCCTTGAGTGGACGCCAGGCAATGATGATGTCGGAGGCCATCCGATCACGGTTCGGGTCGAGGATGACACCAGCCTATTTGATGAAATATCTTGGACCGCCACAGTGGACAACGTCAACGATGTTCCTGAGTCGTTGCCCGTCCCTGACCAGGAATGGCCTGAAGACTCCGACCATATGCTGGATCTCTCTCCTTACTTCAATGACATCGATGCAGGGGATTTGCTCAACTTTTCAGTCTCTCCTCTGGCGAGTATGACGGGCACTTTCGATGGTGCTGTCGTCACTTTCCATCCTGATACGCATTATCATGGTAGTCAGATAGCTGTCTTCACCGCCGAGGACAGCGAAGGAGCGGCCGTGTCGAGCAATGATGTGCTGTTGACAGTGCTGCCTAGGAATGATGCTCCTGCTTTCGATCCTATCCCTGATCAGATCATCCAGGAAGACAGTAGTTCAGCTATTGATATCTCTGTGTATGCTCATGATCCTGACGGTGACGCGATCACGTTCCAACTTGTCGGTCAGACCAATCCGGATATCGTCTGCGACCTTGTCGGAACAACGTTGACGATCGAACCTGTGGCCGATTATCATGGTGCGGGCTCATGCTCTGTGCAGGCTTTCGACGCCACATTGCCGAGTGATATCGTCACTATCGCGATCACGGTTGAGAGCGTCAATGATGCGCCTGAGTCCGATCCCATCCCTGACCAGGAATGGGCTGAGGATAGCTATACCTATCTCGACCTCGCGCCGTATTTCTCGGACCGCGATGGAGATAGTCTGATCTACACATCAACAGACCCTGCTGATATCGAGGTCCGTATCTCTGGCAGTATGGTCACACTTGCGCCGCATACCCAGTTCAACGGCCAGCGGAACATCGTTTTCACTGCCGAAGACCCGTATGCTGCCAGTGTCTCAAGCAATGACGTGCTGCTGACCATAACACCTCTGAACGACGCGCCGATCATCGATTCAACGCCGATCACAGATGCTGTGCAGGACGTGGACTATGTGTATGACGTCGATGCCAGTGATGACGATGGTGACGCGCTCACCTATTCGTTGACCATTCATCCAGATGGGATGACCATCGTTCCATCCAGCGGACTGATTGAATGGACGCCTGACGCGACCCAAGTGACTGATCATCCAATCACCGTTCGCGTCGAGGATGGCAATGGCGGAGCGGATGAGCAGTCATTCTATGTCTCTGTCGAGAATGTCAACGACATCCCTTCAGTATCCCCGATGCCTCCACAAGAGTGGTCTGAAGACACAGAGCATCGCATCGAGCTGCTAGACTTTTTCCATGATCCTGACGGCGATGACACGTTGAGCTTCAGCTATACGGATCCCGCTATCATCGGAGCAGCACTTGAGGGTTCTGTCCTCGTGCTGATGCCTGGAGCGGAGTGGTCTGGCTCGGACATCATCTCGATCTCTGCGACCGACGACCATGCTGCGTCAGCCTCTATCAATGACGTGAGCCTCACCGTCCTTCCGGTCAATGATGATCCGGTCATCAATCCGATCACGTCAGTCATCGTGACTGAGGGCGATACCGTCTCGATCGTTCCCGGTGCCACGGATATCGATTCGGTCGTCATCACATTCCAGTATGACGCTCCGCTTGACAGTAACGGTCAGTGGATCACCGGATTCGGCGATCAAGGACATTACCTGGTGCGGGTCACCGCTCATGACGGAGACGGTGGAGAGGATTTCACTTTCGCCGACATCACAGTAGAGGACATAGGAAACCATCCGCCTGTCATAGATCCGCTCGCGGACATCAACATCATTGAGGGTGCAGCGGTCCAGATCTCCCCAACCGCCTCAGACATCGACCTGGATTCGCTCACCTTCACTTTTTCCCAACCGCTCGACGACCAAGGTCATTGGCAGACCGGCTACACCGATGCCGGAACATATCCCATAGATGTGACGGTCTCTGATGGTCAATTAAGCGACAACGTCAGCTTTATCCTGACGGTCACAGAGTCGGGCAACCATGCCCCTGTGCTGATCGGAGCAGGCGACATAATCGTAACTGAAGGACAAACCGCGATCTCTGCGGCGACAGCTTCTGATCCTGACGGCGATGCGGTCACGCTCACTTTCGGCGTGCCGCTTGAGGCCGATGGCACCTGGCAGACAGGTTTCGATGATGCCGGGACATATCCGACCTGGGCCGAGGCGACCGACGGCGATTTCATCGTCCGAGAGACCTTCTCCATCATCGTGGAGGAGTCCGGCAACCATGCTCCGGTCCTCGATCCGATTGTGACAATCACTGTTGTAGAGGGGGATATGATGAGCGTCACCCCGTCGGGAAGCGATCCTGATGGGGATGCGCTCCTATTCGGTTTCGACGCTCCGCTCGAAGCAGACGGCACCTGGCAGACAGGTTTCTCCGATGCCGGCACCCATACTATCGGAGTCTGGGTGAGCGACGGCCAGCTGACCACCTATGGAAGCGTGACCGTCATCGTCACAGAGTTCGGCAACCATGCCCCGGTGCTCGATCCTCTCGTTGATATCACAGTGGTTGAGGGTGAGTTGGTCACTATCCATCCCTCTGGTTCGGATATCGATGGTGATGCATTGTCGTTCTCCTTCGGCGCTCCATTCGCTTCGGACGGTACCTGGCAGACAGGCTTTTCTGATGCCGGCATCAATGATGTCATGGTGACTGTCTCTGACGGTCATGCGAGCGATTCTGGTGTGGTCAGAGTAACGGTGCTGGATTCCGGCAACCACGCTCCGGTGATCGAGTCCCTCACTGCCACGCCTGTGCGCGAGGGTGGTGAGTCGAGCATCAAGGTGGCTGCATACGATCCTGATGGCGATATGCTTAGCATCAGTTTCTCCTCACCTTTCGGTCCTGACGGGACCTGGCAGACTGAGGAGGGAGATGCAGGCACGCGTAGCATCGTCGTGACAGTCAGCGATGGATCCCTCCAGACGAGCAAGAGTGTCATGGTCGATGTGCTCTCCAAGCCGTACGAAGCGCTTGGCATTCCCAGAATCGTGGTTACATCGGAGTATGCGCAGCCCGGCGACATGATCGAAGCGCTTGTGACGGTCGAGAACAACGGCAATGTGAAGATGAAAGACCTACGGGTCACCGCCGTCATTCCGGAATTCGGTGTCCGCTCGTCCCGCGGTCCGATGACGCTCAAGCCAGGAAGTGAGACCACCACGACCATGAGGCTGTTGTTGCCTTATGACCTGCCTCCGGGCGAGTACGCGATCCGGTTCACCGTGTCGACCGACAACAGCAGACGCGTTGTCCACCGCTTCGTCGATGTCATCTAAGTCGGAAAGGCCCCTGAAAAGCCCCTCCTTTCCGATACCTTTTTAAATTATTTAGCATTCTTTAATGGTGAAAATAAGGAGGGGCTATATTATGAGGCAATCAATAAAAATCATACTCGCGTTCGTCGCCATCTTCTTGAGCGCAATCCCGTTCGGGGCTGCCAAGCAGGAGGAGCTGCGCATCGATCATCTCCGTCTCAGAAGCGATTGGGGCGACCTTTACGCTGATTCCCATGATCCGTTCTACAATGCTAAGGTCAGAATCAAGAATGATCGGCTGACCGACTTCGATCATGTGCGGGTCACTGTCGTCATCCCTGAGTTGGGCTGGCGTAGGAGCTTCTCACCTTTCTCGATCGACGCAGACGAATATTTCGAGCGGAATTATCCGGTTTTCCTCGGAGATGACATGGATGTCGCGCCTGGTGTCTACACCGCACGCATCACGATGTCCGAGTCCAACGGCTTCAGACGGGTCAAGCATCGAGATATCGAGATCAGATGAACTGATCCTTTATTCTTTTCTTTTTCCTTTATACTTTTCCGTTTTCTCTTCTTACCTATGCCTGCCTATCCCTATTACCATCATGCATTCTCACACATCTGAGTCGAAACATTTTTCTATACCCTAACCGTACTGGTGAGCGATGCAGAAAAAACTCCATGAAGGCAAGGCCGTGTTCTTCGCCTCAGTGTCGGACATCGTCAACGCCGGCATGGGTGTCTTCTACAACCCAGTCATGCGGTTCAGCAGAGACATATCTGTCTTGCTTCTCGACGCCATCCACACATCCGGTTCGCGTGGGCTTCGCGTGGGGCTACCTCTCGCAGGCAGCGGTGTGCGGGGTCTCCGCTTCCTCAAAGAGCTGCCTGCATCGTATGTCAAGAAGGTGTCCTTCAACGATGGGAACCAGACCGCGACCAAGGCCATCCAGCGATCCATCCGAGAGAACAGGGTAGCATCACGATCCAATGTGGTGAACATGGATGCGAATAGCTTCCTCCTCGATAGCAAGGGGTTCGACTATATCGATATCGATCCTTTCGGTTCACCTATGCATTTCCTCGATGCTGCCATGGCACGCATCAGCCGAGGCGGCATCCTGGCGCTCACCGCCACCGATACCTCTGCCCTATGCGGGTCGTACCCAAAGGCAGGCATGCGTAAGTATGGAGCAAGACCGCTGAAAGGGCCGATGATGCATGAGCTCGCCGTACGTATCCTCATAAGCACGGCTCTACGGGCGGGCGCTGTCCATGAGAAAGGATGTTCTCCGTTGATCGCCTATTCCACCGACCATTATGTTCGTGTCGTGCTCCGCTGTGAGAAGGGCAGGAAAATCGCCGACGACGCACTCCAACGGATAGGTTTTCTTGCCTATTGTCCATCATGTCTCCGACGAGAGTCTCGGCGTCTCCCTAATCTTCCGGAGAAGTGTATCTGTGGGAAGGCATATGACTACGCCGGGCCGCTCTATCTCGGACCATTCGGTGATTGTGATACGTTATCCCGGATGATCAAGTCGTCGACAAGGCTCTTTCCTTCTGATGAGAGGCTCCATTCCCTCCTCATCCAGCTCGCTGATGAGGCTGAGGTCCAAGATGTGGGGCATTTCAATCTCCATGACTTCGCCAGGAAAGGCATCCTGCCTTCGATTCCCCGGACCGCAGATATGATATCTATGCTTAAGAAGAAGCATCCGAAGTCGCATTCTTGTATCAGCCACACATCAGGAGTTGGAATACGGACCGATGCCGGCTATGATGCTGTAGCAGAATCCGCCTTGGACATATTCGGTCTATCGCACGCACGACGGCGATAAAACAGAAACATTTAAATGGGAAAAAGTCTGGAAAACGTTGCATGGGCCGTTTTTCCATCATTCTCCTCTGTTGTTGCCTTGTCTTCGCTGTCGGCCTGCTGTCAATCTCCGCCATCGCAATCCCTCCTCCTCCACCTGCTCCCGATTTCAATATAGGTTCGCCGACAGATGGGGATAATACCTCTGACGGGAACGAGTCAGGATCTCCGCCTGCCGAAACATGCGATGACGGCATCCAGAACCAAGGGGAAGAGGACGTCGACTGCGGCGGTCCCTGCATTCTCTGCATCCAGCGTCCCGATGATAATAACGAGTCGGATCCGTTTGATGATCTGCTCGATCCTGATGACGATCAGAACGACACTGGTTGGTTCCCTCCTGCCGATGATGGAGCCGATGACGGTGATCCGCTCGACCTCGACAGCATCCTTGGTGCATCCGGCGGCGGAGATATGGGTGATGGTTCAGGTTCGACAGACCCAGGCATCCAATCCGCTCCTAGGGACGGTGTCCCGGGGGCTGATCCACTCATGGCTGGCGATCCTGTCCCAGAGGCCGATCTCGTAACCGAGGAGCCGGGTTCTGCGGCACGGAAAATCCCTGCTTCAACCAGCGGGACGGTATCGCCTGCGGAGATACAGCCGTCGGTCCATGGTCTGAATGCGGCGGATATTCGGACGCCTGCGATGAACGTGGGAATCGCACGAGGAACGTGACCAGTCAGGTCTGTGTGAGCGGAACCTGCCGAAGCATATCCGAGATCGAATCCAGCACGTGCTCAAGGAGAACTCATGGTGACACATGTGGTGTGTCCGTGGTCAGCTCATGGTCGTCTTGCCGGTACTCTTCTGACTGCGACGAGTCCGGTTCGATGGAACGGACGAAGACAGATTTTGAATGTCGATATGAGACTTGCGAGCGTTTGTCCCAAGCAGAATCCAGATCGTGCAATAGGGGTACTGATGGGAAGACCTGTGGCAATGGCATGGCCTGCGGAAACGGTAAATGTGTCGCGATCGGCCTTTGCGGAGGCAGACCTGACGGGACTTCCTGCGGGACCACAGTTGTCAGTACCTGGAGTTCATGTTCTGGTTTTTCCAACGTTTGCGACCAGACCGGTTCTCAGTCTCGAAACGTAGTCAATCAGGTCTGCAGTAGCAATGATTGCGTGAGCGAGCAGTCATCTGAATCCAGGTCCTGCACACGGAACACTGATGGAGACAGTTGTGGGCGCGACGCTTACTGTAACGCTGGTGGCTGTGTCCGGGAAGCTCCTGTGTGCTCCGGAACAGACTCCAGCTGTGGCTCGTCATCATGCACCAACTGCGACAATAGCGATGGATGGGTGCGCACAGGTGACACAAGGAACGTCAAATTGGATGTGTGTTCATCCAGGTCCGAACATGAGGAGGAATACCGTGACTACTACTGTTCCGGTATCTCCTGCCAGTATCGAATCACTTCCTCTCGCTGGATTGCTGGATCGGTGACTCAGACAAATAATGGAGCAACCTGCAGGCCGACAACCTACGGATCATGGAGCTCCTGCGGAAGCTATTCATCGACTTGCGACGAGACCGGGACGCATTCGCGGTCCATAACGTCGTACGCTTGCGGCAACGGCAATTGCCTGTCTTCGAGAACGACAGAACGAGGATCCTGCACCAGGGATACTGACGGGACGTCCTGCGGGACCAACAAGATCTGCACTCGCGGAAGCTGCGTTTATGTCGGTGGCGGCAATGGTGGCGGAACGGTACCTATCCCTGAAGAGCCCGACGATTCTTCGCCTGGCGGGAATGGAAATAAATTGCTTCCTCTGGCTGGATCCGCATACAACCGCCCCTCGACGCTAGATCCGTGCGACCGCTGTGGCCAAGGATTCTTCAACCGCTGCGATCTCGTGGAATGCCTATCTTTGGGAGAATGCGTCTATTTCGACAGCATATTGTTCCCGCGTTGCGAGAAAATTTAATTTTTTTTTACTTTCTTTTTCTCCTCATCCCCAGAGCAGAAATAGTGGATTGGGAAGCGTAAACGTGAGGATGAAGGCGAGCAGGAAGCTCGGCACGAATGGCACGCCATGCTTGACCAGCACGGTAGATATTCTCTTCTTCTGATAGAGCTTGATCAATCTGGCGATCTGGTCCTTCTCGATGCCAAGGTCCTTGGGACCGCAGATCCTCTTGCCGTCGACCATCACGTCCTTGGCGATCCAGTCCCCTTCGGTGAGCTCCTGGGGCTTGATGCGCTTGAGCATGGCGACCTTCTCAACCGCCTTGACCCCTATCCAGATGTATAATGTGCTCACGATGAGAACAGCGAGCGAGATGAGTGCGACCCGCTGAGGAGGGAAGGGAACGAAGAATGATATGGCTAGAAGTCCGATTGAGAGGATGAGAGTCACTGTGCGGAGCATCCGCAGACGGGGATCAGACCAGCTCTTCTTGTATTGGGTGGAGAGCTTAACCCGATGTTTCCATGCCAACCAGCAACCCCACAGCATTCCGTATGCTGCTCCTGCCAAGAGCAGGTAGAGGAAAAAGCGGATCAGCGTCGAATCCCAAGAGAAATCGAAACCGAGAAGCACACCGAGGCCCATGAGTAGCTTTGCGTCTCCTCCACCCCATTGGCCGGTATAATACATCGCGAGGGAGATCAGCACGAAGATGCCGAGTCCTGCGAGACCGAAGAGGATGGGGAACGGGTCCATGGTGATGAGAGACATGATGCATCTGATCCCCAGTCCGACTCCGATCAGCGAGAAGTTCAGCCAGTCTGGCACCTCCATGGTCTTGATATCCGTATATGATCCGATTGCCAGATACAAGACGCCGATGAGAAGTACGATGATATCAAGCATCAATCTGCGGCCTGGTCGCGAATATTTAAATGTTGCCCTGCTCCTTCGAGCGAAGCCATTAAATGCGATGGCGACACACCTCTTCTCATGAGAACGGTCATGGTGTTCGGAACATTCGATGTCCTCCATGAAGGTCATCGATTCCTCTTCTCAGAGGCCAAGAAGCACGGGACCCATCTGGTCGTCGTCGTGGGTCGCGATCTCACGGTAGAGGCGGTCAAAGGTCGTCCTCCTGTGAATGGGCAGGACCGAAGGCTCGCTCAGGTGCAGGCCATCCCAGAAGTCGACGAGGTCGTTCTAGGCGAAGATAGAGATAAGTTCGCGCCGATCGAACATTTCAGACCCGACGTCATATGCCTTGGCTATGACCAGGTGGTATTCGCTCAGGACCTGTCGGATGAGCTGAAGAAACGTGGCCTATCATCTGAGATCGTCCGGCTTGCCGCTTATCGACCTGATATCTATTCTTCTTCGCGCGTCGCCAGGGAACGTTGATCTCTTCCATAACCAATATATATGGGCGCGGCCATCCTGTCAATCATGATAGGACGGGATTTCGATTCGCAAGAAGTGTGTGCTCGTCTTGTGGAGAGCACGAAGGCATTCTTCTCTGATGCGGGGTTCCAGAAGGCAGTCATAGGACTCTCTGGCGGAATCGATTCATCAGTCTGCGCCGCCATCCTCGTCCAGGCTCTCGGCAAGGAGAATGTCACCGGTCTCATCATGCCCCATAGCGGAGTGAGCGATAAACGGCATACAGATGACGCCAACAACCTCGCAGATACATTAGGCATCAAGACACAAACCATCCTGATTGATCCTTTCATCGGATCCTTCGGAGCATTACCTTGGGACGGCTCAAAGCTTGCGGACATGAATGCATGTTCTCGGCTGCGTGCAGTCATCCTCTACCATCATGCCAACACCCATCATGAACTCGTCTGCGGCACATCGAACCGCACCGAGATGTTGCTGGGGTATTTCACCAAGTACGGAGACGGTGCAGTGGACTTCGAGCTATTGGGTGGGCTATATAAGGGAGAGGTCTATGGGCTCGGGCGTCATCTTGACATCGCGGCAGCGATACTTGAGACGCCACCAACCGCCGACCTCCATCCTGGTCAGACAGATGAGGAAGAGATCGGCGCGAGCTATGAGGTGATCGACGCTGTGCTTCGGCAACGTTACGATGATGGCAAGGACGAGGAGAGCATCGCTGCCGCTGTCGGCGAACCAGATGTAGTACGCCGTATACTCGCCCTCGCAGAGACCAATGCACATAAATGTGAACTGCCCCGGACAATATCGTCAGGGCTGAAGAGGTGATGAAGATCGCAGTCGCGCTGTTCCCCGGACGATTCCAACCGTTCCATCAAGGCCATCTCCAGATTCTCAAAGAGGCTGCCGAGAATTTTGAAGATGTCATCGTGCTCATCGGCAGCGCGCAGTACTCCCGCACCGAAGACAATCCATTCTCGCTCGAGGAACGAAAGGAGATGATCTCCCGTGTGCTCGCAGCGGCGAAGCTGGACAACGTCGTCATTCGGGAAAAAGAAGACGACCATGACGACGAGGTATGGGTGCACAATGTCATTCACCGCATGCCCTGGTTCGACACGGTCTATGCGGGAGACAACAGGCTCGTCGCAAAATTGTTCTCAGCTGAAGGGAAAAAAGTGATAGAGCATGATCGGTTCAAAGGCATCAGCGCGACCGAGATCCGACGACGCATCGAATCAGGAGCGCCATGGGATGATCAGGTTCCTCCTGAGGTCGCTGAGTATTTAGAAGAGATCGACGGCGATCGCATCATCAAGCGCACAGAAGAGATGGATTGAAATTGTCGGACTGAAAATTAGAAATCAGAACTTTTTTTTTTCTAGAACTCGCTAGAATGCATGGCGTAGCCTGTCGAAGAACCCTTCCTTCGGCTTGAACTCCTCGCCGGAGTCTTTCGCCATCTTCTCGAGCGCAGTCCGCTGTTTCTTCTTCAGGCTCGACGGGATGTGGACGATGACCCGCACCAGCTGGTCGCCTTCCCCATAGCCGTCGAGATGTGGAACGCCTTTGCCACGCATGCGAAGCACCGTATGGCTCTGCGTGCCTGCGGTAACCTTGAGCGTGGCCTTTCCGCTAATGGTCGGGACCTCGATCTCTCCTCCGAGTATGGCGGTGAAGATCGAGATAGGCACATCGATGAGCAGGTCGTCGCCGCGGCGCGTGAACACTTTATGCTGTCTGATGCCCACGATGATGTAGAGATCGCCGGAAGGCGCGCCACGTTCTCCTGCCTCTCCTTCGCCAGCGACCTTAAGGCGATTGCCGTCCTCTATCCCTGGCGGGATAGTCACCGTCACTCTCTTGTTCGTCCGGGCCAATCCTGCGCCTGAGCATTCTGGGCAAAGGTTCTTGATCCTTTGCCCCGTCCCATCGCAATCCCTGCAGGTGGTGGATGTCGCGAACACTCCGAAAGGTGTCTGTTTGGTGACCTGCTGCACGCCCTGGCCACCGCATGTGGAGCAGGTCTTGATGTCTGCTTCGTTGGCCGCTCCAGAGCCGTGGCATGTAGGGCACGTGTCT
This sequence comes from archaeon, assembly GCA_043817075.1. Classification (GTDB taxonomy): domain Archaea; phylum Nanobdellota; class Nanobdellia; order Woesearchaeales; family JAADFO01; genus CAYVGP01. Next base: position 64,533 of record JBDRHG010000005.1, on the reverse strand, counting down.
TGCCTAGGTATGGTCACGGTCCTCTCCAGACCTCTCACCGCGTCTTCGAGATCGATGTCCATATCCATGCGGAGACTCGATCCACGGCGGGGACCTTGTCTTCCTCCGCCTCTGAATCCAGAGAAACCGCCTCCGAAGAACTGGTCGAAGATGGAATCGAAATCGAAACTCGCTCCGCCACCTCGGCCTCCGCCACCGCCGAAATCGAAACCTGAGAAATCGGAGAAATGGTTGGCAGTAGTGCCGAAACGGTCATACTGCTCGCGTTTCTTGTCATCGCCTAGCACTGCCGCCGCTTCATTTATCTCCTTGAAGCGTTCGGTCGCGGTGTCATCTTTGTTGACATCGGGATGTAATTTCTTCGCGAGCTTCTTATACGCTTTCTTTATCTCCTCTTTGCTCGCTTCCCGGCTCACACCGAGGGTCTCATAGTAATCCTTGTCCGTCATTGAGTGGTCTCCTGGTTGCGTCAGGGTTTATATAATTGTTTGTAAAGGGGTCGTTACGGATTCATGGACTGGGAAAAAAAAGAAAAGAAAAAATTTCAGCAAGAATTCCCTTATCACTTCTTACCTTTCTCACCTTCGTCTTCGACCTTGAAGTCGGCGTCGACGACCTTCTCTTCCGCCTCTCCTGATGTGTCGGGCTTCCCTTTCCCGCTGCCAGGGGCGGCCGCTCCCGCGGCACCGCTTGCAGCCTGCTGTTTCTGGGCCTCCTCTGCTGCCTTCTTGTACAGCTCGGTGGAAACCTCTTGCACTTTTGTGGAGAGCTCTTCAGACTTCTTCTTGATTGCGGGAAGATCCTTCTTCTCTTCGCCGAGCATCTTCTTGAGCTCGTCGAGCATCTTCTGGATATCCTCGGCCTTTTTCTTGTCGATCTTGCCTTCCATGTCCTTGAGGACCTTTTCGGTCGAGTATGTCAAGGTATCAGCCTGGTTGATGGTCTCGATCTCTTTCATGCGCTTCTTGTCCTCATCCGCATGGGCCTCGGCATCCTTCTTCATACGGGCGACCTCTTCCTCGGAGAGCTTGTTGGGGGCAGTTATCTTGATGCTCTGCTCTTTCTTGGTGCCGAGGTCCTTGGCCGTCACATGAAGGATGCCGTTCGCGTCGATGTCGAAGGTCACTTCGATCTGGGGGATCCCACGAGGTGCGGGCGGGAGTCCCACCAGATCGAACTGTCCGAGCAATTTGTTATCCGGGAACATCTTCCGTTCTCCCTGGCCTACCCTGATGGTGACCGCCGGCTGGTTGTCGGCAGCGGTGGAGAATACCTGGCTCTTCTTCGCCGGTATGGTCGTGTTGCGTTCGATGAGCTTGGTGAATACGCTTCCCAAGGTCTCGATGCCCAGCGATAGTGGAGTCACATCCAGCAGGAGGACATCCTTGACCTCGCCTGCGAGGACACCGCCTTGGATGGCCGCGCCTGAAGCGACACATTCCATGGGGTCGACTCCGTGTTCCACCTTCTTGCCAACGAAATCCTCGAGGAATTTCTGTACGATGGGCATACGGGTTGGTCCGCCGACCATGATGATCTTGTCGATGTCGTTGGCGGACAGCGAGGCGTCCTTCAGGGATTGTTCGACCGATTGCTTGGTCTGTTCGACCAAGGGTCGCACGAGTTCCTCGAGTTGGGCACGGCGAAGCTTTGATACGAAATGTTTGGGGCCGTTCTGGTCCGCGGTGAGGAAGGGCAGGTTGATGTCGGTCTCAAGTGTGGTCGAGAGCTCAATCTTGGCCTTCTCCGCCGCTTCGGCCAGGCGTTGCATGGCTGTCTTATCATTGGAGATGTCGATGCCCTCCTGCTTCTTGAACACCTCGACGAAATGGTCGACGAGGACCTTGTCCATGTCGCGGCCGCCCAGTTTGGTGTCTCCGCTTGTCGACTTGACCTCGAAGACGCCCTCGCCTAACTCCATGACGGTCACGTCGAGCGTGCCGCCACCGAAATCATAGACCAGGATCTTGAGATCGGTCTCCTGCTTGTCGAGCCCATAGGCGAGCGCTGCCGACGTCGGCTCGTTGATGATGCGCACGACCTCGAGACCGGCGATCTGGCCGGCGTCCTTGGTCGCCTGGCGTTGATTGTCGTCGAAGTAGGCCGGGACGGTGATCACCGCTTTTTCGACCTTGTCGCCCAGGAATGCCTCAGCGTCCTTCTTGATCTTCTGAAGGATGAATGCCGATATCTGCTGCGGCGTGTATTCCTTACCCTGGATGTTGTACTTGTGGTTCGTGCCCATCTCTCGCTTGGCACCCTCCACCGTGTTCTCAGGGTTGGTTGCAGCCTGACGCCTTGCAGGTTCGCCGACGAGGATGTTACCATCCTTGTCGATTCCCACCACGCTCGGGAATGCCTTGCCGTAAAGCGAAGCCCCTTCAGCGCTGGGGATGATCTTTGGCCTGCCCGCTTCGAGGAAAGCCGCTGCCGAATTGCTCGTCCCTAGATCGATACCTATGATTTTTCCCATTTTTCATCCCTCCATGTCTGTTGGTTGATTTTTTTCTGGTTTGTCCTATCTATTCTCTTTCAGTCGGATTCGCAGGGTTTTTGTCTGCCTTCCCTTCCGTCGGTATCTTTTTCTTGATGATCTTGATGACCTTGACGCGTGCATGCCTGAGCACCGCGCCTTTGAAGAGGAATCCCTTCTGGTATTCCTCTGTGATCCTACCGTCCTCTGCGTCCTGGACGTCGTCTTTCTCTTCGACCTGTAATGCCTCATGCAAATACGGATCGAATTCTTTGCCGATGCATGGCATCTCCTCGAGTCCCTCGGTGCGTAGCGTGCCCATGAACTGGTCATAGAGCGCCTGCATGCCTTTGTCTCCGGTCGTAGACGCTGATGCCGCAAGGCTGTCGACGATGGGTAAGAGTTCTTTGATCAGCTTGGCGTTGGCCATCATGAAGGTCGTCGCCGCATCCCTCTCCTGCCGTTTCTTGTAGTTCTCGAATTCCGCCTGGACACGTTGGAGCGTCTCTTTCAACTCTGCGATGCGGTCCTCGGCGTGGCTCTCGTCTTCTTCTTTGTGTTTGGATGATTCTTCTTTGTGTTTGGATGATTCTTCATCCTTGTGTTTCCCCTTGTCTTTGGAGTGGCTCATTGTTTTGTCACGCGATGTCTTTAACTGATTTTTGTTGACGTTAAGTCAACAATCACTGTCTCAAATCAACACTCCTATATAAACCTTTCGGATAAACTATTTATATGGGTGTTGTTCATCATAGGGTATGTTCGATCTTTACAAGATCACGCTCATACGTGTCCAGCGTCCGCGCACAGACAACATCAACGACAAGCTCCGCTGGCTCGGGCTTTCTCTCGGTCTCTTCGGATTGCGTGATAAGGACAGGTCGTGCTTCCGCATATTCATCGAGCTGGTCAAGGCCGCCAAACAGAACAGGTCGGTCTCGAGCGATAATATATCTGACAGCCTAGGCCTGACCCGCGGCACCGCTATCCACCATCTCAATAAGCTCATCGAAGCAGGCATCGCCACCACCCATAAGAATCGGTATGAGCTGCGCGTCGGCCATCTTGAAGACCTCGTCGATGAGGTCCGGAGCGACATCGAGCGTATGACGCGTGACCTCAAGGTCGTGGCGAGGGAAGTGGACCGATATCTTGATACTGGTCAACAGGAGTGATCCTGGTCTGCGACTCTTCTTGTTCTTGCGCTTATCTCTGTTCTTCTACTTGTTCTCCTAGTTCTCCTAGTCTTCCTTCCGATTTTTTCTGTACTGTCCTTGTGCGATGACGCCAACGTTTAATCCTGGGCTTCAAAACATAAAATATTTATACCTGCGACACGGGAGATGGGCATGGTGGTTGGTCTGAAACACAGCAGATTGGTAATAGTAGCGGCGTTATCCTTCATTCTCTGCTTGCCAGGACTCTTGGCTGTGAGCACTTTCGATGTCGAAGTCACGCCTGTCACATACCATATCTACCCTAATGAGACTGCTGTCTTCAACATCACATTCGCCAACAATGTCAATATCATCGAGAATTTCGAGATCAGCAGCCCGGATGCGGCGACATGGGACATCTATACCATCCCCCGAAAGGACTATGTCGTCGAGGTCTTCCCCAACAAGGAAAGGACCGTGACGGTGTATCTCAAACCGTTATATGTCGAGCAGGGGATATACAATCTGCGCCTGACGTTGTCTGCGCAACGCCAGGAGCAGCGGATCACTGAAGAGATCGAGGTCGATATCAAGAATCCTACTCCAGGACACATGAAGTATGTCCCGTCGCTGACTGCTGAGCTCGATGTCCCATCAGTCGTCCATCCCAAGGACCTTGTCGAGGTCAAGCTTCTGCTACGCAACCTCGTTCCTATCGAATTGTCCGGTCTCCGGGTCAGCATCAATGGCGAAGGCATCGACCAAAGCCAGACACTCACACTCAAACCGCTCGAGGAACGGATCATTCAGTTCTCCACTGTCCTCGATCCCAAGATACCACCACAGGAACGCAGCCTCAGGGGCGAGGTCATCTATATCGATGAAGAGAACAAGAGCTATATCTTCCAGATAGACAAGGAAGACTACGAGATCAAATCCTATTCGACATTTGTCACGAAGCCATCTGCCGAGCGCGGGTTCTTGACCTCCCGTATCACGCTCGAAGTGTTCAACGATGGGAATATCGCTGGTATGCAAGTGCTCACCCAGCCGGCGTTGTTCCTCGATGGCCTCTTCGCCAAGATCTCTCCCGAGGCATCGATTGAGGAATCCGCGGATGGCAAGGTCTACACATGGAGTGTCGTTCTCAATCCTATGGAAGGACATCGCATAACCATCAAACGCAACTACTTGCCCCTGCTGATCATCTTCCTCGTGCTCGTCGCCATCATCGTGATCTACTTCGCGATCAGGAGTCCCGTCGTGCTTTTCAAGACTGCAGCCATCGTCCGTGGCGACGAGGATGGCATCACTGAGATCAAAGTCACGCTCTTCCTCAAGAACCGTTCTGCAGTGCCGGTGGACGAGATCAAGCTCGTGGATAGGATACCCCATATCATCGAAGTGGAGAAAGATTTCAAGATGGGGACCATCAAGCCGGACAAGATCGTGCGCAAGAGCAGCAAGGCGACCCGTATCATCTGGAACATCGCCGCGTTGGAAGGGTATGAGGAGCGCATCGTCACATACAAGATCAACTCCAAGCTGTCCATCGTCGGCGGATTGACGTTGCCATCGTCTTATGTCAAGTTCGTCAAGCCCAACGGCAACAAGTCGATCAGGGTGTCGAATTCTTACGTGTTGCGTCAGTAGTCTTGTTCGGTTCGCTATGAAAAAATGAGAGTCTGAGAGTGAAGTCTCCCGACTATGATTTTTGAGGAAAGGAGTTTTGAGGAAAGGAGAAAAGAAGAGATAAAATAAAATTTCTTTAATTCTTGACTGCGACCTTGATCTTGCCGGTGGCCCATGCTGTATTGAAGAGGCCCTGCAGCGCTTTGGCGAAGAACAACGCGTTGACCCAAACACCCATATCGTAGGTGGGGTCGACCTGGTCGTCGAGCAGCATGAAGACGACTTCCTTGTTGTCGACGATGACGAAGCGTGCGCGCACATCATCGACGTGACGAACCTCGGCGATGCCTTCAAGCGTCGCCGCGGACTTCTCGGCGTCCTTGGTCACGGGTGCTGCGATCGAGATGCTCACGCCGCGTTCCTTGGCCTTCTCCAAGGCGCTCTTGAAATAATCGACCTTCCTGATCAGGCCTTTGCTCGTCGTCATGATGGCGATGCTGCTCTCTGCGCTCTTGATCAACGAATTGAGCTGGGAGTACAGATGGCCACGTGACTTGAGGCTGCCGGTGAGGTCTGTGGGGTCGACGACTTCGACACCTTGGTTGTAAAGAAGATTCAGCTCATCCAGGATGTCGCTCTCTCGGAGGCGTTCGATCGAGGCGGCCTCTTGGAAGGCTTCTTCTTTGATCTTTTTCTTGACACGCTCAAGCACGTCCATGGGCTTTAGGGCGATATACTTGATGGGTTTGCCAAGCTTCATGATGATGAATCCTTTCTTCTCTAGATTCTCGAGAACATCGTAGCTCCTTGAGCGTGGGACATTCGAGATGTCAGAAAGCTCACCTGCGGATGAAATCCCCCTCGAGAGAAGCGCCGTCCAAATCTTAGCCTCATAGCTGTTGAGACCAAGGGCTTTAAGCTTGTTAAGAAAGCTCTTTTCAACAATCATTTTTTGTTGCCTCCGAACCCGGTACCAGTTAATGTGATCCTGATAATTTTAACCAATCGCGCTGCCCCAAAGGGGCGCGCAAATTCTAGAGAACCCCTTTTTTCTGCATATTTACTGTTCAAACGTGCCTATACCGTATTTTGGGAATGCACACCTTGTATTTAAATATTTCGTTGATTTTTTACTCTGGAGTAGATACGGTATGTTTCGGTGATATGAATGGGTGATGGACATATGGGTCTTGCAGGTGACGGGCTGAGGTGGTGGTGTCGACCCGAATCACGACCTATCGCATGTCAAGCGAAAGTTATATATATTGTCCATAGTTGTCCCGATGGCATTAAAAGCCCCCCTTAGCTCAGCGGCTAGAGCGTTCGGCTGTAGATTCTGCTCGACCACCTGCCATGGGCAGTAGGAATGAATTGCAGACAGCTGACACCGAAAGGTCCCCGGTTCAAATCTGGGAGGGGGGATTCATAATCTTCTTAAAGACGGACAGTCGCTTTATCATAATATTCTACATAATTCGCAGCTTTGACGTTGCGGGGGCAAGCATATGAGGATGTCGTTCGATGGCGTCTCGATCGGAGGGGCTTTGATTAGATTGTCCATTTCGAGCGTTTCGGCTGATCTGAGCCTGATCCGTCGAACGGCGCCGATAATAGTCTCTGATCAATGACTCGAGCTCAGATTTCGTGGGATTGGGAAAATCACCTAAAAATAGTAAAATTTATAAAGGGTCTGAAATTAGCCGACGGGGTATGCATGAGGCGGTATTCTATCCTGTGACCATTGGCGCAACTTTGCCTGGACTTAGATATCAGAATAGCGGATTGCCTCAAATCCCCTTGCCCTGGTAGTGTAGCTCGGCCTATCATTTTGCCCTGTCGAGGCAAAGACCCGGGTTCGAATCCCGGCCAGGGCGGCTTTCATTCATGGATCGCAGCGTATGGTGCGTCCTGCGGTCACTCACCACATCCCGATCAGCGTCGTCGCAAGACGGCCCTGTCGATGGGCCGGTAGCTCAGCCTGGTAGAGCACATGGCTTTTAACCATGTGGTCGCGAGTTCGAACAGGCACTTAGTGCCTCGGAAGTCTCGTCCGGCCCATCCTATTCAAAGGCGAAACAAAGCCGCACCGATAGCATCGTTTAATCGAGGAGGCGTCCACTGTGCCCAAAGTGTCCAAGAAAGAATCATCAAAGACCGAGGATACAAAACCCATTTCTCACGACTTGGTGCCCAAACACGAGAAGGTTTCTGACCGCGAGAAGAAGACCCTGTTCGAACGTTACCATATCAGCATCGTCGAATTGCCTAAGATATCCGCCAATGATCCTGCGATCAGGCATCTCGAGGTCGTAGTGGGCGACGTCATCAAGATATCGAGGACCAGCATGACTGCTGGTCATGCGACCTATTATCGTTCCGTCGTGTAGAGAGGTTGGTTCATCATGGAGCAGAACACAAAATACAAGATTCTCATGGCCCGGCATTTCGAGGAACAGGGCTTCGTCGACTCTAACATCGAGTCCTTCAACTATTTCGTCGATAATGAGCTCAACCATATCATCGAGGAGAATCGGATCATCGAGCCCACCATCATCCCGCATAACATCGATGAGTTCAAGATCCGCCTCGATAAGATCTGGGTCATCAAGCCCGAGATCACCGAGGCCGACGGATCGAAACGGGACATCTTCCCCATCGAGGCGCGCCTTCGCAACACGACCTATGCAGCGCCGGTCTTCATCGAGATCTCCGCGCATATCAATGGCGTGCAGCGTGAGTCATTCGTCACCCAGATCGGCAGCCTGCCCATCATGCTCAAGTCCAAGTTCTGCCATCTCCATGGCATGTCCAAGGATGAGCTCGTCAAGCATGGCGAAGACCCCTACGACCCCGGTGGCTACTTCATCATCAACGGCACCGAGAAGGTGCTGGTCACGATTGAGGATCTCGCATCGAACAAGTTCCTCGTCGAGAAAGCGTCGAGCGGCGTCTCGCCGCACACCGGCCGGCTCTTCTCCGAACGTGGCTCGTTCAAGATTCCGCACACCTTCGAGATCATGAAGGACGGCATATATTACCTGACGTTCACCAGGGTGCAGCGCATCCCGCTCTTCGTGGTGCTCAAGGCGCTTGGCCTGACCAAGGACATAGACATCGTAAAGCTGATTGATCTTCCGAGCCAGCAGGACAAGATCGTGATCAACCTCTACGAGTTCGCCAGCATCAAGAACGAAGAGGATGCCCTTGACTACATCGCCAAGAAGGTCGGCATAACCCAGTCCAAAGAGATCCGACTCGAGCGCATCCGAGAGATCATCGATAAGTATCTCCTACCCCATATCGGCACCACCGAAGAGATTCGGCTGATAAAGGCGCAGAACCTTTGCAAGATGCTCAAGAAATTCATCAGGGTATCATCCGACGAATTGCCGGTAGACGACAAGGATCATTACATGAACAAAAGGCTCAAGCTCTCCGGCGATCTGCTGTCCGATCTCTTCAGGGTCAACCTGAAGGTGCTGATCGGAGATCTGCTGTACAATTTCCAGCGCATCGTCAAACGAGGAAAATTCCCATCGATCAAGGTCGTTATCCGCGACAAGCTGTTGACGTCTCGCATCTACAGTTCTATGGCGACCGGCAACTGGGTCGGTGGCCGCAAGGGTATCAGCCAACGCATACAGCGACTCAATTTCCTCGAGACGCTCTCCCATCTTCAGCGTGTCGTCTCCCCGCTATCGGCGACCCAGGAGAACTTCGAGGCCAGGGAATTGCACCCGACACATCTCGGTCGTCTCTGTCCTATCGAGACGCCAGAGGGAACTAATATCGGACTGAGAAAGAACCTCTCGCTCCTCACCTCTATCTCTTCAGAGGTCGACGAGGAAGAGATACTCAAGTCAATGAAACTCATGGGCCTGAGGTCCATATAACTAGGTGACTATCAATGGCAGACTGCTATCTCAACGGAAAATTTGTCGGTTCGGTCAAGGATCCGCAGGAATACCGCGAGCGACTCGTCGCTGAGCGACGAAAAGGCAAGATCACCGCCAATCTCAATGTCCTTTATGACAGCGAGAACGACGAGCTCAAGATAGAGACCTCGAAGGGACGCTCCCGAAGACCGCTCATCGTAGTCCGGGAAGGCAAGTCCCTGCTCACCGATAGTCATATCCACCAGCTCGATCGAAAAGAGATCACCTGGAACGATCTTGTCCGCCAGGGCATCGTGGAATACCTCGACGCCGCCGAAGAGGAGAACACCTATGTCGCGTTCACCGAGGCCGAGCTCACACCCTCGCATACTCATCTGGAGGTCGCACCTTTCGATATCATGGGTCTGTGCACATCGCTCGTACCGTACGGGAACTTCAACCAGAGCACGCGTCTCAATGCTGGTTCCAAGAACCAGAAGCAGGCGCTGGGGTTCTATGCCTCTAACTACCCTCTCAGACTCGACATGGACGTCAATGTGCTGCATACGCCGCACAGGCCCATCGTCGGGACCGTGATGCATGAGATCTCCAACGATGACCGCCATCCTGCAGGACAGAATCTCATCGTGGCGATCATGGCCTATGGCGGCTACAACATGGAGGACGCCATCGTCATGAACCATAGCTCAATCCAACGTGGCTTGGGCCGATCCACCTATTTCCGTCCCGCCATCGCAGAAGAGCTCCGCTATTCAGGCGGCCTCATCGACGAGATCAGCATCCCGGACAAGGACGTCAAAGGCTACAAGAGCGAGAACGACTACCGACTCCTCAATGGGGATGGCATCATTTACCCCGAAGCGAAAGTCAAGGAAGGAGATGTCGTCATCGGAAAGACATCGCCGCCGCGCTTCCTGTCTGGTGCGGACGAGTACAACCTCGCCTCGAGCACGAGGCGCGAGAGCTCGGTCGGCATGAAGCATGGCCAGAAGGGCGTCATCGATTTCGTCCTCCTCACCGAGAACGAAGAGGGCAACAAGCTTGTCCAGGTCAAGATCCGTGACACGAGGATCCCTGAGATCGGCGACAAGTTCACGAGCCGTCACGGACAGAAAGGCGTCGTCGCGCTGACTGTCCCGCAATCGGACATGCCGTTCTCTTCCTCAGGCACTATCCCTGATCTCATCTTCTCACCCCACGGCATCCCGTCCCGTATGACAATCTCTCATCTCATCGAGCTCATGGCCGGTAAGACCGGAGCGATGCGAGGCAAGAGGGTCGACGGAACCACTTTTATAGGTGAATCCGAGGAGACCTTACGTTCCCAGCTCAAAGAGCTGGGCTTCCGTGACAACGGGGTCGAGACTCTCTACGACGGAGTGACCGGCAAGAAATACCATGCCAAGATCTTCATCGGCAACATGTACTATCTCAAACTCAAGCATATGGTGGACAACAAGATGCATTCCCGCGCGCGGGGACCCATCCAGCTGCTCACCCGACAGCCGACCGAAGGCCGCGCCAAAGAGGGCGGTCTCCGTCTCGGTGAGATGGAAAAGGATACCTTCATCGCGCACGGCGCCTCATTGCTCCTGAAGGAGCGGTTCGATTCGGACAGGGTCGCCGTGCCTGTGTGCGAGAAATCAGGCCTCATCGGCCATTTCGACGCGCGCAAGAAGAGGATGGTCTCGCCAATACATGGCGAGGACGCCGAGATGAGCATGGTCGAGATCAGCTACGCTTTCAAGCTATTCCTTGACGAGCTCAAGAGCCTGGGCATTTACCCCATGCTGGAACTGAAGAACAAATACTGATTCAATCCCGAGGATGAAAAAATGAGCGAGGAGACACCCAAAGCATCTGCCCCTGAAGCAGAAGAGCAGAAGGAGGCCGAAGCCGTCCAATCACCAGAATCCACTTCCGACCCTGAATCCGCAGACGTAGTGGCCGAGGAATCCGCTCCCGCAGAGGGGGCAGAGGCCGAGGAGAAATCTGTCGCTGAGGATGGTGCTGCGGAAGGCGAGATCAAGCCTGAAGGAGAGACGGAAAGCGCAGCCGTAGAGAAGGTCCCGGAGACCTTCGAAGCGCAGACTCCGGTGTACCGAAAGATCGACAAGATCGTGTTCGGCATGATGTCGCCGAAGATCATCAAGAAACTGTCCGTCGCAAAAGTCGTCACTCCAGAGCTCTATGACAAGGAGGGATATCCTGTCGACGGTGGTCTCATGGACGTCCGTCTAGGTGTCATCGATCCCGGACTCGTGTGCCGCACCGACGGCCAGAAACTCAAGGATTGCCTTGGTCATTTCGGCTATATCGAACTCGCACGACCCATCATCCACATCAAATTTATCGCTCTCGTCTATGACGTCCTGAGGGTGACCTGCAGGGAATGCGGCCACGTGCTCATGCCCAAACAGAAGATTGCTAAGACCATCTCGGATTTCCAGCAGACCGAACGCGAAATGGGACAGGAGACACGTCGCGTCAAGGTCAAGAAGGTCATCACCGAGATGCGTACCGTGAGCAAGTGCCCGCACTGCTCTGCCAAGCAATATAAGGTCTCTCTCGAGAAGCCCTACACTTTCGTCGAGAATGAGAAGCGTATCACTCCTATCGACATCCGTACCCGCTTCGAGAAGATCCCAGATGATGAAAGTGAAGCGATAGGTCTCAATGCCAAATTCGCAAGGCCTGAATGGGCCATCCTCACCGTGCTCCTCATCCCGCCGGTGACCATGAGGCCTTCCATCACTCTGGAGTCTGGTGAGCGAAGCGAGGACGACCTCACGCATAAGCTCGGCGATATCGTCCGTATCAACCAGCGTCTCTTCGAGAACATCAATGCCGGTGCCCCTGAGATCATCATCGAGGACCTGTGGGATCTGCTGCAATACCACATCACCACATTCTTCGACAATGCCATCACCCAGATCCCGCCTGCCAGGCATCGCTCCGGCCAGCCGCTAAAGACATTGACTGAAAGGATCAAGAGCAAGGAAGGACGTATCCGATACAACCTCGCGGGAAAACGTACGAACTTCTCCGCGCGTACCGTCATCAGTCCAGATCCCAACCTGGCGATCGATGAGGTCGGAGTCCCCCAGCGCATCGCGTCGAAGCTCACCGTCCCTGAACAGGTCACCACATGGAACGAGAAATACTTGCGGGGCTTCATCGAGCGTGGCCCGGGTAAATACCCTGGCGCCAACTACATCATCAGGCCCGACGGAAAGAAGAAGAAGATTACTGAAGAGACCAAAGAGCAGGTGCTCGAGGAGCTCCAACCTGGGTTCACCGTCGAGCGTCATCTGTTGGACGGCGACGTCGCCCTCTTCAACCGCCAGCCATCGCTGCACCGTATGTCTATGATGTGCCATAAGATCAGGGTGCTCCCATTCAAGACCTTCCGTCTCAACCCCGCTGTCTGCGCCCCTTACAACGCAGACTTCGACGGGGACGAGATGAATCTGCATATCCCGCAGACCGAGGAGGCCCGTGCCGAGGCAGAGGTGCTCATGGAGGTCAACACCCAGCTCATCTCCCCACGCTATGGTCTTTCTATCATCTCCTGTGTGCAGGACGCTATTTCAGGCAACTATCTGCTCACTAAAGAAATGGAGTTCTCAAGAGCCGATGCCGTCTCCCTCCTTTTCGAAGCCGGTATCAAGGACTTTTCCAGTTTCCCGAAGAAGGAAAAGGTGCACGGCCGCGATGTGTTCTCATACGTGCTGCCTAAGGACTTCGACTTTGAGGGCACTTCAGGCAATGGCGATCCAGTCGTGATCAAGGGCGGTAAGCTCATCAAGGGATACATGGACAAGAACAACCTCGGCGAAGGACAGGGACTGCTTTTGCGGACCATCCACAAGAGGTATGGCCCTCAAGAGGCTGTCCGTATCCTCGGCATCATCTTCCGTCTCGGCACGAAATCTCTCCAACGTCATGGTCTGTCCACGCCGTTGTCCGATACCGACCTCCCCGACGGGGTGCAGGAAAAGATAGACCTTGTCTTGAACAAGGCTGATGCCGATGTCAATGGGCTCATCGATAACTACCAGAAAGGGAATCTCGAAGCGCTTCCTGGGCGATCGATCGCAGAGACCCTCGAGCTCCGTATCCTGGAACTGCTCAACAGGGCCCGTAACGAGACCGGTAAGCTCGTCGCGGATTTCTCGGACAAAGGTTCACACACCATGATCATGGCAGTTTCTGGAGCACGCGGCAATCTGCTCAACCTGGCGCAGATGGCCGCTTGCGTAGGTCAGCAAGCCATGCGTGGCAAGCGAATCGATAAGGGCTACTCCAATACGACGCTCTCCGCCTTCAAGAAAGGCGACCTCTCACCCAAGGCGAGAGGCTTCATCAAAGCAGGATTCAAGAACGGACTCGATCCATCGGAGTTCTTCTTCATGGGCATGACCGGAAGGGATTCACTGATGGATACCGCTCTTCGTACGCCGAAGTCAGGTTATCTTTACCGGCGCCTGGCCAATGCCATGCAGGACCTCAAGGTCGAGTACGACCACACGGTCCGCGACGCCACCGGCAAGATCGTCCAGTTCTCATTCGGTGAGGACGGAGTGGACGTGTCCAAGAGCGAAGGCGGCAAGATCAACGTGACTCGGATCATCGAGTCCTCAAGCTGAGGTGTCAATCATGACGAATGATTCAATCAAGGAATATGCGAAGGTGCTTCCGCCTTCTCTCATCGACGAGGTCATGGAGCGCATCCCTGCAAGCACTTCTCAAGGGAAAATCAAGAAGATATTCGATCAGGTGGTCCACGAATGGGAGATCACCCAAGTAGAGCCTGGTGAGGCCATCGGTATCGTCTCTGCTGAGTCCATCGGCGAGCCAGGCACGCAGATGACATTGAACACATTCCATTTCGCAGGTGTATCTGAGATGAACATCACGGTCGGTCTTCCCCGTATCATCGAGATTCTCGACGGTCGGGAGAACATCGTGACGCCGTCGATGGAGATCCATCTCAAGGCGCCATACAAGAACGGCAAGGACATCAGGAAGGTCGCTTCCCTGATCAAGCATACCAAGCTTGAGGAAGTCGTCAAATCAATCGAGACCAATGTCGCCGAAGAGACGGTCATCATCATCCTTGATCTCGCTCGCCTCACCTTGCTCGAGCTAACCCCCATCCAGGTCACGAAAGTGTTGGAGAAATCCATCAAGTCTGCGACCGTCAAGAGGGAGAAGGATCAGATCACGATCAAATACAAGGTCACGAAGGACGAAGGCATCAATGCCCTATTCAAGCTAAAGACCAAGCTCAAAGACCTCTATCTCACAGGCGTCAAAGGCATCACCCAGGTCCTGCCGGTGAAGAGGGATGACGAGTACATCATCATCACTTTCGGATCCAATCTCAAGGACTTGTTCAAGCTCGAGTTTGTCGATGCCGCGAAGACGACGACGAACCACATCAAGGAGATTGCGCTCGTGCTCGGTATCGAGGCAGCAAGGACGGCCATCGTAAATGAGGTCTTCAAAGTCATCGAGAGTCAAGGCCTCAACGTCGACGTCCGTCATATCATGCTGGTCGCCGATACCATGTGTGTCAGCGGATTCGTCAAGGGCATCACCCGCTACGGCATCGTGAGCCAAAAATCCAGCGTGCTCGCGCGGGCGTCTTTCGAGACCCCGATCAAGCATATAATCGCGGCCGCTCTCATCGGGGAGAAAGACCATCTCAATTCGGTGATTGAGAATGTCATGCTCAACCAGGCCGTGCCCGTGGGCACCGGTCTCCCTGGACTTATCACGAAGGTCAAATAAATTAATCATAGGTGACAATCATGGCAAAGGGAACTGAAATGACTCCGGAAGCGGAGATCAAGAAGGAGCTCGAGGGCGGCAAATTGGTGTTAGGACTCGAGAACGTCATCAAGGGACTGCGCGGCGGAAAGCTACGCAAGGTGTACTACGCGTCCATCAGTCCTGCATCGATCATCGAGCGGCTTGACCGATACTGCGGGCTGGACGACATCGAGCATGCTTCGCTCAATCTGTCTGGCGAGGACATAGGCATCCTCTGTCGCAAGCCTTTCTCGATCTCGGTGCTCGGAATTCTCAAGGGGTAAGCTGTTGGGACGCATCCGATACGACGTCAACCTGATGAATTACATGTCTCTGTTCGAGTCTGTGACCCGAACACGGGCCAAAGACTGTCTCGTCGATCGGAATAAAGACCTCATCTTCATCGTGCACGAAGGCCAGATTGGCAAAGCCATCGGCAAAGGGGCTGTCCATATCAGACGGCTCACTAACCTCTTGAAGAAAAAAATCCGTCTTATCGAGAGTGCATCAAGTCCTGAGGACTTCCTCCGCAATATCGTGGCTCCGTTACAGATCGTCAGCGTCGAGAACCAGGATGGTGTCCTCGTCGTCAAGGGGCCTGATATGAAAACCAAAGGTTTATTAATGGGACGCAACCTCCAGAATCTCCGCGAAACCGAGTCCATCGTCCAGCGATTCTTTGATATTCGCTCGGTCAAGGTCGTCTGACGCGGAAAGTCGTACATCGTATCGTGATTATCATGGCAAAGAAAGCGCGCGGTCTGGCCGCAGGGAAACGTCTGCAGAATCGCAGGAAGAAGTCTCTTTGGCTCAGTAGCAAATACACTAAGCGAGAGCTCAACCTCAAGCAGAAATCTGATCCCCTGGGAGGTTCCTCGCAGGCCAAGGGCATCGTGCTCGAGAAGATCCAGCTCGAAGCAAAGCAGCCTAATTCCGCCATGCGAAAATGTGTGCGAGTCCAGCTCACAAAGAACGGCAAACAGGTCACGGCTTTTACCCCTGGCGACGGTGCGACCAAGCTGATCGACGAGCACGATGAGGTTGTCATCGAATGCATCGGCGGTAAGATGGGCCGTGCGAAGGGAGACATCCCCGGAGTGCGCTGGCGTGTCATCAAGGTCAACGATCAGAGCCTCGACGCATTGCTCAAGGGCAAGCGGGAGAAGGCAAGGAAGTAAGGATGATTCTCTATGGCTGAAATCAAGATCTTTAATCGGTGGGATACAAGCGGCATCGTGGTCGAGGACCAGGGCCTGCAGAAATACATCTCTCTTGAACCTATCATGGTGCCCAAGACCGGTGCCCGCTATGCTGGCAACCGTTTCCACAAGTCCAGGATAAGCATCGTCGAGCGTCTGATCAACAAGCTCATGATCCCTGGTCATAAGGGAAAGAAGCACTGGCGAGGCTCGGGCCACATCACCGGCAAGTCATCCCATGTCTATGAGACTGTGGAAGGCACATTCAAGCTCATCGAGAAGAAGACCGGCAAGAACCCAGTCGAGGTCTTTGTCAAGGCCGTCGAGAACGCCGCTCCCCGCGAGGAGATCGTCTCCATCGAGTATGGTGGAGCACGCTACCCGCAGGCCGTCGAATGTGCGCCCCAGAGGCGAATCGACATCACGCTCCGTCTCATGGTGCAAGGCGCATATTCCAAGTCCTTCAATACCAAGAAATCCTTGATTTCCGCTCTCGCAGATGAGATCATGGCTGCTTATACCCTGTCGACCACATCTCATGCCATCGGCAAGAAGATGGAGTTCGAGCGGCAGACCGATTCGAGCAGGTAGACAATCTTTTCTTTTCTATCATATCAAGACTTGTGGCAGCTCTGTCATCGATTTCATACATCTTGGTGTTCTCTGCCTGTCATCTAAAGCAAACGGTTCTTGTTATCGGCAATTCTTGCCTACTCTCCAGCCTTTTTTTAAGCTCCTGCCTGCACAGCATCTTTAATAAGGCGCATGGCCATGACATTGTGCATGACAGACGCGATCAGCATGCATCAGGTGGTGCATCCTCCGGAGACCCAGCGGATGATCGACCTCGTGCTGGAGCTCAAGAAGCAACGTAATGCGGTCATCCTTGTGCATAACTATCAATCGCCTGAGATGTACCGCATCGCTGATTATATCGGTGATTCATTGGCGCTCTCCAAGAAGGCAGCCGCCACGGATGCCGACGTCATCCTGTTCTGCGGTGTATCTTTCATGGCAGAGACCGCCAAGATCCTATCTCCTGATAAGACCGTGCTGCTCCCCACTCTGGAGGCCGGGTGCTCGTTGGCTGACATGGCCACCCCTGAAAGGCTTGCCGAGATCAAGAAAGAACATCCTGATGCCGCAGTGGTCGCCTACGTCAATACCACCGCTGAGATCAAGGCCATGTCCGACATCTGTTGCACCTCCGCCAATGCGGTAGAGGTCGTCAGTTCTTTGGAGGAGAATCAGGTCATCTTTCTTCCAGACAAGAATCTCGGCCGCTATGTGCAATCCAAGACAGACAAGGAAATCATCCTCTGGGACGGGCATTGCTTCGTCCACGACAAGCTCGACCGTGACACTCTGATGAGATTTTCTGCAGATAAGCCCGGCGCTAAGATCATCGTCCATCCTGAGGCGCCGGAAGCGTTGCTCAAGGAGGCCGATCATATCTGCGGTACCGGTGGCATGGCAAAATTCGCCAATGAGAACAGCGCTTCGGATTTCATCGTCGTCACTGAATGCGGTATGACCGACATACTCCGTGAGCACGTCCCGCATAAGAACTTCCATTCGTTCTGCAATGTCTGCCCGTTCATGAAGTCGACGACCTTGCCGCTCGTCGTGCAGAGTCTTGTGCAGAACAAGCATGAGATCACCCTTCCCGATCACATCATCAAGTATGCGAGGAAGGCGATCGACCGCATGCTCGCCCTATAAGAAATATGAGACATAACCTTTAAGAAATATGAGACATAAGCGTTTCTGCGATTGAACGATGGCTCACGACAAACTTGACAAACCTGAGATTCAGACAAGGTCTGGACGTATCAGGGCATTCTGGAACCGTGAGGATAGGCTCGCCCTTGACGATGCGGAGTATCGGGCATTCGCGCAACGTTTCCTCTCCTATCTGCTAAGAGCCGATATCGGCAAAGGCGATGCGACCAATGCTGCGCTTGGCCTCTTCGGCCTGCCGAGGAAGGTCGCAGTCATCGCCGGACAGGACGGGGTGCTGGCCGGCATGGCCGAGGCAGGCTTTCTTCTCCAGGGCATCAGCGCAGAAGTCATGAAGAAGGACGGTGATCCGCTTGCCGATGGGCAAACGGTGCTCGAACTGACCGGGCCGCCCGACCTTCTCCTCTCGGTCGAGCGAAGCCTTCTCAATCTCCTGCAGCGCATGAGCGGTATCGCGACTGAGACCGCTCGGTATGCCAAGAGCGCTGGAACGACTCCTATCATGGCGACCCGCAAAACGCACTGGGGATCGCTGGACAAGCGTGCCGTCGTCCTTGGTGGAGGTCTCTCGCATCGGCTCGGTCTGGATGACGGGGTGCTGATAAAGGAGAACCATCTCCGTGTCTCGGGGCTGTCAGCTGCGCAAGCGACGATCGCCGCTGCGCGGGAAGGATCCACAGACGTAGAGGTCGAAGTCGAGACCGAAGAAGAGGCCTTGTCCGTCGCACAGGCGGTCGCAGAACACCGAGGGGACACTCACTTCGCCATGATGCTCGACAACATGGATCCGGAAACGATCAACAGTGTCATCAGCATGCTCAAGAAGAAGGATCTTCTCAAACACATACTCATCGAGGCGTCAGGCGGGATCACCTTTGACACTATCCCTTCCTTCGCTGCCACCGGTGTCGACGCGTTATCCATCGGTGCGATCACACATTCCGCTCCTGCTTTCGACTTCTCATTGGAGGTCATACCATGATCAGGACCGCTATCATAGGCGCGGGCAATATGGGACGAGAGCTTGCGCAGTTCCTCTCGTCGCATCCTTCGTTCTCCCTGATCGGGCTCTGTGACCAGGTTCCCGGAAGAGCGAAAGAAGTGATCGACACGCTGGAGACCGGTAAGGCGGTGGAGATGACATTGGTCCAAGCCGTGGAGTCTGCTGATCTCATCGTTGAGGCCGCATCCGCTGAGGCTGTCAAGGCATTGCTCAACACACCTGGGCTAGATACTCCAGGCAGACGGCTTCTCATCATGAGCACCGGCGGATTGCTTCCATCGATCAAACTGGTATGGGCCATGGAGCATTGTGAGGTGCTGCTGCCGTCGGGTGCGATTGCAGGGCTGGATGCGATCAAAGCGGCCGCAGGCACGATAGACTCGCTGACGCTCACCACGACCAAGCCACCGAAGGGATTGGATGGCGCGCCTTATCTGAAGAAGATGGGTATCGATGTCTCATCAATCACAGAACCGATGACCGTCTTCGAGGGTGGATTGGCCGATGCCGTCTCAGGATTCCCTAAGAACGTCAATGTGGCCGCGACGCTCGCTTTCGCATCAGGTTTCGACGGCTTGAGGGTATGTGTGGTCGCGGATCCAAAAGCCAAAGCCAATACGCATCGGATAGTATGCGAGGGCTCATTCGGACGCATCATCACGATGACCGAAAACCGGCCCAGCGCGAATGCCAAGACGAGCGCGCTTGCCATCGAGAGCGCCAAGGCTCTGCTTGATGGCATGGGGAAGAAGATGCGCGTCGGTACCTGACCTCTTCTCAAATGAATGTGAAGGTTTTTAGATGAAGGGCACGTCGTGCTCTGACTTGATGCCGTAGACATAGACATAGTTCCAGAAGAGACCTTTCTTCCTGATGACGCGCACCGAGAATCCTGCCTCGCGGAAGTACATCTCTATCTTCTCGTTGTTACCGAGCCATTCCACGTTCGGGATGACTTTGAAGAAGTCGACATACTCGACAAAACATACCCGTCCTTCGTTGGGCAGGATGCGATACAGCTCCCTGAGGACCTTCTGTATGTCCTGGATATAGCTGAGCATCCCGACAGACACGACGGCGTCGGTGTACTCTATGGAGTCGTGGACGCGTATGGCCTGGAGCTCATCATGGACAATGAGCACCCTGCCGTGGATCCGTTTATCAGACGCCCATAACTGACGCTCAACTCTCTTCTGGGTGATGCGGAGCCCGTTCTTTGATAGGTCGACGGCATAGACCTTGCCTTGCGGCCCTACCTTTTCGGAGAGCAATTGTGTGAGCGTGCCGACAGAGCAGCCGTACTCCAGCACGGTCTGGCCATCGAGGTCACCCAGGATGTTGAGGATAGTCTTGCGCACCTTCCGCGGAAGCGAGAAGTCCTCGATGAGCAGCGATAGATAGGCGGTGATGTCGTTGACCTCAGTGATCATCTTGGGGTCGTAGTAGATCTCGATGAGGAAATAGAGCGGTATGCCCAGCCCGATGAAGGAGAATCCAAGGTTGAGGATGTTCCATGCTCCTGGTTCGTGGGCCAGCCAGAGATAGAGGAGGTATGCGAATATTCCCACGACGAAGAGCGGCCCTACCTTGCCGAACCAGACCTTGAATGGGCGAGGTGTGTCAGGATTGCGGAAGCGTTGGATGACGATGGAGAAGAGCACGATGGCATACATCATGAGCGCCATCGGCACGAGGAGTGTGAGTAGCGCGTTGTACGATCCCATACCGATGATGACGAGAACGGCAGACACGATGGCCTGGAAGATGATGGCGCGATGAGGGGTGTTGTACTTGGGATGGATCTTCTCGAAGTGGGAGAGGAAGAGCTTGTCCCTGGTCAGCGCGAGGATGAGGCGCGGCGCGGACACGACCCAGCCAGCCACCGATCCGATGATGGCGAGGTAGGTCGCGAGCGTTATGAACTGTCTGCCTCTTTCGCCGACGAATGAGGTGACGATGTCTACAAGCGGGGCTGAGCTGCCCGCGAGCGTCTTCCATCCCACTGAGCCGATGGCGGTGATCGCGAGCGAGAGCGCCAACACCGCGATGATGGTGGTGCCGTACAGAAGGGCTTTAGGCATGACCTTCTCAGGATTGTTGACTTCTTCTGATAGGTTGACAGCGCTCTCCCATCCGAAGAAGGTCTCCATGATGAAGAAGATGGCTATGACCACCGAGAACGGCCCGGCGATGAAGAGCGGTCTGAAGTTGGCGGGGTCGATATTCAGCCCGCCCATGAAGATCACGCTGATCATGACGGTTAGGGAGATGACGCCAAAAGCTATGAGCATCGCCGCGCTGGTCTTCATGCCACGGTAAGCCATGTAGTTGAAGATGACGAGGAAGAGCAGGCATATGCCGACCTTGAGGAGGCTTGCCGGGAAAGGGAGCAGGTATTGGATCGCTCCGACGATGAGCATCGCGATGGTGACGTTACCGGTGATGAAGGCCAGCCATCCGATGATGAAGGAGAAGAACCGTCCGTATGTCTGTTTGGCGTATTCGTACACGCCGCCTGCTTTTGGGAACATGCCGGCGAGCTCACCGAAACATGCGGAGATGTAGATGGCGACGACAGAGAAGGCGATCCACGATATGATCGAGGCGGGTCCTGCGTACTTGGCGCCATTGGCGACAAGGAAATAGATTCCCGTCCCCATGATCGAGTTGATAGTGATCAGAAGGATGGAGGGGAAGTTGAGAACCCTCTGAAGCTCTGCCATATCAAACTACATCGGCGGATTGTATAAAAATGCTTCTGTATACTGGTATGTGGTGACGAAATTTTATAAAAACCGGGAGTTCCTCAGGACATATGTACGATGTGATCTGCATAGGTTCTGCCACAGTCGATGTCTTTGCCCATACCGACCGTAGCGAGCTCATCAAGATCATGGACGCCCATTCTGAAGAGACCTTGTTGGCCTATCCCTCTGGATCCAAGATCATCATCACCGAACTCGACTTCACTATCGGTGGCGGCGGCACGAACACGTCTACTGCCTTTGCGCGACTCGGTAAGAAGACCGCTTTCCTCGGACGCCTCGGCTGTGACCAGAACTCCGAGCAGGTGTTGGCCTTCCTCGAGATAGAGGGCATCGACTTTGTGGGCCAGCGTGGAGAGATAATGGGCGGCTATTCCATCATCTTGGATTCGATCGAGCACGACCGCACCATACTGACCTATAAGGGTGCCAACAACAATCTCGAATACGGCAAGCTCGACAAGACCAAGTTCAAGACCGAGTGGTATTACTTCTGCTCTATGATGGAACGGTCGCTCAAGTCGATGGAGGCGCTAGCGATCTATGCACGGCGCCACAAGAGCAGGATCGCATTCAATCCATCTGCATATCTGGCACGGCAAGGGCTCAAGTCAATAAATCGCATCCTGAAATATACTTCGCTCCTCGTGCTCAATTGCGAAGAGGCTGAGATGTTGGTGGGCAAGGACGAGATGCCCGGTCTTCTCAAACGGTTGCATAAGTATGTGCCCCTGGTCGTCATCACTGACGGCAAGAAAGGCGCATGGGCCTATGATGGCAAGACCATGTACCATGCTGCTGCCCATGATATCAAAGTGGTCGAGTGCACTGGTGCGGGTGATGCTTTCGGTTCGACTTTCTTATGGGGTATGATGGAGAAGGATGACATATCTTTCGCGCTCAAGGCCGCGACCACCAACGCTGAATCTGTGCTGCGGCATCATGGAGCGAAGAACAACCTGGCGACCAAGGGCAAACTGTCTGCCGCGCTGAAGCGGCGACCGGTGAAAGTGACCAAGTCGAAGATATAGCGACTCATCTCTTGTATATATTTCAGAAAACGCGTTTTAATCGTGCTTCTCTGCCTTGCGCAAAGAATTGATGGCGTTATTGCAGAAACCGAGGCCAGACTCGTAGTAGGCCATCACCGGGTCCTTATCGTTCTCTGCCAGCACAGTGAGGATGGAATCCTCGCCATCCATGTCGCGCATGAGGTTTCGCAGGTGGGTGACGCGAGCCCCGAAGAGATCCTTCTCTGGCGTGGTCAATTGTTCCAACCGCTCCTTGATCTGTCCGAGGAGGTCGAGGAGCAGCTTGCGGTCGTCCTCTGACGCGAAGTTCTCGACAGTTGAGAATTGGTTGTAGACGGTGCTGGGTATGCGGATGCGGTCGCGCATCTCGTCATCGCCCCCATGTCGCTCGCCGTAGACGCGGCCGATGACGAAGTTGAGCGCCTTGCACTTGTCCTCGATGGACTGCACGGTCTCCTTGAAAGGCATGCTTTCGGGTGTGTGCCATTCCTCGGTCACCGTGCCGTTGGCGATGAGCCCTGACACGGATTCTCTCCGTCTTCTCTTGCTGGTCCGGATGCCTGAGCGTGTCATGGCGCCGCCCCAGGAGAGCGATATGAATCCGAGGAAAATCATGATGCCGACCACATTGATGGCAGTGAGCTCACCGCCGTCAAGCTCCTCGAGCAAGGGACTCTCTACCGACGAAGTCACGAAGAAGAACATGATGACGAGGATGATGCCTACCACCCAGAGGAAAGGCAGGTGGTCGATGCCATGGCGTTCGATGATCACGACGGTGAGTATGGTGGTCAGGATGAACGGTGAGAATCCCAGGATGACGAGCAGCAGGTTGGCTTCGGTGCGTGTCTGCACCCAGAAGATGAAGAAGAGCAGCGCGAGGAGAACGACGAAGAGGAAGACGCGCGTGAAGAGATCGCTTCCGCCCAGCGACGCCGCGGCCTTCTCGTAGGTCTTTACTTCTTTTTCTTCCTGATCGATGGCCTTGTCCAGCTTCTTGATCTGGCGTTCCTCTTTCCTGAGCACAGGATCCGGCTTCTCTACCTCTGCAGACTCCGATTTTGAGATTGTGAGTTCTGTGCCTTTAGCTTCCTTCTTGAAATGTTCTGAGAATCCCTTGAAGTCCTCGATGCGCAGGAAGGAGATGGCCTGCTTGATATCGTCCTCTGTGAAACCCTCTTCTTTGAGGAGCGTGATGGCACGGTGATGCGTCTTGCCCTCGAGCAGCATCACTGTCATCTTCTTGACGAGCTCATCCCTCTTTTTTTCGTCCATCGGTGATGCTATGAGCTTGGCGGTTTATAAATTTTGCTTATTAGGTAGATCTTATATTGCTTGGACGATGGGGTTGCTTCGAATCAGGTGTATGGTGGTGGATTCTATTTTAGTTCAGTGGGGATATGTTCCTTTTGAAGATATGTAGAAATCAGGCCAGCTAGACTGGCATATTCTGTTCGGACTTTCGTACCGTCGTCCATTGTTTTTGACAGTCCCCAGACCTGCTTTTCCCATTGATCAGAAATCGTCAGCAATTCAATCCCTAAATTCTCAACATCTAGTGGTGATGCATAGCATTCTCTTGCTAGTGCCAATGATTCGAGCAAATCTGAAGGCTTTAATCGTTATAATTCGTCCTGAGCCATTCTTCACTGAGAAATGGCAACCGTTTATAAATGTTTTCTTCACGTCGTGTTGATAACCCTCCTCGAGTCGCAACAAAACCTTTTATACTCTCCTTCTTCCGAGGAGGGTGAAGAGGTGATTCTGTCATGGATAAGTCTAACGCATTTATTCTCTGGTTCGACCAATTAGGTATCGGCGACGTCCCCCTCGTCGGTGGGAAGAACGCATCGCTGGGTGAGATGTACACAAACCTTTCCGAAGAGGGCATACGGGTGCCGAACGGCTTCGCCGTCACCGCCTATGCCTACCGCTATCTTCTGGAGAAGGCTGAGTTGAGAGAGCACATCGAAAAAGCCCTCTCTGATCTCGATACCACCAATATGGACAACCTGGCCGAGCGAGGGCACAAGGTTCGTTCATTGATCCGCTCCGCAGAGTTCCCGACCGAGCTCAGGGACGCCATCGTCGAAGCGTATGGACATCTCTCAAAAGCGTACGGCCATGACACCGACGTCGCTGTCCGATCATCAGCCACTGCAGAAGACCTGCCCGACGCATCTTTCGCCGGCCAGCAGGAGACCTATCTCAACATCCGCGGTCCTGAGCAGCTCATCGAGGCCTGCAAGAAATGCTTCGCGTCGCTGTTCACCAACCGTGCCATCTCCTACCGACAGGACAAGGGCTTCGACCATTTCTCCATCGCGCTCTCCATCGGCGTGCAGAAGATGGTGAGAAGCGACCTCGCATGCTCTGGTGTCATGTTCTCCATCGACACCGAGTCGGGCTTCCGCGACGCCGCATTCATCACCGGTGCATGGGGGCTGGGCGAGAACGTGGTGCAGGGCGCTGTGAACCCAGACGAGTTCTACGTGCACAAACCCACTCTCAAGCAGGGCTTCCGTTCCATCATCTCCAAGGCGCTGGGCAGCAAAGAGCTCAAGATGATTTACGACTTGGCCGGCAACAAGCACATCAAGAATGTGCCTGTCGATCCCAGAGAACGAAAGACATTCGTCCTCAGCGATGACGAGATCCTTGAGCTGGCAAGATGGGCCGTACGCATCGAAGAGCATTACAGCAGCAAGGCCGGCACCTTCAAGCCCATGGATATGGAGTGGGCGAAGGACGGCGAGACCGGTGAGCTCTTCATCGTGCAGGCGAGACCCGAGACGGTGCAGTCCCGGAAGGATATGACCAAGCTCGAGCAATACCGTCTCAAAGAGAAGGGTGACTTGCTCGTCGAGGGCCACTCGGTCGGCTCCAAGATCGGAAGCGGCATAGCCCATGTCATCAGGGATGTCAAGGCCATCGCCCATTTCAAGGAAGGGGAGGTGCTCGTCACCGAGATGACCGACCCTGATTGGGAGCCCATCATGAAGATCGCCAGCGCCATCGTGACCAACCGTGGCGGACGCACTTGTCATGCCGCCATCATCTCGCGGGAGCTCGGCATCCCCTGCTTGGTCGGCACAATCGACGGCACCGAGAGGCTGCACGACGGCCAGGAGATCACGGTCGACTGTTCCCAAGGCGATGAAGGATACGTCTTCGCAGGCAAGCTGCACTTCGAGATCGAGACCCTCGACCTCAAGGAGATGCCCAAGACCAAGACGCACATCATGATGAACCTGGGCAACCCCGAACAGGCGTTCGCGTCATCGTTCATCCCCTGTGAAGGCGTCGGGCTGGCGCGGGAGGAATTCATCATCAACTCATACATCAAGGTGCATCCGCGCGCTCTTCTTGAATTCGATAAGGTCACAGATCCGGAAGTGAGAGCCCGGATCGAGGACCTCACCTTCGGCTATGAGAAGAAGAGCCAATTCTTCGTCGATAGGCTCGCTTTTGGCGTCGCCACCATCGGTGCGGCCTTCTATCCCAAACCCGTCATCGTGCGCATGAGCGACTTCAAGACCAATGAGTATGCCAATCTCATCGGAGGTAAACCGTTCGAGCCGCATGAGGACAACCCCATGATCGGCTGGCGTGGTGCGTCGCGTTACTACGACGAGAAGTACAAAGAGGGCTTCGGACTCGAATGCATGGCCATGAAGAAAGTCCGTGACGACATGGGGCTGACCAATGTCAAGCTCATGATCCCCTTCTGCCGGACGCTTGGCGAAGGACGGAAAGTGATCGCAGAGATGAACAAGCACGGACTGGTGCAGGGAGAGAACGATCTCGAGGTCTACGCTATGTGCGAGATCCCATCCAATGTCGTGCTCGCAGACGACTTCCTCGACATCTTCGACGGCTTCTCCATCGGATCCAACGACCTGACCCAGCTCACCCTTGGCCTCGACAGGGATTCGGAGCTCGTCGCTGGCATCTATGACGAACGTGATCCGGCGGTCAAGGAATTGCTCAAACAAGTGATCGCAAAAGCCAATGCGAAAGGGAAATACATCGGCATCTGCGGGCAGGGTCCAAGCGACCATGAGGACTTCGCGCAATTCCTCGTCGAGGCAGGCATCCAATCGATGAGCCTGAACCCAGACACCGTCGTCAAGACGACGCTCAAGATCGCGGAGAAGGAGAGGGAGCTCGGCATCGCGCCGGAGTAGGTGAAGAGAACAATGGTACGCGTAGGCATCAACGGTTTCGGCCGCATCGGCCGGCTCATCGTGAGGGCAGGCATCGACGATCCCGACGTCGAGTTCGTGGCCATCAACGATCTCACGGATACCCATACCCTGGCACATCTCTTCAAGTACGATTCAGTCCATGGCAGGTTCAAGGGCGAGGTCAGCAACACCGACGATTCCATCGTCATCAACGGCAAGCCCATCCGCGTCCATTCTGAGCGGGATCCTGCTGCCATCCCCTGGGGCGTCGAGGGCGTCGAGGTCGTCGCGGAATGCACAGGTCACTTCCGTGACCGGCAGGGTGCTGCCAAGCATCTAGAGGCGGGCGCCAAGAAGGTCATCATCTCCGCGCCGGGTAAAGACGTCGATATCACCATCGTCAAAGGCGTCAACGAACACGACTACGACAAGGAGAGACATCATGTCATCTCAAATGCGTCCTGCACCACGAACTGCATCGCACCAGTGATCAAGGTCCTCGATGACAATTATGGCATCGAAAAAGGATTTCTCACGACTGTCCATGCCGACACCAACGATCAGCACGTGCTCGACCTCCCTCACAAGGACCTCCGTCGCGCGCGTGCGGCAGGCCGTTCCATAATCCCCACCACGACCGGTGCGGCGCGTGCGGTCGCTCAGGTCTTGCCCCATCTCAAAGGCAAACTCGACGGCATGGCCCTGCGGGTCCCTGTGCTTGACGGATCGATATCGGATCTCACCTTGCTGATAGGCAAGGACGTGACCGCCGACGAGTTGAACAAGCTTTTCTCATCCGTCGCGGACAACGAACTCAAGGGCGTGCTCGCATACACCGACGAACCAATAGTGTCGGTCGACATCATCGACAATCCCCATTCTAGCATCGTCGACGGGCTGTCGACGCAGACCAATGGCAACCTCGTCAAGGTCATCGCTTGGTATGACAACGAATGGGGCTACTCCAACCGGATGCTCGACATGCTCAAGATGGTCTGGTGAACAGCGTGGTCTATTTCGATATTGACGCGTTTTTTCTCTTATCTTCTTCTGTCTGATATGTCTCAAACTCTTTTCAAATCATATCCTTCGTCTCTTCTATATCTCTTCAGAACAAGAACAGTTTGAGTGCAAGGATTATACAGACGGTTCCTACGACATATTCGATACGTTTGTCACCCATGCGCATGGCCAGTGAGCTTCCTACCCAGGCACCGAAAAGAGAGCCCAGACCAATAATCAGACCGACGACATAATCGATGAGCCCGGTGAAAAGGAAAATGAACAGCGGCATGATCACTCCGCATAGTATGATGAATCTCGCCGACGCTGTGGCCTTCAATGCATTGAGCCGAAGCAGCACCATGAACGTGATGATAGTCAACGTGCCAGTTCCGCCACCGAAGAATCCTCCGTAAGCACCGATGATGAAGAAGATGAGGGGTGCGCCGATGTGGTTCACCCACGCCGGGATATCTCGGTCGTGTCCCTTAAGCCTACGTTCGATCTGTTTCCTGGCGATGAGTACCAGGAGCATGAGCAGCACCAATACCCCGATGATGGGTTCAAGGATATACGCGGGAAGTCCGAGCACGAGCATGGCTCCGACGACGCTTCCGGCGACCGCAAACAGGGCCAAGGGAAGTATTCGTTTCGGATGGAGGATGTGATGGGTATAGAAATTCGTGCTGGCGCTCACGTGGAATAGGAACGATCCGAAACGGTAGGTCGCGATCGCCGCGTGAGGGCTGAAGCCTAATATCATGAGGAGCGGCATCATGATCAGGCCGCCGGATCCAGCGATGGAACCGAGCATGGACGCGAGGAATGCGGCGACACCGATGATGGAAAGAGAGAACGGGTCCATCCTTTCTTCTCCCCGACAGCTCCTATAAATAGGTTTCCCCTGACATTTTACGTTCCGCGACCACATGTCATGCCGGTTGCGATCCAGGACGGTAATGCCGCTTCGAGATCTCGATGTAGTCGATGATCAACTTGTACACCAAGCCGAAGGCGACCGGGAGCAAGGTCTTTAACACCGTCGATGGCACATTTGTGAGCAAGAAATATTTTGATGCCACCGATGTGATGAGCCCGATGCCAGCGAATATGCCGATCGTCTTCTTGTACTCGGAGAAGAAATCACCGATGATGTGATAGGTCGATACTTTTTTCTCCTCGTCGCTCAAGTTCTTCTTGAATAGGTACTTAGGATTCAGGCCTTTGACCAGCTTGAATGGTGAATACCTGTCGACGATGTCATTGTAGCCCATCTGACCGATATTGTTTACCTGGTGAAGGGCGTATAAGGTGAATGCCTTGGCGAGATTCCCTGCTTGCATGAAAGTCCCGACCGAGAAATAGTATGCGTAGCTCAACGATCCGAAGATGAGTCCCATGAAGGATTCTGATTTATTGCGTGTATGTGTCTTGATTGATGGGAAGAATGACTTTGTCACACGGCGGCCGACAGCATTGATGCCTCCTGCGATGGCACCGGTGCCGGCCATCTTGCCACCGATCTCAGGACCGAACAATGCGCTGCCAGCGAGGTATGATGTCGCGAGCCCTGCGCCGAAGAGGAGTGTCCGTTTGATCACGTCGCCATATGTGAGCTTATGCTCTAGGCCGCCGGCTCCCTGGGCTTCCTGCTTTCCACTGGCTAGTTTCTCGTCTATGCTCATCTACTTCCCGTACATCTCAATCAATACTCTATGGTCCACCCAGAGAGTATAGGACGGAATTCGTCCTCTCATAAAAGGTTTTTGAGAGAATTGATAAAATAAATAGAAAAAACAATTTTCAGTCCTTCTTGGATGACACCGCCGATCGGATGGCCTCTGCGCCGACAGAGGTGCCGCTCTGCATGAGCTCCAGAGTCGCTCCGCCTGCACTGGAGATGACTGAGAACGCATCCTCATTATTCCATTGCGTGGTCTCTGACGCTGTGTCCCCTCCTGCGGCTATCGTCGTCCAACCGGCGGCCTTGACCTCTCGGAGGATCTCGCCGAGGGTGGTATTGGCCTTGGAGATCCCCTCGACACGGCGATCCTCGATCTGAAGCGGACCGGCCTGGAGGGAGATGCCTTTACCGTCTCCGGCATAGGCGTTCTTGAGGTTGCGGACGGTCTGGGGACCAGGACCAACTGCCATCCACCCGTCAGGTATGCCGGTGGCCTTCGGGTATACCTTGATATCCGCGTCGTCGGGAAGGATACCTTGTTTGTTGGGCTTTCTGTCGGTGATGCAATGGTCGACGGCGAGCTGCACACGTACGCCGTGTTCCTTGGCTTTCGCGATCACATCATATGCGAAGAAGACCTGCTCGCCCTCTTGTCCCTTCTTGCGATAAGAGCCTCCGATCAGGGCCTTGATATCGTCCTGGTTCTTGCCTATCGCTTCGAGGATGGCTTCGCTCTTCTCTTTCTGGATGGTCACCTCGATCTCTGCAGCTTCATCGCTGGACTTCCCCTCAGTCTCGGTCTCGAGTCTTTCATGGTGTTCATCGATGAGCGTCTTGATCATGGCTCTTTTCTGGTCGAAGGCGTCGTACCATTCCTTCGCGAGCAGGAATGTATACGTCACCGCTCCCTGCACCACGACGGTGTCACCCTCCCGCATGCTGTCGAGGAGCTTATGGGTGACGGTGATCTTGGATGTGATGCCTGGTGCGACCTCGATCTTCTTGCCGGAGAGGAAGAAGACGAACGGACCCCTATCCTGCTGTTTGAGCGTCTTGCCTATGCCGCCGATGCTCTCCATGACCCTGAAATACTTGAGGCCGAACACCGCATCGCCGCCTGCCTCGACGATGAATCCAGGGACGAGCTTGACCGTTCCTTCCGGTCGATGGTTCTGAGCTTCGGCCTCATTGACATAGACCGCTCCCTTCCCCGCCAGCGACGCCATGAATCTGGCGAATCCTGGATCGCCTTTGTTGGCCTCTTTGTCGAATCGGGCATTCTCGAAAATGAGCACCTCACCTTTACCGAGGTCGTCGACGGTTTTCTTGACCTCGTCCTGGTTGCGGTAGACGCTGCGGGGGGCCGATCCGTCGAGACAGTCCGGCGCGAGCCTGACTGTGGTCTTGATCCCTGCCTCGTCAAGCATGTCCTGGAGGCGGAGCACGGCCGGTGCCATGGTCAGGCCGGTATCCTCGCCCTTGGGGCGTCCCATCCAGCCGGCGGCTATGAGAAGCTTGGCTGGTCTCTGGCCGAGGATGTATTTGATGGTCGGGATGGAGTCCCTGATCCTTGAGTCGTCTTTGATCCGCTCCGCTGTCCTGATGTCCTTGGAAGAGTCCAGAGGCAGGTCGTATGATGTCCTGAGAAATATGATCTTGTCGTTCAGGTCGATATCCTTGATTGTACGTAAGTAATCGCTCATGTGAAAATCACCTCTTGGCCGAACCGGGAGCCAGCATGTTTTTATTTTTTACGATGCTGCGAGGAGGCTTCATGCGCTTGTTCCATGCAAAAGATTTATAAAGGCCCCCTCATTCCTGCGGACCATTGTTTTATTTGAGGTGTTATACGCAATGGAAGCTTCAAGACCGCTGGATGCATTGAACCGGGCCAGGAATAAACGGGTTATCGTAGAACTGAAGAATCACAAACAATTCGTCGGTAAGCTCATCTCTTTCGATATTCATATCAACGTCGTCCTCGAGGAGGCAGAGGAGCATGAAGATGGCCAGCTGAAGAGAAAGCTGGGGCAGGTGTTCCTTCGCGGAGACACCATCATCATGATTTCTCCGACCTGATTTTTTTATCTCTTATCTTTTTGAGTTGATCTCTAATGACCAAAGGAACTCCATCCATGGGCAAGCGTTCGGGCAAGAAAAGCCATATCTATTGTCGACGCTGCGGAAAAAAGAGCTATCACATGCGTGACAGCGTATGTTCATCCTGCGGCTACGGCAACAGCGCGCGACGTCGTGGCTATAACTGGCAGGATTGAATCGTTTCTAGCCCTCATCGGGCTCAATTTTATATTGTCTTTCATACGCAATCTATATATACATCAATATGATGGCGAACATCTCTCCGGTCAATAGCCACATTCGTACGTGGTGGTGTCGGAGAAGCTATTTTCAAAACCTGGGAATCTGATGTGGGCGGAACTCTGAGTTCCAGCCCGCGGCAAATCAACAAGGCGGGGGTGCCGGAGCGGTCAAACGGGACAGGCTTAGGACCTGCTAGCTTAGTGCTTACGAGGGTTCGAATCCCTTCCCCCGCAGCTTTTCACAGAAAACCTGGGAAAAGGAAGTGGGTGGCCTTTCAGGCCAGCCCACTACGTCCGCACAGGAAAAGATTCGGAAGGGAAGGCCCGGGAAGCCGAAGGGTTTCCGCTGTCTTCCCCCGCAGCCTTTTAATAAAAACCTGGGGAAAACAGGTGGGTGGAGCTTCGCTCCAGCCCACTTATTTTTGCTACATTTTCAAAATCGTCAACCATAAAACTGGATATATATGATGTCCTCATACGGTTATCTTATGCATAGGGGGGTATAAAAAAGATGGTCGGATTGTTTAAATATTCTCTTAGTTCCTATTTTCAAGTGATGACTTGTTCAGTATACTCAATTCGTCCTCGTGGCGCCTTCCATGTGAATTCGAGAGTTTCAGCTATTCTGATCTTGCGAAAACTTTATAAACAAGTTAACGCATACGTAAACGACCAGAGTCGAGTACTGATACGCCTAACGGCTATCGGACTAGTGTCCAAACGCTATTCCGAATGCTACGCAGCGACGAACTCGACTTAAACAGATAAAACAGAAGTAAAACAACAAGAAATTTCATTTTTACACAATTTGTTTGTGTAATAAATGGAGGTGCGACAATGAGGGTAAGAAAGGCAATTAAGAAAATTGTTGCTCTAGCTACCGGAGCTGGTATGCTGGGTGCGACGATGTTCGGAGCCATGGCTGCCGACCTTTCTGACTACCCCAAACCGATGTTCATCGGTGAGGATGGTGCTTTTAACGGCATCGTGGTAGTCGGAAACGACGCTAAGGCTGAGGACATTATTGGCGCTACCAATATCATGGCCAGTCTGCAGAGAGCAGCGGTCAAGACTGAGGTTGTGTCATCTGCAAATACGATCGAGGTACAGGGCGACGCTTACAAGATCGAGCAGAGCACCAATAAATTGGAGCTTTCCGAGAACTTGAGGCATACCGGCATCACGTCGATTACGTCAACCAACCTTGAGGCGCTGAAATCCGGTTCTGTGCGAAATGAGTTCGGCACGTTTACCTATACGCAGTACATCGAACTGCCCATGGGTGCTAACGTCAGCTGGATGAAGTCACAGTCAGAGCCGGATGAGGATCTGGACATCCCGAAGGATTATCTGGTCTTCAATCAGAGCCCTGCGTACACCTACAAGCTGTCCTTCACACCTGCGCTGAAGTCAGACAACGACGCTAACGATAGGCTTGAGGATCTTGAGAACAAGAAGATCAAGATGCTCGGCAAGGAGTACACCGTCGTCCGCGCTGACCACCAGGGCGTGTACAACATCAAGCTGACCCTCATGGGCGGCGCTGTCGAGGACACCATGGAGGAGTACACCACCAAGACCTACACCATCGGTGGAAAGGAATACAAGGTCGAAGTCGTTGCCATCACGACACTTCAGGTCAAGTTCCGCGTCAACGGCGAGATCACTGATCCGCTGGCGGCAGGCGAGACCTACGTGCTTGATGACGGCTCCGAGATCGGTATCCGAGACCTGCTCGAGAACGAGGGTACTGAAGAGGGCGGTTCAGATATCGTCACCTTCTACCTGGGCGCCAAGAAGATTGTGCTTACCGACACCGCGACGAACGTCACCGGTGGCGACGGCACGGTCCAAGTGGGCTCAGACACCCTGGCCAATGTCGTGGTCGACATCACATCAAGCTCCGATGGCGGTATCGCTGACGGTAATGATGTGATGATCAGCGGAATCGAAGTCAGCTACACACCGGGCAGCATGTTGTACATCCCCTCAGGTAAGGGCCTCTCAGAGGTCGCGGACCTGGTCGAGGGCGATGACGGCAATGTCTTCGCGAGTGGCTTCGACATCGTGTACAAAGGCCTTCAGGAGACCAACACCGAAGCCATCGAGCTCCGCCCCAGCGGTTCGAACAATTATAAGTTGAAGTTCGTGACCAAGGCTGGAGTCGAGTACAACCAGGCGGTCTTCGGCAACAGCGGCGGCACACCCTTCCTTGGTGAGCGCTCTGGATCGAACGACAGGGACATGATAACCGCTCCGGCCACACCAGTCAACGATGAGGAGTTTGTCATCATCGGCGACGGTACGGACACCGGCTATGCGCGTATCCTGCAGTTCAAGAGCGTGCAGAACGCTGACGATCTGTACAGGCTCAAGGACGTCGGAACCGGCGACATCTACGATGTCTCCTACGACTCTGGCGGCACGGGTACCTTGGTCGTCGACGGCTTCTCGACCACCATCGTGGGCGACGGAGATGACGCTGCGTACTTGAACTTCTCAAGAGCGCAGGCCTACATCCCGACGCAGTTCGGTGCGAAGATCGAGTTCATCAACGCGACCCTTCTCGCAGTCTCATCCGAGACCGCAGAGGACGGCGCGACGAGGAACAACATCACCGTTGGCATCGAGTACGACACGACGAACACGCAGCTGAACCTGGATACCCAGTCATTCGTCGGAATCGGTTCATACACCGACTACAAGCTGGCTGACGACGACGAGTACGAGGGCATGGTCGCTCCGTATGGTGTCAAGTGGAAGTTCTTCGACTCCACTGGCAGCGGACAGGATAAGTTCATCATCACTTATCCCGACGACCAGACCACCGCGGCTGTCTTCGTGACCAGTGAAGTCACTGGCACCAGCACAAGCGGAGGCGTGACAAGGACCACTTTCGTGCCCATTCCGATAAGCGCAAGCAAGCTCGCTTCGGAAGTCTCGAATGTGGAAAATGAGAATGCCATCGTTGTTGGTGGACCCTGCGTGAACTCTGCAGCTGCTCTCCTCATGGGTAACCCGGCTGAGTGCTGGGCTGGCTTCGAAGAGGGTAAGGCAATGCTGAAGGTCTTCGAGAACGACGGAAACGTCGCGCTGCTCGTTGCAGGCTTCGGTGCTGTGGATACCAAGAGGGCGACCAACGTGCTGGCTGAGTGGGACAAGTATGACCTCTCAGGCAGTGAACTGGTGGTCTCCGAGACCGCGACGAATGACATCAAGGTCTCGAAGCCCGAGCCCATGAGTGACGAATAAGTCACTTAATTTTTTATCTTTTTTTTATCTTTTTTCTACCGTCGATGATTGGAACATAGCGATAGCAATAGATTTCTCAAGAAATCGATAGTTGAGATGATATGCTGATTCAGAAAGTGATTGATGTCAGACGATCTTCCCGATGAAGATGTTGTCCGAATCCTTTATGATTCTCAGTCGGGCCCGTTTCTTGGGTTCTTTGGTGGAGAACACAGAGATTATCCGTTCTTTGGCCGTGTAGAGATGCTCGCCAGGGCGTCGACCCATGACGGCAAAAACACCCTCGATGACATCATCCTTCTTCATCGGTTTGGGAAGAGGTTTTGTATCCTCGAAGATGAATCCCATCTTCGAGAAGTCGGTGAGATTGACCTTGTAATGCTTCTCAAGTTTCTTCAGATCCTTATAGAAATGCTCAAAACCTCTTGACTGCACCGGATTCCGCCCGTGTTTGTAGCGGAGGAAGTTCTGGATGCCGATCTCCGGCATCTTGCCTGTGTCCCTCTTCAGTTCGAGGGCGAACTCGATGATCTTGGGGATCTCCTCGTCGTTGATGCCAGGAATCCATGTCGGCGCTATCACGAGCGACATATGTTTATTGATGTGCTTGGCGACCTTCTTGACATGATCGATAGGGTATGGTTGTCCAGCTATCCTGGAGGCCAGCTCAGAATCCATGGCATTTATCGAGAGATTGACGCGCGTCAGCCCATGCTCGCGGAGCGTGTCGACAGTCAGCTCATTGAGCAAGGTGCCATTGGTGTCGATGGCGACGGTCTCGACGCCCTTGATCCTCGACAGGGCTTCGGTGAGATGTGCCAGGCGCGGATAGAGAGTGGGCTCAGCATGACCTGCGATGTGGGCCTCGATGGTCTTGCTCTCCTTGTGCTTGACGAGCTTCTCGAACTCCTCGACAAGGTATTCCCATTCAACGACATAGTTATGCATGCATTTGCTCATCCGGCCCTCATCGACAGAGCAGTAGATGCAATTGAGGTTGCATCCTGTGAACGGTTTGACCTCGATGACATTGGTCCCACGGTCCACCAACCCGAAATAGATGCATCCGATGAGCGGGATGCCTGAATTCTTATGGATATACGCCGCTGGCTTGTCGTTGATCGTGGATTTCATGGAACCTAAGTATTTAGTGAGAAGCCGGGAGAAGAGACTGTCCGCTTTACGGTCGTTCATGTCGAGGACGAGATCGCCGGAGTCGACCTGGACCATGTCATGGCCGCCAAATTCACTCTTCGGGATCGAGAATTCGAAGCTGCGGTAGAGACGTACGACAATCTCATCTCTGCTGTCGACGAATCTGATGTCCTCGAAGTGGAGCATGGCCATAGGTCGGGCTCTAAGGTCTTTCCTACTTAAATATTGCCCTTCGGAACCATTATAAACCGTGTCATATCCCGAATAAGCATATGGGGGAAGACATCCAGATATCCTACGAGATACTCTTTGAGTTCTTACGTAGGGAGAAGAGCAGGGAAGAGATACAGGAGATGTCGCCGGACTTCTTCGGCAAGGTGTCAGTATACCTCACTGGCAAGCGTGCCCTCATCACTGATGACAAAGGTCCTGGAGAGTGCGATAAGCTCAATAACCAGGTCGCCAATGCTGAGAAACTCGCCAAGGAACTCTATACCCGTCGTGAGAAGAAAATCGTCCACCTGGCGCTCTACCAGGTTCGTGTCGGTTCTAAGGCCTTGGACACCAAGAACCTGCTCCCTGACGAGAAGGTCATGCTCGATGAGATCATCACTGTGCTCCGGACCCACAGGGATGCCGTCCTCAGTAGGGCATTGGGGCCATCAGATGCTCTCAGTCTCTCTCCTGAGCCGTCTCAAACCCCTGATCAACCAGGACGTGTGTCCTCCACGTCTGCGATAGCGCCTCAGGATCCCGATGCTGTGGGCCCGGAACCCCTTCAAGAAGATTCTTCAATTGATGGGGCCGCAGAGACGGATGGGGATACATTGACTCTTCGGATGCTGATTGACGTGCCCAAATTCATCGGGCCGGACCTGGAAGTGATCGGACCGCTAAAAAAAGGGGAAACTATCCATATAGATCAGCAGATTGCCGATCTTCTCATGCGGAACCAGCAGGCTGAACGTGTTTGACCCGAGGCAAACCTTTATAAACCCCACCTCGTTTCTCCAGCTACTATGAAGGTCCCTAAAGTCATCAAGAGATATTGTCCTTACTGCAAGGCCCATCACGAGCATAAGGTGGCTGCGACCAAGAAGAAACAGCCGAGATCCATGAGTTATGGCTCAAAAGTGCGAGCGAAACTCCGAGGATTAGCAAGGGGATTTGGCAATCTGGGCCGCTACTCCAAGCCAGCCATCTCTAAATTCAAGATGACTGGTGCAAAACAGACCAAGAAGACAGATTTCCGCTACGAATGCAAGGAGTGCAAGAAAATGCACACCCAGCGTCGGGGCATCCGCACAAAGCGTGTGGAGTTCCAGTAGCTCTTTTTTATCCTTTTCGACAAGGTGCGAACTATGAACGACATACCTGAACCAACCTCGAAATTCATCAAGGTACGGTGCCCTAAATGCAAGAATGAGCAGATCGTCTTCGGAAAGTGCGCTTCAAGGATTAAATGCCTGGTGTGCGATAAGCTCCTCGCCGATCCTACTGGCGGAAAGACGAAAATCAAGGCCCGCATCCTTGAGGTCCTTGAGTAAACCAAAATGTTCTATACGAAGACCGGCTTACCCGAAGAATCGGAGCTGGTGATGTGTAAAGTCACCAGCGTCCAATACAATTCTGTCTTCGTTAATATGCTCGAATATGACCTGTCTGGTATGATCCACATCTCTGAAGTCAGTCCAGGGCGTATCCGAAACATCCGGGACTATGTCAAAGAAGGCAAGGTCGTTGTCTGTAAGGTACTCAGGATCAATAGGGAACGTCAGCAGATAGATCTCTCCTTACGTCGGGTCTCGGATTTTCAGCGTCGTGAGAAAGTCAATGAGATCAAACAAGAGCAGATGGCCGAGAAGATCGTCGAGTTCGCTGCTGAACGTATAAAGAAACCCACCAAGGACGTCTACCAGGAGATTGTCGAGAAGATCTCCGATGAATATGAATCGCTCTATTCCTATTTCGAAGAGGTCATGGAGGATGATTCCTTGCTTAAGGACAAGGGTATCGATCCCAAGATCGGCGAGCTCATTCTTCCGCTCATCAAGCAGCGTATCAAGCCTCCAGAGGTAAATATCTCCGGTCAGTTCCAGCTCAAGAGTTACGAGCCTGATGGCGTCGAGACCATCAAGGATGCGCTGCGTCTCGTCATGGAGAAAGGCGGGGAACGGTTCACGCTCACCTATGCCGGTGCAGGCGCCTACAACTTCTCTATCGTCGACAGGGAATACAAGTCGGCTGAGAAGACATTCGAGGCTCTCAAGACCTGCATCGAGTCGTACCTACAGGAACATAAAGGCGAACTAAAAATCATCCGCTCAAAGGAATGAGCGGACCAGATAGAGGTCCTTTCCGATGGCCAAAAAGATTCTCTCTTGTCCGAAATGCGGCACCTATACCTTACACGAGGAATGCGCAACGTGCGGCGGAAAGACGCAGGAGTCTAAGCCGCCTAAATATTCTCCCGAGGACAAGTATGGTGGGTATCGCCGTACGGCCAAACGCGAGACTCTCGAGCAGGAAGGTCTGCTCTGAGCGGTGATCAATGATGTATTGGAACGTCAAACACCTACGAAAACGCATTCCCCTTCTCAAAAACCCTGTCTTCATCGAGGGGCTGCCGGGCATCGGTAACGTGGGCAAGCTCACGGCCGAGTTCCTGATCGCCGAGACAAAGGCCAAACCGCTCGTCGACTTTCTCTCTCCAAGTCTCCCTCATTCCGTCTTCGTCAACGAACATAATCTCGTCCAGCTTCCCAGCATACGTCTGTTCTGCAAGCGCTCGAAGGACAACAAGAGGGATCTGCTCATCCTTGTCGGTGATGTCCAACCTGCGACAGAGGAGTCGGCGTACTCCTTCTGCGGCACATTACTCGACCTGCTCAATACCTTCGGTTGCACACAGGTCGTCACGTTAGGGGGGATAGGGTTGGGATCAGCGCCTCAGCATCCGAAGGTGTATTGCACAGGTGCGGACAAAGAATCCGTCGACTCCTTCGTCAAGGGAACGAAGTTACAGACGTCGTTGTATGGGCTCGTCGGACCCATCATCGGTATCACTGGGTTATTGGTCGGACTGGCAGCTGAACGGAAGATGTCTGCTGTGGCTTTGCTCGCGGAGACCTTAGGGCATCCGCTGTTCATCGGTGTGCGCGGAGCGCAGGAGCAACTCAAGGTGCTCGCGAAGAAATTCTCCATCACTTTGGACTTCAATCGTGTGAAGCGAGAGGTCAAGGAGATAGAAGCCAATATGCTCATACGTCAGGACGATGTCAAGGGAATGTCTACAGGCCCCGGCCTAAAGGGATACAAGGACACCCTCGGAAAGGACGTTACATACATCGGTTGATGGTTTCTCTTTGTTTCAGAGGAGAAATATTCTATTAAGACTTTTTAACTGGTTGATTATTCTTTTATGAATCGACACTCTCGGAAATGATTTTTTTTTTCTGATAATGACTCATTTCGAGATAAAAACCTCTCGTCGATAAAATATAAATCGAAAAGTTTTTAAATAAAGTAGCCAATAGAAACACTAAACATTCATTTAAAGAGGTGAAAGCGTCATGGCTGCTAAGAAAAAAGCCGTTAAGCGGAAACCGGTTAAGAAAAGGGTTGTCAAGAAGAAGCCCATAAAGAGAAAACCGGTGAAGAAGACGGTGAAGAAGAAGGTTGTCAAGAAGAAACCTGCCAAGAAAAAAGTGGTTAAGAAGAAGGTCGCTAAGAAGAAACCTGCCAAGAAGGTAGTCAAGAAGAAAGCGGTCAAGAAAAAGGCAGTGAAGAAGAAGGCTCCGGCGAAGAAGAAAGTCGCCAAGAAGAAGCCAGCTAAGAGAGAAAGATAATGTTTCTCGTCTGATACATACATTTTTTCTTTTCTTTTTTCG
Organism: archaeon; assembly: GCA_043817075.1. Lineage (GTDB taxonomy): Archaea > Nanobdellota > Nanobdellia > Woesearchaeales > JAADFO01 > CAYVGP01. Next base: position 24,329 of record JBDRHG010000005.1, on the reverse strand, counting down.
CGGTGGATGTTTTCATTCGCGATGACGATAATGGGGGTGTGATGATGGTTATCATTGAAAAAATTCATGCTCGTCAGATACTAGACTCACGAGGTAATCCGACCGTAGAGGTCGAAGCGCATGGAGGCGGATTCTCCACCCGCGCAGCTGTCCCTAGCGGCGCGAGCACAGGCGTCAATGAGGCGCTCGAACTCAGGGACAAGAAAGATGCTTTCGGAGGCAAAGGTGTGCTCCAGGCAGTGAGCAATGTCAACACGGTCTTGGCCATGGTGGTCAAAGGACGTGATCCCCTGGACCAGGAAGGGGCCGACAGAGCCATGCTTGATGCCGACGGGACCCCTGACAAGAATAAGCTCGGAGCCAACGCAGTGCTCGGCGTGTCAATGGCAGTGGCCTATCTGGGTGCCCAGGTCAAAGGCATTCCGCTGTATTCCTATCTCAGTTCGCTGTCTGGCGTGGATACGCCCAGGTTGCCCATGCCACAGATGAACGTGATCAATGGCGGGAAGCATGCAGGACAGGACAACGACATCCAGGAGCATATGATCGCACCTGTGGGAGCGAAGAGCTTCTCCGAGGCCCTCCAGATGGGTGCAGAGACGTATCACGTTCTCCGTAAGATGCTGAAAGGAAAATTCGGCGCAAGAGGCACGCTTATCGGTGACGAAGGAGGCTTCGTCCCCCCTCTGGAGAAGGCAGAAGACAGGCTTGGCATCATGGCTAAAGCGGCTGCCGAGGCCGGCTATGAAAACGAGATAGTGTTCGCGCTCGATGCTGCAGCCTCAGAGTTCTACAAAGATGGCACATACACCATCGGATCATCGACCTATTCTGCAGGAGAGCTTGTGGACTATTACAAGGAGATATCTTCCACTTTCCCGATATATTCGATAGAAGATGGGCATGATGAGGAGGATTGGGAAGGCTTTTCGTTGATGACCAAAGCACTCGGCGGCAAGGTCCAGATTGTCGGGGATGATCTTTTATGCACTAATCCGACCCGGATAGCTAGGGCTGTCGATGAGAAGACGGTAAACGCCCTCCTGCTCAAGGTCAACCAGATAGGCAGCGTCACCGAGGCACTGTCCGCATTCAAAGCATCTGACGATGCAGGATGGGGCACGGTCGTATCACACCGTTCAGGGGAAACCGAGGACGCTTTCATCGCTGACCTCGTCGTCGGCATCGGTTCGGGACAGAGCAAGTTCGGCGCGCCTGCCCGCAGCGATCGGAACGCCAAGTATAACCAGCTCCTCCGAATCGAAGAATCGCTGGGTGACAAGGCGAAATACGCATCACGTCCTATCTGATCGAAGGGGTATCCTGGTCATGGTTACAAAACCTGTTGTGGTCATCATCCGAGACGGATGGGGGTATAATCCGCGCAAGACCGAGAACGCGATCGCGGAAGGAAAGACGCCACGCACCGATGCGATGATGCGGGAGTTTCCCAATGTCCTTATCGAGGCATCGGGGCAAGCCGTCGGTCTGCCTCCCGGAAACCAGGGAAACTCGGAAGTAGGTCATATGACCATGGGTTCTGGTCGTATCATCTTCCAATCGTTGATGCGCATCAATAAGGACATCGAGTCAGGCGAGTTCTTCACCAATCCGGTCTTGCTGCGTGCGATCTCCCATTGCCAGGACAGAGGCTCGGCCCTACATATCGTCGGCCTGAATCAGACCGAGGGTGTCCATGCCCATCGTGACCATCTCTTCGCGCTTCTTGATCTGTGTAAGAAACAGGGATTCTCCGATGTATTCCTCCACGTCATCACTGATGGAAGGGATGCTCCTGTCAACAAAGGTGTCTCCATGCTCCGCGACCTCAAGCAGAAGACCGCATCGGTGGGTATCGGTCGCATAGCCTCAATGTCCGGGCGATACTTCGCCATGGACCGCGACAAGCGTTGGGACCGCACCAAGAAGGCATATGATTGCATCGTCAAGGCCGAGGCGCCCGGTTTCGAAGAAGCAGAGGCACAGCTCCTCTCCTGCTACGAAGAAGGAGAGACGGACGAATTCATCGTCCCGAGGAAGGCGACCTGGTATGAGGGAGTCAAGCCAGGCGATGGCATCCTCTTCTTCAATTTCCGCACTGACCGTCCCAGGCAGCTCACCCGCGCCATCGTCGATGACGATTTTGAGGGATGGGAACGGCGGCCGCTCGACGTCCACTATACAGGCATGACCCAGTTCTACTCGTCCATGAACGCCGATGTGGCGTATCCTGACATCCCTCTGGAGAATATCCTTGGCCAGGTCATCAGTGAGAAGGGACTCAGACAGCTGAGGATATCGGAGACCGAGAAGTATGCGCATGTCACATTCTTCTTCAATGCCCAGATCGAGGAACCATTCGAAGGGGAGGATCGCATCCTCATCCATTCACCGAAGGTGCCGACTTATGATAGCGCCCCTGAGATGAGCGCCTATAAGATCACCGACAGGATCATCGAGCAGATCGATGCAGGCGTCCATGATCTTATCGTGACGAATATCGTCAATGGAGACATGATCGGCCACACCGGGGTGAGGGATGCGTGTCTCAGGGCTGTCGAAGTGGTAGACGAATGCGTGGGTAACATAACGGATAAGGTGCTCGAGAAGGGTGGCGTGGCGCTCATCTTCGCTGACCACGGCAATATCGAGGATCAAAGTGAGCTTTGGCGGACATCACATACGAGCAACGACGTACCGCTCATCTTTCTGGCTCGGGCTGATATGCTCAGCGCTTACACGCTCAGGGAAGGGGGTGGGTTGGCCGACATCGCGCCGACCGTGCTGAGACTCCTGGGCATCAAACAGCCTTCCGACATGACGGGGAAATCGCTTCTTGAGAAAAGTCCATAGCACGATTATTCTTTGTCCGTCGGGGTCTCCGACAGCGTGATCTCATCATCTTCGGACTCGGCCTTCTCATGATACACCGAATGCTCGAAATAGTGGATGCGGAACTCCTTCTTGACGTCCAAGGATGCCGTGCCGAGAAATTCGTCCAGCTTATGCAGGAATGAAGCCTCGTATGATTTGTACTTATCGCGCATCACTATGTCGATGGCGAGCTTCTGATCGAAACGCGCGGTGAGGAAGTTCTGGAATCCTTCCTTGTCGATGGAGAATTCCCATTTCTCGACATACTCTTCCTTATAGGCCCGTCGGAATTCGACTTGTACCATAGGGATGTCAGGCATGCCTGATTTGATCTCTAGCGTGGTCGGTTCGCCTTTCTTGGAGAGATAGGTGAGCAGCTCTTTGAGATGGGTCTTGTCATGCGCTTTGTACTGCTCGACATAGTTGCGGTCCTTGCCGTAGATGAAGATACGGTAGACCTGCCACGACCTACCATTGTCTTTCCTTGCCTCGATCCTGCCAGTGACCCCTTTACGACGGTTCTCGAACACGATGAGGTCTGCGCTGTCCTGCAGCTTCTTCCAGATGATCTTTCTACGTTGGACCATAAGAAAAAAAGAGAAAATAAGATGTTATAAATGCTTTTCCCTTCTCACATCATACCTCCCATTCCGCCCATGCCTCCAAGCGGCATCGCGGGCATACCCTTGTCCTTCGCGTCTTTCTTCTCTGCGATGAGCGTCTCTGTGGTCAGGACCATGGCAGCGATGGATGACGCATTCTGAAGGGCGCTCCGGGTGACCTTGGTCGGATCGATTATTCCCTTCTTGAACAGATCGGTGAACTCACCGGTCTTGGCATCGAATCCGTAGTTCTCCTTATTCTCTCTCTTGATGCGTTCCACGATGACCGCGCCCTGCTCGCCGGCATTGTATGCGATCTGCTTGAGAGGCTCTTCCAATGAATGGAGGATGATGTCTACACCGATTGCTTGGTCACCCTCTAAACCGAGGCCTTTGAGCGCCGACTGCGATCGCAGAAGGGTGATCCCTCCGCCGGCCACGACGCCTTCCTCGACTGCCGCTCTTGTCGCGGACAAGGCATCCTCGACCCTAGCCTTCTTCTCCTTCATCTCGGTCTCGGTCGCAGCACCGACATTGATGACTGCGACGCCTCCAGAGAGCTTGGCCAATCTCTTCTCAAGATCCTCACGTTCATACTTGGAGTCCACAGTCTTGATGAGCTTCTTGATCTGCTCCACACGTTTCTTGATCGCTTCGCTCGCGCCGGAACCTTCGACGATGGTCGTGGTGTCCTTGTCGACCCTGATCTTCTTGGCCACGCCGAGATCGGTGAGTTCGACCTTGTCAAGAGACATACCTTTCTCCTCACTGATGACCTTGCCGCCGGTGAGTAGAGCGATATCCTCGAGCATCGCCTTGCGATCGTCGCCGAAACCTGGCGCTTTGACCGCTATGACCTTGATGGCTCCCCTGATAAGATTGAGCACAATTGTAGCGAGAGCCTCGCCCTCAAGATCCTCAGCGATGATGACGAGCGGCTTGTTCTGCGAAGCCACCTTCTCGAGGACAGGGAGAAGCTGTTTCATGCTCTCGACCTTCTTGTCGAAGATGAGGACGAACGCCTCCTCATACACCGCGATCATCTTTTCCCCGTCGGTGACCATGTATGGCGAAAGATATCCCCTGTCGAACTGCATGCCTTCCACGACGTCCAGCGTGGTATCCATGGATTTGGCCTCCTCGACGGTGATCACGCCGTTGTGACCGACCTTTTCCATCGCGTCCGCGATGAGCTTGCCGACCTCTTCGTCGTTGTTTGATGAGATCGTCGCGACCTGCGAAATCATGTCCTTGTCCTTGACCTCCACGCTGCTGTCCTTGATATGCTTGACCACAGCCTTGACCGCGGCCTCGATGCCGCGCTTGACCTCTAGGGGATTTGCGCCAGCGGCGATGATCTTCATCCCTTCGGTGATGATGGTCTGTGCGAGCAGGGTCCCTGTGGTGGTACCGTCTCCAGCGACATCCTGGGTCTTGGTCGCCACTTCCTTGACGAGCTGTGCGCCCATGTTCTCGAACGGGTCCTCAAGCTCTATCTCCTTTGCGATCGTGACGCCGTCATTGGTGATGATCGGCGATGAGTAATTCTTCTCCAGGACGACGTTGCGCCCTTTCGGACCCAGGGTCACCTTGACCGCGTTGGCGAGCTTGTTGACGCCCCTCAAGAGGGCCTTCCTTGCATCTTCATCATAAATTATCTGTTTTGCTCCCATTTTATCCACCTCGTGAATATGCTTTGGATTCTCTTTTGTTAATCAGTGTTCAAGTGATGTTCTAGTATTGATGCGAAAACATGATCAAACGTAATCTCATCTCATGACTGCGAGCACATCTTCCATCTTGAGGATGAGGTGCTTCTTTTCCTTGACCGAAAGCTCGGTCCCGGCAAAGCTCTCATAGATTACGGTGTCGCCGACCTTCACCGGTGATTTCTTCTCATCCCACACAGCGACGACTTCACCCTGGTTGGTCTTCTCTTTTGCCGACTCAGGGATATAGATACCGCCTGCAGTCTTCTCCTCAGTCTCCAAGGGCCGGATCACGACCCGTTCGTTCATTGGGATAACATTCATGCATATGCACCTCGGTTCATCGATTCTTTCATCGTTTTTTCTGTTATCTTATCAGCCTTTCTATCATCAGACTTACAAATGATATCTGATTATCTTCACATCGTTATATGAAGAGCATGATCGCAGGCATCCCAATAAGGACACCGAACATCACTTTACTGTAGGGGAGTATCTTGGCGCCATCGAGCTGCCAGACCGGGATCATGTTGAACACGGCCAGGAAGGCATTGATGCGAAATCCATAAGCAGCTATCAATCCCAAGAATCCTCCTGCAGCGATGAGTGGCCAGAAAAGAAGGGACAGGAGGATGTTCGTGGCAGGTCCTGCCGCCGATACGATGGCGGATTCCTTCTTTGTCAGATGGCCATGGATGACCACTGCACCCGGGGCTGCGAACACGAAGCCGAATAGCGACATGAGCAGAGCTCCGATGATCATCTTGCGGTCTGCATAGAACCGGGCATATCGCCCGTAACGCATGGCTGCGAACTTGTGCATGAGCTCGTGGAGGAGAAAACCCAGACCGACTGTGGAAAGCGACACCACGAGTGTCAGGACAAGCGTCGGTGGGTTTGTGAGCACCATACCTCCCTGTACGATGGCGAATGCCAGGGACAACCCAAGCCACGCCAGAAGCAGGTCTTTGGCCTCGGCCTTGGAGATCATGCTGAGAAAGGACCTTCCTCTCGCAACCTGATGGATATCGATACGTCTCATCGTTTTATCGTTTTTCCTCACTATTTAATAAGTGTTTTTCCCCCTACGAGTTATGTTGACTTTAAATCAACAATCAATGCTTGAGATGAACGTACCTTCTTTAAATATTTTTCTATCCTCGACTATAACTCTCCTCGGGCCCGTCTGAGGGCCGAATATGCATGAGTTGTATGGAAAAGCGAAAAATTTATATAGTCAGCATCCAAAGAAAGACATGTGTGTGGGGGGAACAGGCGTCACCACCGTCCAACTGGTGGTGCCTGTCAGCAGCCTACCCTATGGGGTGCTGCTGCTGATACTCAAGTTCCTCACCCAGAGAGGGCTGAGTTTTCTATCACCTCTTTTCTTGGCCTCTATGGGTGGGGAAATCTTTCCCTCCTTTTTTTCCTTTTTGCACACATCATTCGCAGTCACGCATCGGTCACAAATATCGGTCACAAATCGATTACGCATTGACGATCATTGTTTGGGGGGTTGGTAAATGTGAGAATGACAGAGAAGAGAGTCTGTGAAGTGATTGCTAAGATGGTCGGAGACGAAGCGGTCTCCGTCGTCAAGTTGTTGAAGGGCAAAGAGAACGTCTCGGAATTCCTAGTGGCCAAAAAGCTCAATGAGGATATCCAGGTCATAAGGAATATTCTGTACCGGCTCCACAGCCTGAATCTCGCCACCTATAAGCGGGTCAAAGACAGGCAGAAAGGTTGGTATATCGGATACTGGACCTTCAATATACTCCGTGCACGTGAACTATATGCTCAGCTCATGCAGATGCAGATAGAGCGGTTCGAGCAGCGGCTCAAAGAAGAGCAGCAATATCTGAACAACTACTACATCTGCAAGAATGTCTGTGTACGGATGAACTTCGACGAAGCTGCTGACCTGCAATTCCATTGTCCGGAATGTGGTACGTTGCTCGATCATCAGCACAATGAGCGCACGATCGAGGTCCTCCAGGAGAAGATCAAGGAGATAAGCACTCACTCGTGAGACTTGCTTGCCTTTTTTTCTTTTTTTTTATAATTCTGTCTGATTCTGTCTGACTCTGAAAATGGGTTTCATACCCTGTTCTTCAGAGTGTGGTCCATTTTCAGACCAGAAATTCCACCTATTCGATGCGATGAGCGGGATACCCTTGACCTTTTTGGTCGGGGTAGCTCCGAGCGGTGGAATTTCTGATTTTATTTGGTCTGTTTTGCTGCTTTGTTCTCGTGTTGACCATGTGCGGGCTTCCTGTCAATTCTCCTGTGGATCGAGCACAAACTTTTTATTGGGCCTGACTTGCTTAAGCTTTTCATGGTGACGAAGGAGAGCACTGGAAAACAAGTCCCGAAGTCGAAAAGTCCCTCTAGGGGGAAAGGGATGCGATTCTCCTCATTGAAAGGCAAGATTCCAAAAGCGGTCTACGATACATTGTCGTCGAAATTCTCCCATCTCAGACCTGCGCAGGAAAAAGCGGTCAAAGCAGGTCTCCTAGAAGGCAAATCGTTGCTCATATGCACACCGACCGCATCCGGTAAGACACTCACAGCCGAGATGGCGTTCTCCACGGCGATATTGTCCAATAAACAGAAAGCGCTTTACATCGTGCCTCTCAAGGCCCTGGGGTCTGAGAAATATAAAGATTTCTCGACCAAGTACAGTGAGCTTTTCTCGGTCGCTCTCTCCATCGGAGACCTCGACTCTGGCGAAAAAAGTTTGGCTGACAAGGATCTGATCATCTGCACGTCGGAGAAGCTCGACTCTCTCTTCCGCCATCGCATCCCTTGGGTAAAAAGCATCGGCACGGTCATCATCGATGAGATCCACCTCCTCAATGACCCGTCGAGAGGTCCGACATTGGAGATACTGATCACTATGCTCCGTCAGTTGCTGGAACATGTGCAGATCGTCGGCTTATCGGCGACCATAGGGAATCCGCGGGAGTTGGCGGATTGGCTCGATGCCACTTTGGTCGAAGACAGATGGCGGCCAGTCCCTCTTGCCAAGGGTGTGTATCATGATGGCACCATCGAGTTCCCATGAAGCTTGACCATGCCTGGGTGCTAGTTGGTCAATCAGCCGCTTCTTCGACGATGTTTACCCTCGTCCCGGCCCAAAACATTTATATATCTGTCCTCTTCAGGTCATAGGTGTTTTCACCGGTATTAAGAAGTGACTTTTAGGTCGAGGATATGCACACACAGCAAAAGCCAGCATGGTTGACCATCCGTCCGCAATCGACGCCAGATTTCTCTAAGATACGTCATGCGCTTCGTTCCAGGGGACTGGTCACGGTCTGCGAGGAAGCGCATTGTCCAAACATGGCTGAATGCTGGGCGCATGAAGGGACCGCGACGTTCATGGTCATGGGCGACACCTGCACACGTGGATGTAAATTCTGCGCTATCTCGACAGCGATGAAAGGACAACCGCTCGATCAAGATGAGCCCGATAAGATCGCTGAAGCAGTAGCAGAGATCGGACTTGATTACGTCGTGTTGACATCCGTCGACCGGGATGATCTTGCTGATGGTGGAGCAGCCCATTTCGCGGCATGCATCGACGCCATCCTCACCAAGCATCCCAAGACTCATATCGAGGTGCTCATCCCCGATTTCCAGGGTGAAGTCGGACCCTTGAAGCGGATTGTCGAAGCCTGTCCCGACGTCATCGGCCACAACATCGAGACAGTCCGTTCTCTTCAACATGAGGTGCGCGATCCGCGTGCAGGATATGAGCAGTCGCTCAAGGTGCTCGCCGACGTCAAGACGTTGGATCATACAATCTACACGAAATCTTCGATCATGCTGGGGCTTGGTGAGACCGAAGCCGAAGTGATCAAGGCCATGCATGACCTACGCGAGGTCGACGTCGACATCCTCACTTTGGGACAATACCTCAAACCGAGCAACAAGGTCCTTCCCGTCAAGGCTTTCATCAGCCCGGACGCATTCTCATCTTTCAGAGCCAAGGCAGAGGCTATGGGGTTTCTCTATGTCGCCTCCGGTCCTTTCGTGCGAAGCTCGTACCGCGCCGGCGAGTTCTTCATGCGGGGAGTCCTCTCCCGACGGCGCATCCACCAGTCACCATCGGAGGTGGGATTATCACAAGAGCAATAATCAAAAAATTCGAGATCGAATACATCCAGGTCATGGACGAGGAAGGCAATGTCGACGAATCGCTCCATCCGGATGTCGATGAGGACACCAAAAAGGTCATGTATCACATGATGATGCTCGTCCGGGCCTTCGACGAGAAGCTTTTCAAGCTGCAACGTAGCGGGAAGATCGGCACCTATGCCCAGGTCAGGGGCCAAGAGGCGTCCGAGATCGGATCGGGCATGGCGCTCCAGAAGAAGGATTGGTTCATACCTTCCTTCCGCGAGATGGGCGTCTCCCTGGTACGGGGCGCTGACCGCGCAAAGATCGTCGAGGCATGGCGTGGAGACACCCATGCATTCCAAGGGGCCAGGGAAGAGACCCGCGACCTTCCTGTCGCGATTCCCATCGCGTCGCAGCTGCTGCATGCGGTCGGTCTTGCCTGGGCATCAAAGCTCAAAGGTGAGAAGCAGGCGGCGATAGTGTACTTCGGCGACGGCGCGACATCAGAGGGTGATTTCCATGAGGCGCTCAATTTCGCTGCGGAGCTCCAGCTTCCGGTGGTGTTCTTCTGCCAGAACAACCAGTGGGCCATCTCCACTCCCCGGAAATCACAGACGCGTGCCGAGACCATCGCCCAGAAGGCGATAGCATATGGCATGCCTAGCGTTCAGATCGACGGCAATGACGTGATCGGTGTGTATAAGGTCACAAGCGATGCGCTCGTCAAGGCCCGCGAGGGAGGCGGCCCGACACTTATCGAATCCCTGACCTTCCGTATGGGCGATCATACCACGTCCGACGACTCATCCAAGTATCGTGATGAGGAAGAGGTCAAGAAGTGGGAACTCAAAGATCCAATCCTTCGCTTGCAGAAACATTTCGAGAAACTCGGCACCTGGTCTGAAGAATACCGGAAGTTCGTGGTCGACGAGGTGCAAAAAGAGGTCGAAGATGCGGTGGAGAAAGGGCTTGCCATCCCGCCACCGTCACCGGAAGAGATGTTCGACTCACTCTATGAGAATCCTCCTGAGATATTCCTTAAGGAGAAAGATGCATTTATGGCCGAGCTGCAGGAACGGAAAGGCCTGGGAGGTGATGCGCAATGACAAAGCTACACATGGTCGCGGCGCTCAACCAGGCACTCGAGCAGGAGATGGGGCTGGACCCCACGATTATCCTGCTGGGTGAGGACGTCGGAGTGGACGGCGGCGTGTTCCGCGTCACCGATGGACTGATCAACAAATATGGCAAGGATCGTGTGGTCGACACACCGCTCGCCGAGGCGGGTATCGTCGGATCGGCGATAGGGCTCGCACTCGCCGGGATGAAGCCCGTGCCGGAGATCCAGTTCTCGGGATTCACCTATCAGGCATTCCATCACATCAAGCAGCATATGGCGCGTTTCCGTCAGCGATCATCAGGGACCTTCCATCTCCCGATGGTGCTCCGTGCGCCTTGCAGCGGAGGCATCCATGCGTTAGAGCACCATTCAGAGAGTCCTGAGGCTTTCTTCGTCCATTGCCAAGGTCTCAAGGTGGTCATGCCCTCGGGGCCGAGCGACGCCAAAGGCCTGTTGATCTCTTCGATAAGGGATCCTGATCCTGTCATCTTCCTCGAGCCAAAGAAGATATACCGCGCATTCAAGGAAGAGGTGCCGGACGGTCCGTTTGAGATACCGCTTGGCAAGGCAAACGTCCTACGTGAAGGCAGCGACGTGACTCTCATCAGCTGGGGCGCGATGGTCCGCGTCTGTAAGGAGGCGGCCGAGAACCTGCAGGGGCAGGGCGTCAGCTGCGACATCATCGATCTGCGAACGATCTGGCCCCTGGACGAGGAGGCAATCCTCAAGTCAGTGCGCAAGACCGGGCGTGCGGTCGTGGTCGAAGAAGCACCCATCACCGCCAGCATGGGAAGCGAGATCGCGGCCCGGATCCAGGAGCATGCATTACTGTCTCTCGAAGCGCCGGTGATCCGCGTCGCAGGGCCTAATCTACCATTCCCACAATACGCTTTGGAAGAATTCTTCCTCCCGGACACCTACCGCGTGGTCAAGGCCGTGCATACGGTCATGGAGTACTGATAACATGGGAGACCCGTTCCTGTTCCCGGATGTCGGTGAAGGCATCAAAGAAGGCAAGCTTGTCGAATGGCTCATCAAGGAAGGCGATACTATCGCCGTTGACCAACCGATCGCATCGGTAGAGACTGACAAGGCTGTAGTGGAGATACCTACGCCAGATTCCGGTACCGTAGAGAAGCTGCTCTTCTCTCCTGGAGACACCATGGAAGTGGGGCAACCCATCATGGAGCTCGCGAAAGGAGAGGGTGCTGCGGCATCGCCTGCACCTGCAAAAGAAGAGACGAAACCCGTTCCCGAAACACTTGTCCCTACCCCTCCTCCGCATCAGGAGGATGCAGAGGCAGAGCCTGTGGACTCCGAACCTTCGGATGGAACCGAGACCGGTGGCATCCTTGCGCTACCGAAGGTGAGGAAAGCATTGCGGGAAGCAGCGGCGAAGCTCGGCATCAGACCCGATGACGTCAAAGGCACTGGTAAGGATGGTCGAGTCACCCAAGCGGATGTCAACAATCTGTCAGGCGGTACATCTCCTGTTTCTGCTCCTGCTCCTGCTCCTGCTATCAATCCTGCTGTCGTTCCTGCTCCATCACCATCTACAGGTGCCGAGCCTTCGTCATCCCCTTCTTCTGCAAGGACCGATGGATGTGATGTGCTCGCGACACCCTCGGTAAGGATGCATGCCCGAGAGATGGGCGTCGACATCGCGACGGTCGCAGGAAGCGGCTCCAACGGTAGGGTGACGATGGAGGATGTCAAGGCAATGATCGGCAAAACCGCAGCAGTCAAGGATGCGCCAGCTCCCGATGCGTCTGCATCATCTCCGGATCCCGTCCCGCAACCTGCTGTTGTGGACTCCACGTACGAGCCAGAGGAAGAGCGCATCCCCATGAGTCCCACACGTAAGGCCATCTCCAAGCACATGATTCTTTCACTTTCCCATGCCGCTCCGTTCACCTTCACAGACGAGGCCGATGTGACGGACCTGTACGCCTTGCGTAAGCGTGAGAACGACAAGCTCAAGGACAAGGGCATCCATCTCACATTCTTGCCCTTCTTCGTCAAGGCTGTCGTCGCCGCGCTAAGGAAGCATGAGACGTTCAACGCGACGCTCGATGAAGAGACTGATGAGATCATCATCAAACGGCGATACCATATCGGCATCGCGACCGACGCGCCAGAAGGTCTGGTCGTGCCCGTCGTGCGGAACGCCGACCGGAAAAGTATCCTTGCCCTGGCAGGGGAGATATCTGACATCGTCAAGAAAGCCCGTGACCGAAAGTTACCTCTCGATGAGATGAAAGGGAGCACATTCACGATCTCGAGCGTGGGTAGCATCGCAGGGCAGGTGTTCACGCCGATCATCAACTATCCTGAGGTCGCCATTCTCGGCCTGGGAAGGATCATCGAGAAGCCGGTTGTCGTAAAGGGAGAGCTGCTGATCCGGAAGATGATCGCGTTGTCTCTGACCATCGACCATCGGGTGATCGACGGGGCGGAGGCCGCGAGATTCATCGCCGACCTGTCATCGATGCTCTCGGATCCTGAGACACTTTTAGTGGAGATGATATGATGGTAGTCGGTTCGATGACGGTGGAGACGGATGTTGTCGTCCTGGGTTCAGGTCCGGGAGGCTATGTCGCAGCGATCCGTGCGGCGCAGTTAGGCAATGATGTCACCTTGGTGGAGAAAGAATCTGTGCTCGGCGGCGTCTGCCTCAACCATGGCTGCATCCCGACCAAAGCGCTCATCCATGCTTCAAATTTTCTGTCCACGATCAGCAGCCTCAAGGATATGGGGATCACGATCAAGGACTACGACGTCGACATACCCAAGATGATTTCCTGGAAAGCGAGTATCGTCAAGCGGCTCAACGATGGCGTGGCTGGCCTTCTCAAACGCAACGGTGTGGAGGTCATCAAAGGGAAAGGCGTCTTCAAGAGCAGCGACGAGATCCACATCGAGGGCAAGAGTGATGTGACTGCGGTAAAGTTCAAACATGCCATCGTCGCGACCGGTTCACTTCCCATCGAGATCCCTGGATTCTCCTTTGACAATCCAAAAGTGATCACCTCGCGGGATGCGCTGGCCTTGACCGATGTACCCAAACGTCTCGTCGTCATCGGCGGCGGCTACATCGGAACAGAGATGGGGACGGTGTACGGCAAGCTAGGCAGCGAGGTGCACATCATCGAGATGATGGACCGTCTCCTCCCGGGACTCGAAGCTGAGATCGTCGATGTCGTCGCGAAGAGGCTCACGAAATTCAATGTCACTGCCCATCTCAAGACAAAGGCCTTGGGATTGGACGAGGACGGCGACACTCTGAAGGTACGCATAGAGGAAGACGGCAAAGAGAACTCGATAGAGGCAGACAAGGTGTTGGTCGTGGTCGGCAGGAAACCTTGCTCAATGGATATGGGGTTGGAGAACACCAAAGTCAAGACAGATGACAAAGGATTCATCAAGGTGGACAAGACCATGCGTACCGACGATCCCAAGATATTCGCAATCGGCGATGTCGCCGGACAGCCTATGCTCGCTCATAAGGCGACGAGAGAGGCCAAAGTCGCAGCAGAAGTAGCGAGCGGCAAGGCCAGCGCATTCGACAACCGAGTGATACCCTTCGTCGTGTTCAACGATCCTGAGATCTCTTCGGTCGGGCTCACCGAATCAGAGGCCAAGGAAAAAGGTCTGGACATTGAGGTAGGTCGATTCCCGTTCGCGGCATTGGGGCGGGCGCTCACTCTCAATCAGACCGACGGCTTTGTCAAAGTCATCGCAGAGAAGGGCAGCAACGAGGTGCTCGGTGTCCAGGCCGTAGGGCCGGGTGCGAGCGACATGATCAGCGAGGCCGCTCTCGCCATCGAGATGGGTGCCACGGTCGAGGACATCAGCCTCACCATCCATCCTCATCCTACCCTGCCCGAAGGCCTCATGGAGGCTGCAGAAGCCACTATGGGTGCGGCAATCCATATCTATTCCCCTCGTAAGGATTGAGCGATCCTGGTTCAGCCAGAGGGCACCATGAGGCATGCATGCATGGAATGGTATAACCGGCAACCCGAAGACATTCTTCATCATTTCGATGTCCGTCCAGACAAAGGACTGTCCACTCATGACGTACAAGGACGGCAGAAACGTTTCGGGAGAAACCAGCTCAAGGCCAAGAGGGGTCGAGGACCATTATTGATATTCCTCAACCAGTTCCACAGCATCATCATCTACATCCTTTTCTTCGCACTCGCCATCTCTCTCCTCCAGGGGGAGGTTGTCGACACTATCGTCATCCTGTTCGTGCTTGTGGTCAATGCGGTGGTCGGTTTCATCCAGGAGTACCGAGCAGAACGCGCGATCGATGCATTGCGGAGACTGTCCGGGATAAAAGCCAAGGTGCGGCGGAATGGTGAGCTGATCCTGATCGATTCTAAAGAGCTGGTCCCTGGCGATCTCATCCTCCTTGAGGAAGGCGATAAGGTCCCTGCTGATGCACGCATCATAGAATCTTTGAGGCTGCATGCGATGGAAGCATCGTTGACCGGAGAATCTGTCCCTGTGGCCAAACATGCCCGTGCGCTCACCAAACATCCGGGGCTCGCCGAACGGAAGAACATGGCCTTCTCAGGCACATCGATCGTGAGCGGAAAGGCCACCGCTGTGGTGACGAACATAGGTATGCACACGGAGATCGGCAGGATCGCAGGAATGATCTCAGAGAGCAAACCCGAACAGACGCCGCTTCAGAAGAAGCTGAACCGTCTGAGCATGCGTATCGGCATCGTCACCATCATCGTATGCGTCATCGTCTTCCTCTCCGGCGTGGCCAAGGAAGGTCTGTTACCCATCCTATTCTCAGGGGATCTTATAGGATTCGTTTTCGCCGCGAAGTCATGGTTCCTCACAGCCGTCGCGTTGGCGGTCGCCGCTGTGCCGTCTGGGATGCCTGCGGTCATCACCATCGCGCTGGCTTTCGGTGTTCGTCGGATGGTCCTGCGTAATGCTCTCGTGCGACGTCTGCCTTCGGTGGAGACGCTCGGCGAGGCCACAGTGATCTGCACCGACAAGACCGGTACGTTGACGAAGAACCAGATGACGGTCCGAGCAGCCTATATCGACGGTCGCCATCTGGACATCTCTGGCGAAGGATATTCTCCTCGGGGACATATCACCGGATCGAAAGGGACACGATGGGAAGACGACCTTCTGCTCTTCAGGATAGGTTCATTATGCAATAATGCATCAATCCGGAATCCAGGTCAAGAGGCGGAGGTCATCGGCGATCCGACAGAGGCGGCGCTCTTGATCAGCGCCAATAAGGCAGGACTCAATCCGGAACAACTTCAGAGAGAATGGACACGTCTGAGTGAAGAGCCATTCGATTCGACAAGGAAGCTCATGAGCACTGTCAACCATGACCCTACGACAGACAAACGGGTCGTCCATGTCAAAGGCGCTCCTGAATCAGTGCTCGCCCGTTGTACCCATATATACAGCCGAGGCAAGGCAGTCAAGCTCACTGACAAGAACCGAGCAGCGTTGCTTTCTAAGAATGAGGAATACGCCAAGGGCGCTCTCCGCGTCCTCGCATTCGCCTACAAAGAGCACATGGAACATGAATCGGACGAGAAGAACCTGGTTTTCGTGGGTTTCCAGGGCATGATCGATCCTCCGCACGCTGAAGTCAAGGAGGCCATCAACCGATGCAAAGAGGCCGGCATACGGGTCATCATGATCACAGGGGACAACGGCATCACTGCTCAGGCGATCGCAGATGAGGTAGGCATCGATGGGAAATCCATGGATGGGGCGTCTTTCGGTGGGTTGTCTGCAGAGGCCCAATCCATAGCCATCGATGAAGTCGGCATTTTTTCCCGTGTCGAGCCGAGACACAAGATGCGCATTGTCGAATTGCTCAGGAGCGCAGGTCATGTGGTGGCGATGACCGGGGACGGTGTCAATGATTCCCCCGCGCTCAAGGCAGCTGACCTCGGCGTCGCGATGGGGATCAACGGTACCGATGTCGCAAAAGAGGCCTCAGAGATGGTGCTCCTCGATGACAACTTCGCCTCGATCGTCAATGCGGTCGAGGAAGGCAGAGGCATCTACGCGAACATCAGGAAATTCGTCAACTATCTGCTCTCCGGAAACCTCGCAGAGGTATTCGTCATCTTCTTCTCCATCCTGTTCCAGTTGCCTCTGCCGATGACAGCGGTGATGTTGCTCTGGCTCAACCTGGTCACTGACGGATTGCCTGCTCTGGCCTTGAGCGTGGATCCCAACCCGGCCGATCTGATGACTCAACCCCCCATGAAGGCTGACGAGAGCATCATCAACAGGCCGTTGGTCTACACATTGGGATACATATCTGTCCTCATCACGCTGGCTGTGCTCGGTATCTATGTCTGGGCGATGCACCACTACCAGGGGCTTGAGGGCGCTGCGTTCCTGTCTCGGATACGTACCATCGCGTTTACCACCATCATCATCCTCGAGATCGTGAGGTTGCAGAGCATTCGTTGGCAATACCGCTTATCTTTCTTCTCCAACAAATGGCTTGTGCTGGCTGTATTCAGTTCCTTGCTGCTCCAGCTCTTGGTGATCTACTCGCCGCTCCAAAAATTCTTCGGTACCTCCGCGCTCTCAGCTATTGATTGGGGCATGATGCTCGGTGTCAGCGTCATGGTCTGGTATCTGTCCATGCTGCTCGAGAGGGTGAAAGAGCATTTCACATCACGCACTGGTTGACTCGCTGATATATGAGCTGATGCTCTGAGAATTCTATCTTTGAGATTTCTATCTCTGAGAACTCTATCCTAACAGGTGGGGTGGTGATCAACGCATCGCTGTCCATGCGTCGCTCTTGTATCGCTCTTGGGCTAGCCTCTTGGCCAACGCCAACTCTTCTTCGGTCATCGATCCGGCAGAGATATCTCTTCCCTTAGAGAATGCCTCCTTGAGAGCGTTACGGACGTCGTCTTTTGAGAACACGCCAAAGTCCTGAATCGAGGTCACTCTCTTCTTGACGGATTTTATGAGCTTGTCAGCGATCTTCTCCTTACCCACGCGAAGGAGCGAGAACATGCGGTCGACGTCGACGTCGAGCAAGAGCGTGCCATGTTGGAGGAGCACACCATTCCTCCTCGTCTGCGCGCTTCCGGATATCTTCTTGCCCTCCACCTGGATGTCATTTATGGGAGCGAACTCCGCAGGGATATCCAGAAGCCGCAATGCGTCGACCACGTGGCCGCATATCATGCGGTACGACCCGATGATGTCGGATGGGAATAGGGATAGTGGGCCGACGATGCTATAGGTGATCTCACCGTCTCGGTCATGGTAGACCGCGCCACCTCCTGTCCGTCGGCGGACGACGTCGACACCTGCTTTCTCACAGGCTTCCATATCCACTTCATTCGATAGGCCTTGGAAATATCCTATGGATACTGCGCTTGGTTCCCAGGCATAGAACCTGATAGTAGGAGGGCTCTGTCCTGTCGAGACGCTCTCTGAGATCGCTTCATCGATGCCCATGTTCGTCGCGGCATCATGCGCGGTGTCATCTATCAATCGCCATCGCATGTTGCTGCCTCCATGAGTATGCTCGCGATCTCTTCAGCGGTCGCGCCGATGAGGGTTGCATCCGCTTTACGTAACGCAGACTTCAGTCTCTCTGACGCTTTCTTTTCGTCGAGGGGGAAGGAAAGGCCCAGTAGGGATGTCTCGAGTGGATTGATCGCATCTTCGGGATGAAGGAAAAAATCGCCCGTGATCTTGCATGATATTATGCTGTCAGAAAAGCTGATGTCCAGTCTCACCAACTTGCCGCCCGGTATCTTCCGTGTCGCGGTCCCCTTTTTTTCCTCTGGTCTGTCCATGTATCTTCCTCGTTCTGTTGCGAGTACAGGATATTTAAATGTCTTGTGCTGCTAACCGAATGCCAGACATCGTCAAACATTTTCCTTGATGTTTGAGGGAGAATATTTAAACTCTTGGCGCATCCTGATTACACATGGGATACGTCGTCATCGCGCCGGTCGGAGATAATCTTCGAGCATTGTTCATAGGCATGAAGGAATTTCCCACAGAACGGGTCCTTCTCATCACACCTGAAGGCAGCATCAAAGAGGCAAAAGACCTTCAGATCCGACTCGAGGAGTTCACGATAAAGTCAGACATCATCCCCATCAACGGCAACGTGCTTGAGGAGATGTTCAGGGTTTTCGGTGAGACCTGCGCCATCTATGATCCAGACGATCTCATCGTCAACGTCGCGACGGGTGATCGCATGAGCACATGTGCAGCCATCAGCGCAGCATACGCCAATGGACTGAAAGCATTCCATATCGCAGACGACCGTCCGATGTTCTTACCCATCATCAAGCTCTCTTATTACAATGAGCTTTCAGACAATAAGATGCGCATACTCAGCAGTCTTGATGGGGAGGCCTTCAAATCGCTTCGCGATCTGTCCAAAGAGCTCGACATGTCGGTATCTCTCCTCTCGTACCATATCAACGGCAATCTCCGCTCGAAGGGCCTTCGTGCCTATCGGCTCATCGTGGTCAAGGAGGAGGGCAAGAGCCTTTTCCTCAAGCTCTCAGAGATGGGACGTCTGCTGCTCAAAGGATATCTGAAGAAGAAACCTGAGACTGAATAGAATCGGCATATGATAAGGTCAAGCATATAAATCAGGCCAGCATATGATCCATCTTCGTATATCATCCGCCTCGATATATTATCCTCTCTATAGACTATCTATTCGGATGTGATACCATGAAACTCATCGACAAGGAACAGAAATCATTCCTCAAGAAGTTCATCCCTCTGTCAGCCCTCATCGGTGGGCTATGCTGCTTCACATCTGTGGTGCTCGTGCTTCTCGGTCTCTCTTCCGTCGCCTATGCGGCGTCATTGTCGGATCTTCTCTATGGATCATACAAATGGGTCTTCCGTGGGGTGGCCGCGGCCTTCCTCATCGCTGGTCTCATCTGGTACTTCTACAAGAAAGAGGGCATCTGCACCCTAGACCAGCTCAAGCGGAAACGTAACCGGGTCATCAATCTGGTGCTCGTCACCTTCATATTGGCCATCATCGTGTATGTCTTATGGCTCTATGTGTTCGTCGAAATCATGGGGATCGGTCTCGGTCTGTGGTGAATGACGATAACAGCCATATCGCAAGCCCATCCTGATTCGTCGACGAAAAGGCTTATATATTCTGGGGCGATTTTACTGAACATCAACCGAGGGGATACGCATGGAACAGTTAGACTTCAGCTATCAAGGAACAACACCCTATTCTGAGGCAGACATGGCTTCCTTGCAGCCTCAGTTGGATGAAGAGCTGACGCGTCTCATGCATGCATCGGGATCAGGATATGCGGATGATAGGGCATCGATCAACCTGCCGTCAGATGCCGATGCACTCAGGTCGGTCAAGCAGGTCATCGAGGAAAAGAAGAGGCTCAATCTCTCCCACATCATCGTAGTCGGCATCGGTGGAAGCAACCTGGGCACCATCGCGGTGCAGGAAGCGGTATTGGGGCGGCTATACAACCAGCATACTGAAGGAATCAAGATCCTCTATGCAGACACGGTCGATGCGTCCGTCCTCGCTGACATCATCAGGATTATTGAACCGTCCCTCGAAGCCGGACGACGAGTCATACTCAATGGTGTGAGCAAGTCCGGAGGCACGACCGAGACCATCGCAAATCTACAAGTGCTCATCGAGTATGTGAAAGGATTCGACGCGGATTACAAAGAGGCCGTGGTCGTGACCACAGACCGTGGTTCCCGTTTCTGGGACCTCGCGGCCAAAGAAGGGTTCTCCGTTCTTGAGATCCCCAGGAAGGTCGGTGGAAGGTATTCGGTATTCTCTCCAGTCGGTCTTTTTCCGCTCGGCCTGATCGGCGCGGATATCGATTCGCTGCTCAAAGGGGCAGAAGCGATGCGCAGAAGATGCCTCCAAGCATCCATATCTGACAATCCCGCTATGCAGAGCGCGGCATTGCTCAAGCTCAATCTCGATGCTGGTCATCCCATCGCTGACCAGTTCCTCTTCGCCTCAGACCTAGAGTCCGTTGGAAAATGGTACAGGCAATTGATGGGCGAGAGCGTCGGAAAAGAGCATAATCTCTCAGGCAAGCAGGTGTTCTCAGGGATGACACCGACTGTCTCGATCGGCTCTACCGATCTGCATTCCATGGCGCAGCTCTATCTCGGAGGGCCGAAGGACAAATACACCACTTTCGTCCGGATCAAGAATGATCCTTCGCCGACCGAGGTCCCATCCCTTGAAGGGTTCGGAGATCTCGTGGGCAGCATCCAGGGGAAGACGATCCATTCCTTGATGGATGCCATACTTCAAGGGGTGCAAGCGGCGTTCTCGAAAGGAAGAAGGCCGTATTCGACTATATCGTTGCCCGCCGTATCGGCCGAGACAATCGGGCAGCTCCTGCAAATGAAGATGATGGAGATGATGTTCCTCGGCGCATTGATGGGTGTCAACCCGTTCGACCAACCCAATGTCGAAGAATACAAGATAGAGACCAAACGCATACTCAAAGAACAGGATTCGAGGTGAAGAAGATGGAGATAGGATTCATCGGACTGGGCCGGATGGGCCTGAACATGGTCAAGCGAATGCTCACGACAGGCGGCATAGATGTCGTCGTCTGGAACCGCTCACCTGAGAAGGTACAGGAGGCGGTGGACGGAGGGGCGAAGGGAGCGGGCTCGATAAAGGAGCTTGTGGAGGACCTTAAACAGCAACGACGGGTCGTCTGGCTCATGTTGCCATCAGGCGAGGTGACCGAGAACGCATTCAAAGAGGTCCTCGATATGCTCAAGGAAGGAGATGTCATCATCGATGGGGCGAATTCAAACTTCCACGATTCTGTCCGACGGCATCAGGAGGCAGCGGCAAAAGGCATCGGAATGCTCGATGTCGGCGTCTCTGGCGGCATCGTCGCAGCAGAGAAAGGTTATGCCATGATGATCGGCGGATCACAGGACGTGTATGCGTTTTGCAAGCCTATATTCGACTCATTCGGATTCTCCGAAGGCTACGATCTCGTGGGTGGCGGTGGAGCGGGCCATTACGTCAAGATGGTGCACAACGCCATCGAGTATGGCATGATGCAGGCCATGGCCGAGGGATTCGATCTCCTGGAGAACGGCTCGGTCAAAGACCTGGACCTCAAGAAGATCTCTCATGTGTGGAACCATGGCACCATCGTCTCTTCTTTCCTCATGGAGATGGCGGAGAAGGCGTTGGAAAAAAGTCCTTCTCTCGACTACCTCAAACCACATGTCGATGACAGCGGCGAGGGAAAATGGGCATCGGTCGAGGCCATGGAGAACAGCGTGCCATTCATGGTCAACACCTATGCATTGCATGCACGATATGCGTCCAGGGACACCAATTCTCTTGCCTATCGCATGCTTTCGGCACTACGCAACGAATTCGGCGGACACGCGATCAAGAAGGAGTGATGTTGATCGAATCTATTGGACAGATCGGATTGATTGGATGGGTTGGCTGATGGCGACACTCATCTCTGAACCGGACCGGGGCAAGCTCGAACGAAAGGCAGTCAAGATAATCACATCGGCGGTCGAACGTGCGGTGGTCGACCATGGTCATGCAGTGCTCGGTGTGCCAGGCGGGACCAGTGTACGTGGGCTATTTGGCAAACTCTGCGGCGATGCGTCGATCCCTTGGGACAAGGTCCATGTGTTCATGGTCGACGAGAGACTCGTGGCTCTCGATGATGCGGACAGCAACTTCCGTCAGGTCAAAGAGCTGCTCTTGGACCATCTCATCTCATCAGGAAAGTTGCCGGAGAAGAACGTCCATCCGTTCACATTTGCAAAAGGGCGTGTGAAAGCAGGACTCATCCGTTACTATAAACAGCTGTGCAAACTCGGCGGCCGATTCGATGCCATGGTACTGGGGTGTGGTCCCGACGGTCATGTCGCGGCATTATTCCCTGGACACGAATCCATAAAAGACCTATCAGAGGGATTCATCTCGTTCAAAGATTCACCCAAGCCTCCATCTGGCCGGATGTCTGCGAGCAAAAAGCTGATCCAGGAGACAGGGACCATAGTGCTGATGTTATTGGGCGAGGCAAAGAAAGAAGCTTTGGTCAGATATCTTGATGACCGCATACTCGTCTCCGGTTGCCCGGCGAAATTGGTCGAGAGCGTGGCGGATTCGTTCCTGCTGACCGATCTCGTCCCTTACCCCACCATAAACCTAGGTGATGGAGAATGACAATCCAATTCGACCATTCCATGCTTGTGATATTCGGCTCTACAGGCGATCTCACCAGGAGAAAACTCATCCCGGGCTTCTACAATCTCATCAAGAAAGGCCAGGTCGGAAAGGATATGCTCATCCTATGCGTCGGCCGGCGATCATTGAGCCAATACGAGTTCATCGATTGGTTGAAGATAGATACATTCATCCCGAAATCCGATCCTGCACTGATCAAGGATCTGGTCGGTCGCATCCATTACGTGCAGATAGATTTCTCTGACGGTCAATGGACGGGCCTCGCCGATACTGTGGACAAGCTGGATCATGTCCATCACTGCGCTGGGAACCGGATATTCTATCTCGCCCTTCCGTCCACATTGTTCGGACCCATAGCCGGAACCATCAAGGCCTGCGGACTCCTAAAAGGCAAAGGCTACAGACGTGTCGTGTTCGAGAAACCGTTCGGCTCTGATCTCGCGTCGGCCAGCGAACTGAACAAGCATATCTCCGCAGTGTTCGACGAGAAGAGCATCTACCGTATCGACCATTATCTGGGAAAAGAGCTCGTGCGCAATATCCTTGTCTTCCGTTTCGCCAATTCGATATTCGAGCAGATATGGAACCGCAATTTCATAGACCATGTGCAGGTCACCATAGCCGAGAAGGATGGGGTGGGTTCCAGAGGGAATTATTATGACGATTTTGGCGCGATAAGGGACATGGTGCAGAACCATATCCTGCAGCTGGTCACCCTCACCGCCATGGAATCGCCTGCCACGATCACAGCCGATGATATCCGTGACGAGCAGGCGAAGGTGCTCACTTGTCTGCGTACTCCGAAAGCCAGTGATCTGGTTGTGGGGCAGTACGACGCCGGGACTATGGCCAAGACCGACGTGCCAGGCTACAGAAAGGAACAGCTCATCTCCGAAGAGTCACGGACCGAGACCTATGCGGCGCTTCGTCTGTTCATAGACAATCCCCGATGGCGTGGTGTGCCGTTCTATGTCCGGACCGGCAAGAGACTCCCTAAGCGCTATGCGGAGATCGACGTCGTGCTCAAGGACGTCTCATGCGAGCTTTTCTGCAAGGACGAGATCTATCATGGTCCTAATGTGATCACCATCCGCATCCAACCAGACGAAGGTATCGCGATCAGATTCAACACCAAGTATCCCGGACATGGTATCCGGCTGCATCCGGTCGTCATGGAATACTGTCATCATTGTCTCTTCGGGCTCAACACGACAGAGGCCTACGAGACATTGATCAGCGAGGTGCTCAAGGGCGACCAGACCATGTTCACCCGATGGGATTGGCTCGAGGCGAGCTGGAGCTTCATCGACCCGGTCATCGCGCTTGGACGGAAGAAAAAGGCTGTCTTTCCCAATTACAAGGCCGGGAGCTGGGGTCCGAACGATGCGGATGCGCTCTTGCGTGACCATGGACATGAATGGTTGCTCCCCAAGGAGATCGGCCTGTCATATGCTCCTCCGAATCCTCCTGGGACCTTTTCTAAGAATCCGATTAATAAATGATTATTGAAAATCTCGTCATGAGATTTTCGTGGGTTTAATACCCCGTCCTTCAGGACGAGATTTTCAATTCCAAAAACCTGTCTATTGATGCGAGGAGCGTAATACCTCGGCCTTTAGGCCGAGGATAGCTCCGAGTGACAG
>JBDRHG010000004.1:0-254711 GCA_043817075.1 archaeon | reverse complement strand
TGTCAGGTTGCATGACCAGTTTGCGGAGGAGCAGTTGTTTCCCTCACAATTAAATATGACATCCTCATCACCGCATAGAAGCTGCAATGGCTCAAGGTCATCAGGAGAACCACCGCCATACGTCGTGCCGTCAACCGCAGAAATCGTCAAGTTCGCCTGGCCAGTCGTGTTGAAGGCCACGGTCCACGTCCCGCCGACCGTCGGGTAGCTCTGCACATTGAGGACGGTGATCTCAACCTCGTATGTCTGGTTAGAAAGATGAGGGATAATCCATTGAATCCGATCGATCAGACCGTCGCCGTCCACATCCAGCTTGGTGAC
Source organism: archaeon (assembly GCA_043817075.1). Lineage (GTDB taxonomy): Archaea > Nanobdellota > Nanobdellia > Woesearchaeales > JAADFO01 > CAYVGP01. The sequence continues at coordinate 254,390 of JBDRHG010000004.1, read as the reverse complement.
ATCGGCTACCTGCTCTCGGCTGCCGTTGACGAGCCAGAATAGTGCAATGGCGTCGGCAGGGGCGTCAGGGATGTCGGTCTCGGCCAGGATATTAGTATAGTGTGTCTCTGATGACACCGTGATACGCTTCTTGCCAGGGGCGAGATTCACCTCTTCTTTCTGCGGAGCTTCGGTGAAGTAGACGACCTCGACCTCTTCGGCAGGCTCGCCGATCACCACATGCTTGGGCTGCAGGGGCTGACGTGCGGTCTGGCCAGTGATCATCGCCATGATGCCACGAGGCTGTTGCGCTCCACCATCATTGACAGTGAACCGATCGGCCGCCATCCGCACCTTTCGTCCAGCCTCGATACGGTCGACGGTGACGTTGAATGCGTTCGGATGCACATCGACCGAGTCTGATCCATTGCTCACATTGATCCGCACACGTCTTGTCCAGGCGACCGGCTGACCGACCACGACTGCGCCTTGGATGGCGTCAGGGATGACGATGGGCTCTTCTTCGACCATTACCTCTGGCTCTTCATCCTGCGCGACCTCGATCACGCTATAGGTGAGGTTGTCGATATGGACGGTGGCATTGTCAGCCTCCACGATGATGGGGATGGCGGTCGCGCCGAAGACCGTCAAGCAGGTCTCTCTGCAGATGTCGTTGAAATAGACAAACGAAGATTCGAATCGCACCGGAAGCGATGCCTGATCCGACACCACGATCCTGCTGATGCCGGCGTCGAGGTCGACGTCGTAGGAGACGATGCGTGCCGTTACTGTGTTTGCGGAGTCTGCACCGTCGTAGCCATGGTAAAGCGTGTAGGTATCACCCCACACTCGCGCACTGGTCGGGGCCATGCCGGAGAATGCGCAACAGTCGCTATCACCGAAGCAGCGGCTCGTCGAATCATCCTCGCTGTTGGTCACGGTCCATACTGTACACAACGTCTCCTCCGCCACAGTCCATGAGAAAGCGCTCCCATCGATGGAGAGATCCACGACGCCGCGCATGTCCTCGACGCCGTCATCGTCCGGATCCCATCGGGGGTTGTCGCCGTAGGCGAGCGTGACAGTGATGGTGTCTTCTTCTGCCGGCGCAGTCTCTGGCGGCGTCTCCGGGGATACCTCATCCGGAGGTGATGCGGTGGCATTGTCCGGAGGCAAGTCGGGCGTGCCGTTGATGGAATTGTTGTCGACCATTGCCCAACCTGCACCCCCTGCCACCATGCCCGTGATCAGAGGAGATGATACTGGCAGGCGTTGGTAAACCAGTTGTCGCATGCCTTCGATGTCAGCCCATATTCGTACGGGACCGTCGCCTTCGATGCGGCCCGACATTTGGAGACCACGATGCAGCAGCCCAACGCTGGGCAGGAAGGGGAAGGTCCCGTTCTCAGAGAAGGAGATGCCGACCGTGTCGGTCTCCACAGACAGTTCGTCGTAGAGCACGAAGCCCAGGAAAGTTGGTGAGAGGAGGAAGCTGACACCTACCAAGAGGAAGAGCACCATCGAGACGGTCATGACGCGCTGGCGGTTGTCGAGCACCCAGCGCATCCGATCGATGTCACGGTCGATCGCTGCGGTCGCGGCATTCAAGGTTTTCCCATCGAGCTTCTCTTCGATGAGATGCTCATAGGTGGAGAAGTCGATGGCACCATGGTCCCGCATATGGGTGATATGCTCGACATCGTGAGCGAGTTTCCGCTTACGATGAGAAAGCTCCTTGACGCGTGCGTGGATCGCTACGCTCGATAGCGGTATCATCTCGCATCACCCTTCTTGCGCGCACGGTCGTATACGGTCCATACGGTCCGCTGGTCCCGATCGATGAGGGTGGCGATCACGGCGAATGTCAAACCATGATGGTCTTTGAGATGACTGACGACCGACTCAAGGATGGAGAGGTCCGCGACGAAATCGTTCGGGGAAAGGAAGAACTCGGCGCGGACCTCATCCATGAGCTTGGGTGCGCTTTTCGCGCGTTCGTATGCGCCCCATACCGCACGGTAGCTTCGTTTGAGCAGCTTGGCGATGTGGGCGAATGACAGACCTCGATTCTCTTTGAGATATTTGACCAGGCAGCTCAACGGACTCAAGGGAGCGTGGAGCACCTGGACTGGTATCGTGTGGCGGGCTTCCTGGACCAGTTGCATGAGAGCGGGACGGGGAATCCTACCCTCCGCTCTTAGGGCCGCATAGCTATCTAAAAGGAGTTGCCGTGCCTCAGACTCATTGTGGGGCGTTCCTGCGTAACTGGTTGTGTCTGTAATTTTGTCAGATTTTTGTTTATTTTTGTAAGGTATCGTATCCGGGAATTGAGGCAATCTTTCTACTATTGTAAGTGATATTTAAATGTTTCTCTCGGTGACAGATACCCAAATCCCACCTTTATTTCGGAAAAATAATGTACTAATGTAAGTATAAAAGGGTTAAACGATGTATGTAAGATAAATATATACTAATGTAAGTACAGAAGGATTAAACTATATATGTAAGATAATTATTTACCAATGTAAGTAAATTCACCTTAATGAAACACAAGGTTTTTGCAGATGACCAAAGCGAAATCTTTTATAAGGGGGCAGCGCACTATCCTGCCATGCCAGGGAACTATGTTGTCGAGGACGAAGATGCAAGAGATCTCCCCATAGAGCAGCATCACGACATGCGCATCCGGCTCGACAAGGCAGGCTATGTGCTGATCAAGCTCGATCGGAAAGCAAAAGTCATCCACCTGGCATTCTGTGAATACGACAATCGGGTCAAGTACCGCGCCTCATCGGCCGACCCCCGCGACATCATCAAGACCGTGCTCTCCAGAAAGATCATCACATCACCAGAGCATGCCGCTTATCTCGGCAGGGAACTGGAGAAGGCACGCATCGCGATGCGCTTGGGCTTCCACTATGAGCAGGACACCGAGCTCAAAGAGAAGGGCCGAGACAAGAGACCCGGCCCGGTGCTGTTCTACGCCCGCCGCATCCCGACAGATATCGAGGAATTGCTCGGGAAACGACGGATCCGCTTCGACCGTCTCCCTTTCGGATCGAAGACCCGCGACGACATCCTCACCATATCCGGCCAGAACGAAAAGTCCATCATGGTCGACGGCATGAAGGTGTCGGTCGGATGGGGAACGATCAGGAAACACCTGAACAGCAAACGATAAGTGATTCTCATGGACCTTCCCATCATCGCCGCATTCCTCACCGGACTGGCAACATTCATCTCTCCTTGCATCCTGCCCATCATCCCAGGATTCCTCGCATATCTCGCGGGCTCGTCGTTGAATGAGAAGAAGCCGGCGCGGCTCAGGATTTTCCTCAACAGTCTCGTGTATGTGTTAGGTTTCTCGACGGTGTTCTCTCTGGTGGGGGTATTGCTGTCATCTGCGCTCATCGCAGCCGGAGCCACGATCGAGATCTGGCTCGGACGCATCGGCGGCATCGTCATCGTCGCCTTCGGGCTGTCGGTGATGGGCATCTTCAGACTGCCTTTCCTGCAGAAAGAGCATCGCATCTCTCTCAGCAAGCTAAAGACTGGTTACTTGACGTCATTCATCTTCGGCGCCGCCTTCGCCGTGGGTTGGAGCCCCTGCATCGGACCGGTGCTCGGCGCGACCTTGACGTTGGCCGCGACCAGGCCAGAGATGGCATTCTTGCTGCTCATGGTCTACACCATCGGACTCGGCATCCCATTCCTGCTCGTAGGCCTATTCACCACCGAAGCCATCGTCATCATCCGACGATATCAGAAGTTCATGAAGTATTTCCACATCGTCGTGGGCGGCCTTCTCGTGCTGCTCGGCATCCTGGTGTTCTTCGGGTCGTTGAACATGATAGCCAATCTCGATATGGCATTCTCCTTGTTGGGTTGACCCGACCAATTCTAGCCACCAGTATACGAAAACGTAACATTTATATATTAGCTATATATAAATGAGTATGCGCGATCTAGGGGATAGCACGCGTGTTGGGAAATTGAGGTGAACACATAATGGACCTATTCATAAAAGACGCACTGGACAAAGTCGATCATCAAGCATCACCTGAAAGCCCGCCGATCGGGCAGGCGACCATCAAGGTCGCAGGTGTGGGCGGAGCAGGAAACAACATGGTATCCTGGCTCCACAAGAAGGGAATCAATGGGGCAAGTGTCCTAGCTTTCAATACGGACAAGCAACATCTGGAGATGACCTCTGCGGACAAAAAAATTCTGTTAGGCGCGGAGCGAACACGTGGCCTGGGTTGTGGTGGCTACCCTGAACGTGGTAAGGCCGCCGCCCAGGACTCATCCCATGAGGTCAAGGAAGCCTTGGGCAGACCCGACATGGTCTTCATCTGTGCAGGCATGGGAGGAGGCACCGGCACCGGCGCCGCAGCACCCATCGCCAAGATGGCAAAGGAACTAGGCTCCATCGTCATCGGCACCGTGACCATGCCCTTCAAGATCGAACGCGCGCGCATCGACCGTGCCGAATTCGGTCTTCAAGAGCTCCGCAGCGTCTCGGACACCGTCATCGTCATCGACAATAATCGCCTCGTGCAGATCGCCGGCAACCTGCCGGTGGAGCAGGCATTCGCCGTGGCCAACGAGTTGGTCTCGACCATGATCCGCGGTATCGTGGAGACCATCGCCACGCCTTCGCTCGTCAATCTCGACTACGCCGACGTCAAGTCCATCATGACCAATGGCGGCGTCGCGGTCGTGGGCATCGGCGCTAGCGACACAGAGCACAGGGTCCAAGAGGCGGTCACCAAGGCATTGACCAATCCGCTTCTCGACATCACTTACGAAGGTGCCACCGGCGCGCTCATCCACATCGAAGGTGGCCCGGACATGACGCTCGACGAGGTGGCCAAAGCGGGCGAGATGATCACCTCATCCCTCGACGAGGACGCCAACGTCATCTGGGGCGCACGCATCAACGAGAACATGAAGGGGAAGATCCTTGTGATGACTATCATCACCGGCGTCAAGAGCCCCTTCATTCTCGGCAAGCAGGCCCATGCTGAGGTGCCCGAAGCATCGCGGACATTCACCTTGGACAACGAGCTCGGGATCAGGAGTATGTAGAATTTTTTTAATTTCTCTCTTTTTCTCTTTTCTTTGTTCTCCCCATCATCCCTCTATCAGCGCATCTTAAAGATCGGTCGCCACATTATCCCAAAGGGATTTGTGGTATCGCCTATAGCTGAAGGCCACCTCTTCGCTCTCGATGGAAAAAGCGAAGAACTGTACGCCAAGGATGAAGTTGACGACCTTGTTGCCGTAGATGGCGACGACGACCGGAGGACCGGAGAACTCTTTCGGTAGGACCTTGACCTCTTCGAGCGGCATGCCTTCTACCTCGCTCCGCAATTCATCCAGGACAAGGTTATACCATTTAGAACCCCGTTCTATCCTCCGCTTGTTCCATTGCGAGAACCAATGCGGGAAGCGTTTGGGCACATACCGTCCGGATCCGATCCACCGGACCTCCTTGTGATCGAGCATGTCTTCCCATACCGCCTTGATGCCCTCGCTTCCACGGAACACTTCGGAGCCGATGGGTCGTTTCGAAGATCTATAGATATCATCCATCAATGGGATGATGCTCTCTACCCGCGCGAGCTCTCTCTTCTTGCTCTCCACTTCCTGATGCAGCATATTCAGCGGTGCGCATCGGTACTGTCGCTTCCCTCGCTCCATCGTATACGAGACAAGACCTTTCTCGATCAGCTTGTTGAGGTTGTCATAGATGGCCCGCCGCTCCATGCCGGTCCGTTCATGGATGCCGTTGATGGAGGAGATGCCTATGTGGAGGATGGCCGAATATACCTTGATCCCGCCGTCGGTGAGACCAAGGACCTTGAGCTCCGAGAAGTCCATGGAGGAGGAGAAACCGGACCACTATTTCAATTTTGTGGTATATACCTACCCCACATAATCATATAAGGTGTATCCGACCTCTTTTCGACAAGGCAAAGACGATGAAAACCACCATGAACCGTATGACGCATGACATGATCATCCTCGCACTCATGGCGCTGCTATCCCTCACCGCGGTCAAGAAGGTCCACGCCGATGATATCCACAAAGGTATGCGCGGCCCGACCATGTTCCAGCTACACAGCCAAGGGACATATGCGAGAAACGAGAAAGGACTTCAGACCTTGGGAACCAATGCCATACTGAAATACTGGACCGGGGACGAATTGGGCATATGGGGATATGCCAACATCCCTTACCGACACAAGAGCATGGGCGACGCCACCTCATCAGGCTTCGGCGATATCAACGTCGCCATAGGTCCGAGGGGACGGTGGGGCGACCTCCATTGGAAAGGCTATGGCGGACTTGCCTTGCCCACCGGTAATCCTGACGACAGGCCGCCAGGCGGCAATGGTAGGTGGGACAGCACCTTGGGCGCGATCGTCACCTATCTCGCCCCGAGCGGGAACTGGGAGCTCAGCGGCGACGTGAAGAGGACCTGGACCGGTGACGGCGAGCAAGGAAATCCCCCTGACGAGCTTTACGCCAGTCTTCTCGGTGGCCTGCAACCGATCGACAGGTTATGGGCCGCGACCGGACCGACCATGATGAGAAAGGATAATGGCGACTACAATGTTGAATGGATGCTCGCTATCAGGTATACGCCATCGAAGACATGGGCATTCCAGGTCGTGGGCAAGACGAGCATCGCAGGCGAGGAGATTCCAAGCGGGACAAGCGCGCAGGGACAGGTACGATTCAACTTCTGAGAAAACCACGGATAAAAATCAAGCCCAAAAGCTTTACACAAACGCTTTTTTCTTTTAAGCCTTCTGCCAGAGAGTCATAAGATGTTGTCCTAAAAAAGTAACAACAAATAAAAAACCCTCTAAGCCCAGGCGATAATTTTATAAACACGCTGGCGTCTCCGGCCAATCACTATCGCAACCGTTAATAGTAAAAAAAGGTCATCAGCATCCAGCCGCCCCAGCGGCAGGGAAGGGGTCAGTATGAAACAACTTCTAAAGGACCTTCTCAAGACAGAGAAGGACGGAGAGCGCATCATTGCGCGCATGGAGACACAGGCCGCAGCGAACGTCGAGAAGAGCAAGGACAACGCGGCCAAAGTCATCGACGACGAGCGGGCAGCGCTGGACAAGGAGCGCAAGAGTAGGTTCTCAAAGGCCGAAAAAGAGGTCGTCAGCCTCACAGACACGATTTCGGCCCACGGGAAGAAGGAGACTGCAGCGCTCGGAAAAGTGACGAGTTCTACCGAGAAACAGGCCATAGAACGGGTGACGGACATCCTTCTCCATTGAAAGGTTACTAACAAAATGTTCCGATCGGAAAGTATGCAGAAGCTCACCATATTCGCACTCAAGAGAGACCAGGATATCCTCCTCAAGAAGCTCCACAGGATGGGAGTGGTCCAGATCGAGGATCTCAAGGGCTCAGAACTCTCTGAAGAGATCACCGCAGCCACCCCGCCCGAACGCCTCAAGACGGTCTCGGATCATCTCATCTCTGTGTCCCGCATGGTCCACCTCATGAAGCTGGTGGAAGGCAAGCTCCCCATGGCGCAGTCCATGTTCGGGCTCGACATCCTGGGGAAAGAGAAGGTCAAGGAGAAGGACTCCGTCGACCTGCTCAAGGAGAGCCAGGCATTCGTCGACGCCAACAACGCGACATTCGTCGAACTCGAGACCCGCCACAACGAGATTTTAGAGGAAAGGGAAGAGCTCAAGAAGGTACAATCCACGGCGAGGGTGTTCTCCGACATCGGCGTACCGCCCTATCTGCTCAAGAACACCGAGCATATCAATGTCATCGCGGGCCGGGTGGCCAACACCCAGACCCATGCGCTCAAGAAGGAGCTCGACAAAGAGCTCAAGAGCGAATATGTCATCAACGTCTTCTCTGAGAACAAGAAGGACGACATCATCCTCATCATCACCCATCAGGAATATGCCGGAAAGGCACTCTTCATCAGCAAGAAGTTCTCGGTCGAGGCATTCTCGGTCGAGGAGCTCCCTGAAGAGGACGAGCTGCTCTCATGGGTGAGCAACCGCCAGGACGAGCTCGACGTCAAAGAAGCAGAATTGAGAAAAGAGCTCTCCGCTCATCACAAAGAGATGTTCACCAAATCGGTCGTGATCAGGGAGGAGCTTGAAGTCTTGAAGAGCCGTTATGAGAGGATATATAGCTTCCTCGATTCGGACAAGTTCTTCGTCATGGCCGGTTGGGCGCCCACAGGCCAGCTGCTCAACATCAACCGCGAGCTGACCGAAGCGGTCGACGGCGACGTCGTCGTCCGTTTCGCCCCTCCGACCCAGGAGGACAATCCACCGGTCAAGCTCACCAATCCCGGCTGGCTCAGGCCCTTCGAGATGATCACCGAGCTTTTCGCGCTCCCCAAATATAAGGATCTTGATCCCACGTTCATCGTCGGCCCCATCTTCCTCATCTATGCAGGATTCATGCTGACGGATTTCTTCTACGGCCTCGGCCTCGCCATCCTGGGAGCGTTCATGCTCAAGAAGTTCGCCAAGCATAACCAGGGCATCAAGGACATGTCTATCATCATCTTCTTCATCGGTTTCTTCTCCATGGTCTTCGGCGTGCTCACCGGATCGTATCTTGGCGATGCGCCTAAGTATATTATAGGGAAGACCGCAGCGGACCTCGCATTCTGGAAGGACCCGCTGGCAGAGCCCCTGTATTTCCTCATCATCGCCTTGTCCGTCGCCGTCATCCATCTCAATTTCGGCCTCGTGCTCGGTACCATCGAGTCTGTCCGCAAACGGGACTGGAAAGATCTCATCTCCGAGAAGATCGTATGGTGGGTGCTCCAGCTAGGTGTCGCCTCGCTTGCGCTCAACCTGTTCCCCTTGGCAGGAAAGATCCTGCTCGGCATCGCCGTGCTCATCGTGATCGTCTTCAAGGGCCCTATAGGCATCTTGGGCATCACGGGCTTCATGGGCGATGTCATCTCGTACAGCCGCCTTTTCGCGCTCGCCCTATCCACGGCGGGCATCGCGCTCACGGTCAACCTGCTGGCCAGCATGGTCGGCGGCGTACCTTTTGTCGGCATCGTGCTCGCGCTCATCATCGCCATCGTCGGCCATGTGTTCTCCTACCTCATGAATTCGCTGGGCGCATTCGTGCATTCCATCCGCCTGCAATTCGTGGAGTTCTTCGGGAAGTTCTACGAGGGCGGCGGCGACAAGTACCAACCGTTCGCAGAAGAACGTTACTATACTATAGTCTCTCATGATAATGAAGAGGAGGGTGAAGAGTAATGATTGAGATCGCGCTCGCAGCCGTCGGAGCCGCCATTGCGGTCGGCGCTTCCGGACTGGCATCCGCCGTAGGGGCCGGCATCGCCGGTGCCTCCGGTATCCGCGCCGTGGCCGAGGACCCTAAGAAGTTCTCCATGGCACTGCTGTTCCAGGCCCTGCCCCAGACCCAAGGCATCTATGGATTCCTCATCGGCATCCTGATCCTGCTCGGGACAGGCATCATCGGCAACCTCAAGGAGATCACCCTCGCTCAAGGACTCGGAGCGGTCGGCGCAGGCATCGCCATCGGTGTCGCAGGCGTGTCAGCCATCGGACAGGGGATCGTCGCAGCATCCGGTGTCGCTGCCTCATCCGAGAACAAGAAGAACTTCGGCAAGAGCCTGCTGTTCTCAGCCCTGCCTGAGACACAAGCACTCTACGGTTTCATCATCGCAATCCTCATCCTCATCGGTGTGGGCCTCATGGGCGGCACCGGCAGCAATGCCACTGAAGCGATGGGCTGGGCCACTATCGGTGCCGGCCTCGCGGTGGGTTTCGCAGGCGTGTCAGCCATCGGACAAGGCATCGCGTCCGCAGCTTCGCTCTCAGCGGTCGCCGAGAAGCCTAAGGCGTTCGGCAAGGGCATCCTCTTCTCTGCATTGCCAGAGACGCAGGCGCTCTACGGATTCATCATCGCGATCTTGACGCTCATCGGTTTCGGCGTGCTCGGTGAGGCTAGGCTGGATCTCACCCAGACCGCAGGCATCATCGCCATCGGCGGCGGTCTTGCGGTCGGCTTCGCAGGCGTGTCAGCCATCGGACAGGGAATCGCTGCGGCGAGCGGTATCGCGGCCTCCACCCGTGACCCCAAGATGTTCGGAAAGAGCATCATCTTCTCCGCGCTCCCTGAGACACAGGCGCTCTACGCCTTCCTCATCGCAATCCTGCTGCTCATCGGTGGCGGCATCCTGACCACTGCGACCATCGGCGAATCCCAGGGATTGGGACTCCTGGCCATCGGTGCAGGACTCGCATCAGGTATCGCTGCCATCTCGGCCATCGGACAGGGAATCGCAGCATCCACCGGCATCAATGCTGTGGGCGAGAATCCCAAGATGTTCGGAAAGAGTCTATTGTTCTCAGTCATCCCCGAGACACAGGCGCTCTACGGATTCCTCATCGCAGTCCTCCTATTGGTGGGCGGCGGCATCATCGGACAGGCCAAGGACGGCATCACACTCCCGATCGGACTCATGGCTGTCGGCGCTGGTCTTGCCATCGGTCTCGCAGGTGTTTCCGCGATAGGTCAAGGCATGGCCGCTTCCGCATCCATCGGTGCCGTGTCCCGTGACAATAAGATGTTCGGCAAGAGCCTGCTGTTCTCAGTCATCCCCGAGACACAGGCGGTCTATGGTTTCCTCATCGCAATCCTCATCATGGTCGGCGCAGGCATCCTCGGGGTGCTGCGCACCGACATATCGCTAGGCACCGGCCTGCTGACCATCGGCGCTGGACTATCAATCGGACTCGCAGCGGTCTCGGCCATCGGACAGGGAATCGCGGCATCAGCAGGTGTCAGCGCAGTAGCGGACAAGCCCAAGATGTTCGGTAAAGGAGTGCTCTTCGCAGCGCTGCCTGAGACACAGGCATTATACGCGTTCCTCATCGCCATCCTCCTATTGGTGGGCGGCGGCATCATGGGGACCGCCAAGGGCGACATCACCTCGGGTATCGGACTCGCCGCGATCGGCGCAGGAATCGCGGTAGGTCTCGCAGCGGTCTCGGCCCTCGGCCAAGGCATCGCGGCAGCGGCCGGCGTCGCAGCATCGACAGAGAAGACGAAGAATTTCGGCAAGAGCCTGCTGTTCTCTGCGCTCCCCGAGACACAGGCGCTCTACGGATTCCTCATCGGCATCCTCCTCCTCGCGGGAAGCGGTCTGGTGGGTATGCTCAACGGTAGTTTCACCACGCCTTATGGCCTTGTCGCCATCGGCGCAGGACTCGCGGTAGGCATCGCAGGCGTGTCAGCCATCGGACAGGGCATGTCGAGCGCATCAGGCATCGGCTCGATCTCTGAGAAGTCCGATATGTTCGGCAAAGGCATCATCTTCTCCATCATCCCGGAGACGCAGGCATTGATGGGCTTCCTCATCGGCATCCTGCTGCTCATCGGCACCGGCATCATGGGAACCCTGCGTGAGGGCATCACCATGGCCATGGGACTCGTCGCCATCGGCTCGGGTCTCGCCATCGGCATCGCGGCCATCTCGGCTGTGGGCCAGGGATACACAATCACATCTGCGCTCGGCGCGGTGACCAGGGACAGCAAGATGTTCGGTAAAGCGCTGCTCTTCAGCGTGCTTCCCCAGACTCAAGCCCTCTACGGATTCCTCATCGCAGTCCTTCTCCTTGTTGGCGGCGGACTGATCAGCCAATCGGCATTCGAAGTCAATGTCCCCATGGGACTCGTGGCTATCGGATCCGGTCTCGCGGTCGGGCTCGCGGCGATCTCCGCCATGGGCCAAGGCATAGTCGCCGGTTCAGGCGTCCGGTCTGCAGCAGAGAACCCCAAGAACTTCGGCAAGAGCCTATTGTTCTCAGCGCTCCCCGAGACGCAGGCGCTCTACGGATTCCTCATCGGCATCCTGCTGCTCGTGGGCGGAGGTCTGCTGGGCGCGTTCAAGCCCGGACTCACCATCCCTATCGGCATGGTTGCCATCGGCGCAGGCATCGCGGTCGGCATCTCAGGCATCTCCGCAATCGGACAGGGCATCGCAGCATCCGCATCGGTCGCGGCCGTGACCGACAAACCGAAGATGTTCGGCAAGGGCATCCTGTTCGCAGCGCTTCCTGAGACTCAGGCACTGTACGGCACCATCGTCGCCATCCTGCTGCTCACCGGTGTGGGATTATTGGGCGTGATCAAAGAAGGCATCACCGATGTCCAGGGCCTGGGTGCGATCGCCATGGGGCTGACCATGGGCATCGCCGCGGTATCGGCCGTGGGACAGGGTGTGATCTCTGCTAGCGCTGTCGGCGCAGCGTCGAGGGATTCGGCATCGACCGGCAAGGGCCTCGTGCTCTCGGCCATCCCGGAGACATACGCCATCTTCGGACTGCTCATCGCGATTTTGATGATGTTAGGATTCAGGATTATATAATGAGACAAGGGTGATTTTCGTGGTAATGATAAAACCAAACCGGGTCGGGTTCACAAAGATCAAGGACAAGATCCTCGCCGAAGCGAAGAGCGAGGGCCAGGTAGTCATCGACGAGGCCAAGAAGGTCTCCGCAGGCAACCTAGAGCGGGCCAAGAAAGAGGCTGCCATCATCCGAGAGGACGAGGGCAAGCGTCTTGAGCACGACATCAAGCTCTTCATCGACAAGACCGTGGCTCTGGCCAGGCTCGAGGAGAAGAAACGCTTCATCGAGAGGAGAGAAGACATCATCTCAGGCATGATCGAGTCTGCCGTAAAAGACATCCGCAAGTCCAAGGACTACGGAAAGTACCTCAAGGACACGATCAAGACCAGTGCGTCGCAGCTCGGGAAAGGGCTGGTCGTCTGGTGCAACAAAGCGGACGTGAGCGCGGTCAAATCCGCGGCATCATCGCTCAAGATCAAGGCTGAGACCAAAGCAGGCGATATGGTCGCAGGCGTCATCTTAGAGGATTCATCCGGCAAGCGGATCGAGGAGACCATCGAAGCACGCCTCGAGAGGAACCGAGATGAGATCAGGAAGGCCGCGGCCGGGTTGGTCAGGGAATACGAAGAGCCTGACGACATCAATACATGAGAGGGAACGTCCAATGGACTACGTCACCTTAACGGTCATCGGGGTCACGACGCTAGGCGCAGCTGTCGCCATCGCGCCGTCTATCAAGGTCTCGCTAGACCTCGCTCCTTACATGTACACGAATACCCGTTGCAGCGCCAAGCTCGGGCTCATCCTCAAACCCAAGACCTATAACGAGATCATCGCAGCCAGCACTGAGCGTGAGCAGATGGCCATCCTCGAGGATACCTATTACGGTCCTATCATGGAGAAGGCCGACAGCCCTGAACGCATCTCCGAGCTGATGGAAAAAGATCTTTACGATACCTATCTCTGGCTGAAGGATGTCGTGCCCAAGAACATGCGCGCGCTCATCGGCGTGCTTGTAAAGCGGTTCGAGATCGCCGACATCAAGCGCATCCTCAATGCCATCCGGAAAGGAGAGGACACTCCTGAACCGCGTTATGTGGGCAGCGAGGAACTGCGCACCATGCTGCTCTCGGTCAAGGATGAGCAATCGCTCATGGGCGCGTTCGAGGGCACCGAGTACCAAAAGATATTCTCGGAGACTGACCTCAAAGCCGTCGCCATCATCAACAGTAAGCTAGATCTTCACTATATCGCATCAGTCCGCGACTTCCTGGCGAAAGAAGGACAGAAAGAGGAGGTCATGGCGTTCAAGGAATACTGGAAGAACACCATCGACCTTGCCAACGCCCGCCTCCTCCTAAGAGCGATCGCATCCAGGAAGAAGGATATGGATTTCATCTCAGGCGGCAGTCTGGATGCCACCAGCCTGGCGAGCGTCGGAGACAAGAACCAGTTCGAGACCTTGATGAATGACAGCGACTACGCATCCGCGATCACGTCCACTGAGGACAGCGATGTCGAGATGGCCTTCTTCCGCCACCTCAATACCATGGGCAGGCAGATAGCGGCGAAGTATTCGCTCAAGAGCGGTCCGGTCGTGCGGTTCATCATCCAAAAGGAGCTCGAGATACGGAACCTGAATGTCCTGTTCAAGCTGAAGAGAGAGGGTTTTGACAAGGACGAGATCAGCAGATTCATCATCATCGACGAGAACAAGGTGTAAGAAAGTGGATATCGCAGTATTGGGAGATGAAGACACGGTCCTGGGCTTCTCGCTGGCCGGGATCAAGGACAGCGTCGTCTTCGACGAGAGCAAGGGCCGCGAGCAGATAGAGAGCCTCAGCGAGGCGAGGATCATCCTCATCAATGAGGCAGTGGCCCATACGCTCAGGGAGAAGGGAGAATTGAAGGACATCGACAGCGTCTTGGTGGAGATCCCGGACAAGACGGGCTCGAAAGGGCTCGCGATGAAGAACATCTCCCGACTATTCGAATCAGCAATCGGTATAAAACTCAAGAAGGAAGGTGAGTGATCATGGCAAAGGGAAAAGAATCATCCAAGAAAACCCAAGGCCTCAAAGGCAAGATTATCAAGATCGCCGGTCCTGTCGTCGTTGCCTCTGGCATGAAAGGGGTAAAGATGTACGAAGTGGTCAGAGTCGGTGAGGAAGGTCTCATCGGTGAGGTCATCGAGCTCGCAGGCGACACCGCGACCATCCAGGTCTATGAGGAAACAGCAGGTATCGCACCCGGATCAGTGGTGCTCAGCACCGGTGCGAGTCTCTCGGTAGAGCTCGGCCCCGGCATCCTGTCGAGCATCTACGACGGCATCCAGCGTCCGCTGGAGCTGATCAAGGAACAGTCCGGCGCTTTCATCGCCCGTGGCCTCTCGGCCGACGGCATCGCGCATGACAAGAAGTGGACATTCACGCCTAAGGTCAAGAAGGGCGAGAGCGTCTCCCAGGGAGACAGCATCGGTGAGGTCGTCGAGACAGGCCTTGTGGTCCATAAGATTCTCGTTCCACCGGGAGTCTCTGGCAAGATCGAGAGCATCGCTAAACAAGGTGATTACACCGTCGTCGATGAGGTCACCGTGGTCGAGACCGCCGACGGCAAGAGATCGCTTACCATGATGCAGAAGTGGCCTGTGCGTATCGCACGTCCCAACACCGAGAAGCTCAGTCCCAGCATCCCGCTCATCACGGGCATGCGTATCTTGGATACGTTCTCTCCTATCGCCAAGGGCGGCACCGGTTCCATCCCGGGCGCCTTCGGTACGGGCAAGACCGTCACCCAGCAGAGTCTGGCCAAGTGGTCTGACGCAGACATCATCGTCTACATCGGTTGCGGTGAGCGTGGGAACGAGATGACCGACGTGCTCGAATCATTCCCTAAGCTCAAGGATCCCAAATCAGGAAAACCGCTCCTGGAGCGGACAGTGATCATCGCCAACACCTCGAACATGCCCGTCGCGGCACGTGAGGCGTCGGTGTACACCGGTATCACCATGGCGGAATACTTCCGCGACATGGGCTATGCGGTCGCGCTCATGGCGGACTCCACCAGCAGGTGGGCAGAGGCCATGAGAGAGATCTCTGGACGCCTCGAAGAGATGCCCGGCGAAGAGGGTTATCCCGCTTATCTCGCCACCCGTCTCGCGCAGTTCTACGAGCGTGCAGGAAGGGTAAAGACGCTTGGCGGAACAGAAGGTTCGGTCACCATCATCGGCGCGGTCAGTCCTCCGGGCGGCGACTTCTCTGAGCCGGTCACGCAAGGGACCCTTCGGGTCAACAAGGTGTTCTGGGCGCTGGACAAGAGCCTCGCCTCACGTCGGCACTTCCCCGCCATCAACTGGCTGGAATCATATTCGCTCTACCTCGACGATGTGACCCCTTACTACCAGAAAGAGGCCGCCGAGGATTGGAGAGAGCTTCGCGACAAGGCCATGGCATTGCTCCAGAAAGAGGAGGAGCTCCAGGAGATCGTGCAGTTGGTCGGTCCCGACGCCCTGCCTGAGACCGAGCAGCTCATCCTGGTCGTGACCAAGTCGCTGAGGGAAGATTTCCTGCAACAGAACGCCTACCACGAAGTGGATGCCTTCTGCCCCATCAAGAAGCAATACCTCATGCTGAAATTGGTCCTCGCGTTCTTCGATCAAGGCAAGAAGGCCATGGAGGCCAAAGTGTCGGTCATCGATATCAGCAAGATGAAGATTCTAGAGACCATCGCCCGTATGAAGGAACATGAGAACAAGACCTTCGAGAAGCACTACAACGACATCCTCAAAAAGATGGAGTCGGAATACGAAGGCCTGAGGAAGGGCAAATAATCACGGAGGATGATGACGATGAACAAAAACGTTGAGTACACATCGGTCAAAGAGATAGCAGGACCGATCGTCATTGTCGAGGGCGTCAAGGGCGTCTCCTACGGCGAGCTTGTGGCGATCACTCTACCGTCCGGTGAGAAACGGACCGGCCAGGTGCTCGAGGCGCATGAGGCCCTTGCTATCATCCAGGTGTTCGAAGGGACGAGAGGCCTGGAGATCGGCAAGACCCGCGTCCGCTTCACCGGCGAGACCATGAAGATAGGCCTGTCGAAAGATGTGGTCGGAAGGATCTTCTCAGGTCTGGGCAAACCCATCGACGGCAGCCCTGACATCATCGCTGACGAGCGTCGCGACATCAACGGCCAACCCATCAACCCGACAGCGAGAGAATTCCCTGAGGAGTTCATCCAGACCGGGATCTCTGCCATCGACACCATGAATACGCTCGTGCGTGGACAGAAGCTCCCGATCTTCTCGGAGTCCGGCCTGCCGCATAACCAGCTCGCGGCGCAGATCGCGAGACAGGCGAAAGTGTTGGGCAAGGGCCAGTCTTTCGCGGTCGTCTTCGCGGCCATGGGGATCACGTTCGAGGAGGCGAATTTCTTCATGAACGATTTCCGCCGCACCGGCACCATCGAGAAGATGGTCGGTTTCATCAACCTTGCCGACGATCCTGCCATCGAACGTATCATCACGCCGAGGATGGCGCTGACGACAGCGGAATACCTCGCTTTCGAGCACGACATGCATGTGCTGGTCATCCTGACGGACCTGACCAACTATTGCGAGGCGCTCCGTGAGATCTCTGCCGCAAGGTCGGAGATCCCTGGTCGCCGCGGCTATCCGGGATACATGTACACCGATCTCGCCAACATCTATGAGCGCGCAGGAAAGATCCAAGGCCTGAAAGGCTCGGTGACGCAGATCCCGATTCTGACCATGCCACAGGGAGACATCTCCCATCCCATCCCTGATCTCACAGGCTACATCACGGAAGGTCAGATAGTGGTATCGAAGGAGATGCATCGCAACAACGTGTATCCTCCTATCGATGTGCTGCCGTCGCTCTCCCGCCTGATGAACGAGGGTATCGGCAAGGGCAAGACCCGTGACGATCATTCCGGCGTGGCCAACCAGCTCTATGCTGGCTATGCAGGCGGGCGGGATCTCCGTGACCTCGTCGCGGTCGTGGGCGAGGAGGCGTTGTCGGAGAACGACAGGCTCATCCTCAAGTTCGCTGAGCGCTTCGAGAAGGAGTTCATCGGTCAAGGACCTCAGGAGAACCGTTCCATCATCGACTCGCTGTCGATCGGATGGCGTCTGCTCTCCACCCTGCCCCGTGAGGAGCTCAAGAAGATCAAGCTCGAGCATATCGAACAGTACTACGCCGGCGACAAGACTGGATCGAAAGAGTAAGAAGGCATCGGAAAATGGGAATATCGATCAAAGCGACACGGATGGAGCTGCTGCGGCAGAAGAAGAAGATCAAGCTCGCGCAGAAAGGGCACAAGCTGCTCAAGGAGAAGCGCGATGCTCTGATCAGTGAGTTCTTCGGCCTGGTGGACCGCCTCAAAGGGGCCCGTCTATCTCTAGAAGACGAGCTCAAGGTCGCGTTCCAGTCGTTGATTCTCGCGCAGGCGGTCTCTGGCCGTTCCGAGGTCGAGCTTGCCGCAGGCAGCGTCAGCAGCCAAGTGGGGCTCAAGACCACGATCCGGGCCATCATGGGTGTGAAGGTTCCTCAGTTCTCATTCGACGCGACCGAACAGGACGTGTTCTCGAGAGGCTATTCCGTGGTCTCTACATCCATCGAGCTCGACAAGGCGTCCGAGAAATTCGAGAAAGCCCTGGTCAGCGCGATACAGCTGGCCGAGCTCGAGGCGACGCTGACGAACTTGGGCGAGGAGATCAAGAAGACCAAGCGGAAAGTGAATGCGCTCGAGCAGATAGTGATCCCGCGGCTCAGCAATCTGGTCACCCAGATCAAGATGCGGCTTGAGGAGATGGAGCGCGAGAACTTCGGCAGGCTCAAGATCATCAAGGCTAATCAGGAATGATTTTTTCTCTGTTTCCAGAAATTCCTGGAAATATTAATGGATATTCAAGTAGCATCGTCGAAGATGACATCATATATGGAGAAGCTGAGATTAAGACGGGCAGTGAACATAAGGGTACCCTAGTCACAGGCCACTGAAGGTTATTTCCTCTTGTAGATGCTACCGCGATGGCCGACTTTTATGACGACCAGATTGAGCTCAGTTCTATGTACGTCGATGATCACCCGGTAATCACCGACGCGAAGACGGTATCCGGGATCGCCCACCAATCTGGTGAGATAGGAGAACGGACGTATCCTGATACGTGTCAGGGCTATGAGGATCCGCCGCTGTGTCTCAGCATCCAGCTTGCGGAGCTGTTTCCTGGCGGTGTCGGAGAAGACGACAGTGTACATCAGGACCCCAGCTCTCTCTTGACATCCTCTAATGTATGGACCTTACCTTGCCTGACCTCTTTACGGGATATGGCCAAATCTCGCTTGGTCTCCTCGGAGAGTTCCATCGTATCCTCTAGAAGGTCCCAGATGATGTCTTCATATGATTCCTGGGTATAAAGTTTCCGCCCCTTGAGGGTCTCGAGCAGTTCCTTGCTGACCTGTATCGTTGTCTTCACCATAGAGAGCATATAATTTGCTATAGTTAATAAATCTTCCGTCGCGAACAGATTCTGAGGGTATCCTTCTTATGCCTTATCTGAGAAGGTCTGGAAATAATCAAGAGAATATTGGATGAATTTCAAAGTGTTCGGAACACCCTACATATGCAGCCGCACATAGTCCCAAGCATCATAGAGTATGATACCCAGATAGAGCAACACCGAGAACACCGTGACGATGCCCTGCAATCCGGGATAGACGGTCGAGACGCTGATGACCATGACCTCCAAGAGCAGGAGGGTGAGCAGCATGAAGACGAAGGTCACCAGATGGGACAGCAGGATGATGCCCGGATTCTTCTTGGTGTACTGGTAGGAGAAGGCGAAGTTGGCGAAGCATACCGTAACCAGAAGGATGGATATGATGAGGAGCAGGTCATTGACATTGCTTACGCCGACACTCTCGAGGGACCGTTTGAGCACCGGATAGTATAGGAAGGCGATGAGCAAGATAAAGACATTCTTCACCGTGTTGAGCAGATGCCTGACCGGACAGGAGAGGCTGTCATAAGACAATTGGAGAACTTGATGCATTAAAAGGTATTGTTTAAATATCGTTGCGGCTTACCCCGACCATGCCAAAGCCCATCCCCATCTGGGAGCGTTGGAAGAATAGTGCCAGCAGGACAGAGCGCATGTACATCATCCTCTGGATAGGCATGATGGCGGTCAATGTCGCCATCGCGCTGGGCTTCATCGCATTCATCATTTTCTACGTACGGTCGAGGGGTTGACACAGACTGCCCCGCCAGCGAAAGGTATAAATAGGATGGTTATGGCTTCTGGTGTATGCACGAGACCGTCATAGCCCAGAACATCATCGACGAGGCCGAGAAGCACGGCAAGGTCAAAGAGCTGTTCCTCGAGATCGGCGAACTTGCCCATGTGCCGCCTGACGAGCTGCTGGCCACGCTCGGCAAGATGGTGGACTGGAAGATACATTCCGAGATCATTTTGGCCAAGGTCAAATGCGAATGCGGTTTCTCCGGAGCACCGACCATCCTGGAACGGGGGCATGACTCCATCCTCATCGAATGCCCGAAATGTGAGGGCGTGCCGCGCATCATCGAGGGAGACAAGATCGTCATCAAACGCGTGGTGGTGGAGTAGTTGTGTCTTGCGATACCGGGGAAGATCGTCAAGGTAGAGGGCGACATCGCGACCGTCGGCTACCCTGATGAGCAGCGTACGGCCAGGATAGTGGAAGGAGAATTCTCAGCAGGGGACTACTGCATCGTGCAGGGCGGCATCGTGGCTATGAAACTGCCCAAGGAAGAGGCCGAGGACTCGCTACGCCTCTATGCCGAGGCCACGTCCCAAGAAGGTCCCGGGAGTCAGTAGGCACCCATATCGCCGACCAAGAGCGCCTTCAAAATGGCTAGCCAGAATCCTGTGCCCATGATGGTCGTGAATACGCCGATGACGATGGCGGCTATCGCGAATCCATAGCCGGTGCCCGGCTGGTTCTTGCTCTTGACCAATGCGATGACGCCAAGTACCATTCCCACCAATGGCGCGAGAGGCACGAAGAACAACAGACTGAGCACGAATGCGGTTATTGCCATGCCTTTTCCCATGTGATCACCTCATTTCTTTTTGGACGCTTTTTCCAGCGCGTCCAATATGCGATCAGTGTAACGATCCAGCATCACTGCCTGATCAGCCGACAATAACATGGGCGAAAAGCCCCAATGGAGAGCCACCGCATCGCCGACCTTGACGTCAGGGAGCATTTCAGGGATGTAGACTGCGGTGCGGGTCTCTTCTTCTCCCACCACTATACGACCGTCGACCTCCTTGAGAGGTCTCGCAGACAACAGCAAGGCCGCCTTCATGACTTCTGCGACACGGCCCCAAGAGATGCGGCAATTGTCCATATTGGGCAATGTCGTCTCGACCGAGCCGGTGAGCGCGCCGACACCCACGAAGAGGACGTTGAAGTTGTGATGCGGCATCATGCCTGGAGGGAGCTTATCCTTGAGCGCAGAACCCAGCGATTTCGGCAAGCCGCGGGATACCAGCATGTCGATGAGACGACGCATGTCGTCGTCAGAGAAGCCGTCAAGCAATTCGTTGCCGATCCAGTAGGCCTCTGCCACCTTGGCATCGAAAGGATCGAGCCCGTGCTTGTCGGCGATGAGATGGAGGTAGGGAGGCACGCCCTCGAAGCGGTCGATGAGACCTTTTGATTTCTGCTTGTCCTTGTGGTCTCGGATATAGGTCAAGAACGTGGTTGTCGCGCCTTGCGGCCCGCAGAAGCGGAGCTGGTTGGTGACGAAAGAGAGACGGGCGTTGAGCTCAATGCCGTCCATCGCTTCCCACCCGCGATGCCCGTACGACCCAGGACAATATTGGCGCGAGCCATACCACCGCCACCACTCCGAGGACTATGAGCAGCATGCCGAGAGCGGTCCCTGTTGAAGGGACGATGCCCTTGAACGCCCATGCGAACGAAGCGGTCACCGGCGCGCCGAGCGAGAGCATGGCAGCGGCGGTCGATATCCTTATGTGGCGTATCCCGTTGTAGTAGGAGAAGACGTACAGGAACAGGAAGCCGGCCGTCACCAATATCCACATGTATTGCGAAGCTGACATGGCCACGACGAGAGACGCTTTTCCGCTCACAGCGAGGGATGCCAAGATGAAGATCGAGCCGAAGAACATGCGGCCGAACGCCACCACAGTGCCGGACATCTCCTTTACCGCCTTCTTTGCGATGGTATTCTCCGCTGCCCAGAATACGGTCGCGCCGAGCACGAGCAGATGACCGATAGAGAGCGAAAAGTCCGGACGGATCATGAGATAGGTGCCTGCAAGGATGGCGACAGCCCCCAGGAAAAAACCTTTGGAAGGTCTTTCCTTAAGCCAGAGAAGGGCGAAGACCGCGACGAAGACGAAGAGCGTCTTATGGATGAACGCGGCGGTCGTGCCGGCGGTCATCTGCAGACCTTTGAAGAAGAGCAGGAACGGAATCGAACCACCGACAAGACCGATGATGGCAAGCGTACCCCATTGCCGCGCGGTGAGGCGACGCAGGACGCCGATGCCGGCGGATCCCAGGACGACGGCAAGCAGCAGCATGGCCACGACGACGTTCTTGGAGAACGTGAATACTGAACTGTCGAATCCTTTGACGCCGAAGCTGTTGATGAATATGGAGACGCCTGATATCAGGGCGGTGAATAGGATGAGGGATAGTCCCTTGTTGTTCAGAGCCATTGTTCTACCTCTTTTGCGATCGCGACAGGGTCTCCCTTTTGGGGCACCCCGATGATTTTTATGCGTTTTCCCATGTCCAGGCTCTCCATCAGGTTGAGGAAGTAGCCGACGTCGAAATCATGCAGGCTGACGATGTTGCGGGTCTTGAGCTGCGATGGGTCTGAGATCAGCATCGGTTTATCGATGCCTTTGACCACGTCCATGATGAGCAGCTCGCTCTCCGCGACATCCAATAGGTCGTCAGGGGAATGGCAATGGACGGCCTTGACGCTCGGGATGTTGGAGGCGACGTCGATGGCCAGGTTGTCGCTGTCCAGGTGCTCATTGCCGAAGACGTAAAGTGTGATCATGCTCTTTCCTTCCGGACGACGAATGATGTGACACCGAGACCCATCACCATGACGATGGATATGCCGATGGCAGCGACAGCGAGAGATGCCCAGTAGGATCCATTGCCGAAAAGCGCATAGCCGGGGAACGGTATCGCGTGATGGATCTCGACGGCGCGTTCGAAGAATCCCATTCGAATCGAGACGGATTCCATGGCGTCGGGCGCGGATGAGACAAAAGGCAGGATCAGCGCGACGAGGAGCAGGCTACCGATCGCGATGGTCCGGACGAGCTGGACTTTTGAGGCGGACCAGGATCGGACCACGCCTAGTCCGACGACTAAAATCAAAGCCTCCATGAGACCGACAACGAGATGGGCTGAGAGCATGCTAGGGAGAACCTCATTGAGGGGCACGACACCGCTGGATGCCAGCAAAAGAGACGTCGACGCGGCTGCCGCAAGAACGCCCACCATCCCTGAGATACCAGAGGATAGGACAGGGATTGCCCGGCGCAATGACCGATGCACACCCCAGGTGGAAAGCGATGCGACGATGCCCATCGAAAAGATGTTGGCACCAAGGGACAGCGTTCCGCCGTCGCCGAAAAGTGCGGTTTGCACAGATAGCACGATGGCCATGCCGACGATCGCAGCCGAAGGACCGAAGAGCAAAGCGAGCAACCCAGCACCTATGATGTGGCCTGACGTGCCCGAGGCGATCGGAACATTGAGCAGCTGAAGCGCGAAGACCAGGCCGAGCGAAGCGATAAAAAGCCCGAGTCTCTTTTGAGTCAGTGTATGGCGAAGACGCCACACGGCGATACCGGTTGCGCTGATAGCGATGATCCAGCAGAGCAGACATATCCAACCTGTGAGCAATCCGTCAGGAGTATGCATAGTAGTTCACCTCGATGGTTATAGCCAATTGATCTCTAGGAAATGGGCGGAGCAGGAGAAGCAGGGATCATAGGCGCGGATGAGCTTCTCGACCGAGAGCACGATCTCCTCCTTGGATGATGAGAGCAGTGAGGGTACATATGCACGGATGTCCTCCTGCATGTTGAGGAGGTTCTGGGCGGTCGGTGTGATGATGTTGGCATTGGTGATCAGCCCGTGCTCATCTATCGTGTACTCATGCCAGAGGGTGCCGCGGGGGACCTCGATGGCCGCGATGCCGGTGCCGGGCCGCGGGGAATGCTTCGGCGGCTGCTCAGGATGTATGGTAAGGCTATTGCAGATCATCATGGCCTCGTCGATGCTATGCAGCAGTTCGATCGCCTGGGCGGAATTGTTGTGGAAGGGATTACGAGACGGAAGTGTGAGCTTGCTCTTCTTCAGCGCCGTCTTGGCGTCCTTGGACAGATGCTCATGATTGTTGTTGAGACGCGCCAAGGCGCCGGCCATGTACCGCTTGCCCTCACGTACCACGAAATTGGCCGTGGAGTAGTCCTCATGGTGCTCCTTGATGAATTCGCGGTAACGGTGACGTTCGAAACGGGTCTTGCCCGAGACCACATCGCCTGAGATCATAGCGTACTTGTCCGGTTCGGAAAGGGAGAACCAATCGCCTTCGGAGACGATGCCAGGGACAGACAATGACGCGAACAGGTCGCAGGTCTTCTTGGCCGCGGCCTTGATCCCGGCAAGATCCTTTGTTGTCTGATCGATAGCCTCCTGTGCAGGCAGTCGCAGCCAGCCGCCGACAGCACCCGAGACAGGATGCATGTCGCGAGCGGCCAGCGTCTTGATTATGCCGTTCCCCACCTTGATCATGGACAATGCGGTCTTGAGCTCAGCCTTGTATTTTGGCGCCATAGCGAGCGCGGATTCGTAGCCGAGATAGTCGGGGAGCGCGAGGAAGTAGAGATGGGTGGCATGGCTTCGGATGCGTTCGCCGAGTGTCATGAGCTCTCGTAGCCGCATGCTCTGTGGGCTTGCGACGACACCGATGGCATCCTCGATGGCCAGGAGGGAGGCGACGACATGGCCGCAGGAACAGATGCCGCATATGCGGGACGTCATCTCATGGGCCTCGAAATATTTTCGGCCACGGACGATGCCCTCGAAATACCTCGCACCTTCGGTCACGGCGAGCTCGCATACCGTCACCTTGCCTTTGTCGATGCCGAGGTTGAGCTTCGCATGCCCCTCGATCTTGGTTATGTGGTTAAGAGTGATCTTTTTTGCCATGTTTCATCACGTCTTCTAGCATGGGGAGCTTGAGGCCGGCGAATGTGCGCATCCTGTCCTGGATGAACTTCTCGTCGAAGCCTTTCTCCTTGAGTATCTTTATCATGAGAGGGAGATTCATGTCCTTTGATGGACCCCGGCAGCCCCAGCATTCGAAGCCGCCGTTGATGCACACCGCGTCGCAGCCTCCTGCGGTGATGGGACCGAGGCATGGTTTGCCTTCCTCGAGCAGGCAGGCGTTGCCGTGGCGGCGGCATTCCACGCATACTGGGCTCTCATACGGCTTGGGCTCGATGCCGGCCACGATCTTCTTGATGAATGAGATGATCTCCTTCTTGTCCGGCGGGCAGCCATGGACGTAGTAGTCCACGGACACATGATCGTCTATAGGCGTGGGCTTGACGTCGGAGATGTCCTCTCGTTTCTTGTACAGGAGATGCTCGTAGTTCTCCTTCAGTGTGAAATTCCGGTAGGCTGGTATGCAGCCTGTGCAGGCGCAGGCGCCGAGCGAGACTAAGTATCGTGCGTTCTTGCGCAGCTTCTTGAGCACCTTGAGGTCTTCGTTGTCGGCCACCAATCCCTCGACGAAGACATAGTCGAAATGCTCGTCCGTGTTGACCTCCTTCACGAATGGAAATGCCATCAGGTCGACGAGTCCGATGATGTCGAGGATCTCATCCTCATTGAAGATGATCGAGAGCTGACAACCGGCGCAGCCCGTGATGCCATAGATGCCCACTTTGAGCTTTTTGGGCGGCGGCATGGCGATGGGGTTGCCTTTGTCAGACGTGTCGGGCTTGATGTTTCCGATATCATGTTTCCCAATCGAGACCTGTCTGTTGCCAGGCTTCGCCCTCTTTGTCCTCATGGTCTTTGCAGAGGCATTCCTGGCAGGAGCTTTCTTGGCCTTCTTGGCGGGCGTCTTGCCCTTCGTGCTCTCCTTTACGGTGTTCTTCTTGGCCATGGTCAATCGTTGGTCAGGTGTTTGATCTCGTCGTATCGGAAGACGGGACCGTCGACGCAGGTGTACTTGCCCCGTATCATACAGTGGCAGCAGATACCGAATGCGCAGTACATGAGGCGTTCGGCTGAGACGTATATCTGGTCATCGTGGAATCCCTGTTCATGCAGGATATCGGTGACGAAGCGCATCATGATGGGCGGCCCGCAGATGAAGACGACCTTGTTCCGGTTGTTGAGGTTGGCCTCTTTCAACAGTTCGGTGATGAATCCTGTCTTGGCATTGTAGCAGAAAGCGCCGTGGGAATTCTTGTCCACTGACAGGCGGACGTCGTACTGCTTCTGCCAGTCCTTGAGTTCCCGCGCGAAGATGATGTCGTCGGGCGATCGGTAGCCCAGCAGCATGGTGACCTCTTTGTGCTTGTCCCGGTTGGCCGTGACGTAGTCGATGACGCCCTTGAGCGGCGCGACTCCGCAGCCGCCTCCGATGATGACGAGGTGGTCGCCTTCGAAATGGTGCATGGGATAGCCCTTGCCGTAAGGGCCGCGGAGCAGGATGGTGTCGCCCTTCTTGATGTTGGCCAGCGCGTTCGTGACATTGCCGACCTGGCGCACATTGAGTTGCATATGCTTGCCCGGCGCATAGGAGCAGATGGAGATAGGCGCTTCGCCGATACCGGGGATGGATACCTGGACGAACTGTCCCGGGTCGTAGTGAGCGGTCATGTCGACGGTGATGGTGAAGGTGTCATGGGTCTCCCGGTGGAAGTCGAGCACCTTGTAGGCGTCGGGGACATAAGGATTGCCGGTGAGAGGCCCATCTGACTGGTTCTTCTCCTTGCAGGGCTTGCCCTCGAGAGGCTTTGCCTTGGCCACACTCCGTTTAAGCGTTTTTCTTGCCATTGTGCATGCCGTTGATGATCTTGACGAAGTCGATCCTGGTGGGGCATCCTTCGATGCATCTGCCGCAGCCGACACAGAGGTCGACGCCGTATTTGTCCTTGAAGTAGTCCAGTTGATGATAGATACGGTGCTTGAACCGTTCCTCACGTTCCTTCCGGAACACGTGGCCTCCTGCCACTTTGGTGAATTCTTGGACCTGGCAGGAGCTCCATGACCTTTTCCGCTCGCCCTTGGTATGGTCGGTGAGCTTGGTCTCGTCATGGATCTCGAAACAGTAGCAGGTGGGGCAGAGCGCGGTGCATGCGCCGCAGGATAGGCATTGGTCGACGCCCTTCTTCCAGTCGGGATGGTCGTAGAACGAGGTGATGTCCGTGGTCTCCAGGCGATCCGCGCCGGGTATCTGCTTCTCTTCCTGGGTGATACGTCGATTGTGAGGGGAGAAGTATTTTGAGAAACGCTTGATGAGCTTCTCTCCTTTGTCCGAACCCACTTCAATCAGAACGAGGTCGCCGCGCTCGTAGAACATGAGGTCGAAGAAGTCGACGAGGTCGAGCGATTCGCAGAAGCAATAGGGTGAAGGAGCGGTGTTGCAGTGATAGCCCAGAAGCAGGCTCTTATCTCGGGCTGATTTGTAATAGGGATCGTTGCCGTCCTGGAGAAAGACCATGTCCTGGTGGCGGATGCCGTTGAGGTCACATCTGCGCAGACCGAAGAAGGCGCGTTCCTTGACCTCGAAGGCGGGCACGGTAAGCTTGGTGCCGGAGAACGAGAAGAGGACCTCTTCTTTGTGGAAGAAATATTCTTTTGCGGGCAGGTAGGTGTTCTTGTCGAGGTATATCTTGGAGACGTCGGTGACAGGCTCGAACCTGGCCACATCTGTCTTGACCGGTGCGATGAGCTCCATCTTTCGGCCCAAAGCCTCTAGGAACTCGTACATGACCTCTCTTTTTTGCTGAAATACCCGCATGCTCGTCGATAGGGAAGCGGACGGGATAGTATTTAAATGTTACTCCTCACTCCAACAAGATTAAACAACTGATCCTCGTCGGCAAAATCCATAACTTATTTAAATCATCAGGTTCTCCGTCAGAGGAATAGGGGGATACGTATTCCGTCTGATAGTTGATTATACAACCCGGAAAAAGGAGGTTGAACCATGTCTAAAAGGAAAACATCGACACATAAGAAGAAGACAGCTCATTCTACCAAGTCGAAATCGGCTGGGGCCGCCCATCATAAGGCTTCCCCGAAGAAGAAGGAGAAGAGCAACACCGCCATGTATGCCATCGCTGCTGCGGCCATCGTGGTCGTAGTCGCGGTCATCATACTGGGCAAGGGCGGAGACCAGGGCGGCACAGGCCCGGCCACGGGCGACACGTCATCGTTCTCCGGCGACACGGTCAAGGTCGACTTCTATGTCATGAGCCAATGTCCTTACGGGACGCAGGTCGAGGACGCCATCGCGCCTGTCCTCGAAGAGTTCGGTGACGCAATCGAATTCAATCTCAATTTCATCGCGAGCGAGGGGGCGGCAGGACAATTCTCTTCCCTGCATGGAGAGCCAGAAGTCCAAGGCAACATCGCCCAGCTCTGCGGTTATAAGTATAATCCTGACAAATACATGGACATGGTCGTCTGCATGAACAAGGACGCCAGCTCCATCCCGGGCAACTGGGAGAAGTGCGCAAAGGACGAAGGCCTTGACGTAGGCAAGATCCGTGTCTGCTACGAAGGCGAAGAGGGCAAGGACCTTCTCCGTGAATCCATCGTCAAGACCAACGCGGTCGGCGCGACAGGATCGCCCACCATGTACTTCAACGACCAGCCCTATCAGGGCAGACGTGATACGTTGGCATTTGCCACGGCCATCTGTAACTATATAGGCGGCGACCATGAGGCATGCGCAGACCTACCCACCTGCGCGACTGATGCAGACTGCGTCCATCACGAGGGTCAGGTCGTCTGGTGCAAGAATCCCAACACGGATGATGCTGAATGCGTCTATGAGGATCCGATGGAGTTCGAGATCATCGTGCTCAATGACAAGACCTGCACGAGCTGCGCCACCACCGGCATCACCACGACGACTGAGAACATCTTCCTTGGCGGAAAGCACCGCTATGTGGATGTCTCATCCTCTGAAGGCGAGAAGTTGGTCGAGGACCTCGGCATCACCGTCGTTCCTGTCTATCTCTTCGAGAACAAGGTCAAGGACACTAAAGAGTGGGAGATCAACCCTACTATCGCGGGCGCTTTCGAGGAAGCCGGCACAAAATACATCAAGCTGCTGGACTCAGTCACCGAGGCATCCCACTTCGTCGACGCGGAGAAGCGCAAGGAGCAGTTTGAGAAGATCGGCGTGACACTCGGCGACAACAAGCCCCAGATCGACTTCTTCGTCATGAGCTATTGCCCCTACGGCAACCAGGCAGAAGAAGGCATCGAACCGGTGTTCCAGCTGCTCGAAGGACAGGCAGACTTCAATCCCCACTACGTCATCTACAGCAACTATCAAGGCGGCGGACCTGCGTACTGCATCGACGATGAGAGCAAGTACTGCTCCATGCATGGTGTGGTCGAGCTCAACCAGAACATCCGCGAGCTGTGCGTCAACAAGTATATGGGGACCGACAAGTGGTTCGAGTTCGCGCTTGCCATGAATTCGGATTGCACGTCGAAGAACGCCGACACATGCTGGGAACCCGTCGCAGACAGACTAGGGCTGGATACTGCCAAGATCAAGCTTTGCTACGACACCGAGAAGTTCGATATGTCCGAGGAGGAGCTGCGGCTCAACAAACTCTTGGGCGTCTCGGGAAGCCCCAGCGTGTTCATCGACGGCCAGAAGTTCTCCGGTGGCAGGACACCTGAGGCTTACAAGCAGGGACTGTGTGGAGCATTCGACAATGCACCGGGCGACTGCAATACGAAGCTCGAAGGCGAGACCGCCACCGCGGCTCCGGCCGCAGGTGCCTGCGGATAGATTTCTTTTTTTCTCTTCTTTTTCTTATCGATTAAATATATATAGTATCATTTCCGACACCGTGGCATGGCGATACTGAAGGCCCAGAAGAAGCCTCGAAGACCGAGCCTCGCAGTGGTCGATAAGATTGTCTTGGTCGCCATAGTGATGCTTCTCGGGCTCATGAAACCTGATCTTGTTGTCATGACCGCCTATGTGCTCCTCTACCCATACCTCTTCTTCACAGGTCGGAAGAAAGCGTTCTCGCATCTGCTCCTAGCGACAGGGCTCTCTCTGATCTGGATAGTCATAGGCAACAGCCAGTACGGCTACAACCAGTCCATGAGCCATGTCTTCGGATTCAACCTGTTCCCTTTCTTCGCCTGGGCTATCGGGCTCTTCGCATCATACATCCTCTACGCTCACTGGGAGCACGTGCTCAAGACAAAAGCATGGTACAAACGTCTTCTCTTCTATCTCGCCATCTACTGGCCGCTGCTCATCCTGCTCGAATGGCTCGCATTCCATATCCTGATGATCCGAAATGTCGCGACAGGCATCTATCCAGGGCTACCGTTATGCGATTGCATGCATGCACCTGGGTGGATGAAAGCGGTCTATCTCGCTTTAGGACCGATCTATTTCTCGCTCTGCAGCCTATTGGGTCTGGAGAATCCGCACAAGAAGTCGTGATCAGGAGAAGTCGCCGAGACCTACCTGTTTGGTCTTGCTGGCGAAGTCGTCGAACTTCTCTCCGGTAGCCGACAATATCGACTCGGCCAACGGTTTCAATTGCTTCTCGAGATAGTGTGCGTAATCGATGGGGCTCTTGAGTATCTCGAGCGGCTCAGGACCGTTGATGGTCATGATGTATTCGATGATGCTACTCGTGACCTTAGGCAGCTTCCTCGCCGCCTTGACATGGGGCGGGGTGGTCTTGGTGTAGTCTGCGAGGCTCTTGCGCAATGCCTTCCTGTACACCAACTTATCGTCTAGCTTGCCCGCCTTGAGGTCCTTGACGAAATCACGGATGTAGTCGCCGACAGGCTCGCCGGCGAAGAGGCGCTCGAGCATGGTCATCTGGAACCCTTTGGCAAGGTCGGTCCAGTCGCGCCGCACCAGCTCCAACCCGACGACGTCCATCTTCTCCTTGCCGTCGACCATGAGCAGGCCTGCGTAGCGTTTCTTGGAGCCGCGGTCTGATCCGCGCACCGCGGGCATCCAGAACCGTCTGTACATCTTCTCGAATTCCAGCTCCATGTAGTTGGTGACGAGATAGTCGTTGGTGATGTGGTCCTTGAAGAAGGCGTTGATCTCTTTCTCGATCGCTTTGCCAGCCTTCCTCGCGCCTGCCTCGTTGTCCTCATTGACCCTGACGAAGACGCTGTCGGTATCGCCATAGATCACCTCATGGCCTAGGCCCTTGACCTTATCAGAGGTGAGCTTGATGAGGTGTTGGCCGAATGTGGTGATGGCATTTGCCATGTCCATGGAGAAGAATCGGCAATTGGGGCTGGCGAGCACACCGAAGAAGGAATTCATGAGCAGTTTGATGGCGGTGCTGCCTGCCTTGTCGTCACGTTTCTTGGCCGCGTCACGTTTCTCCCATAGCTGCTGGAGCAACAGAGGCAGGATGCCTGGCTCACGACGGAACCATGCGCCATTAGGCGATTCGATGCAGTCTATCTTCTTGGCTTTCTTCTTGTCGCGGACGAATGCGAAGGGATCGATGTTGAAGGTGCGCATCACGGATGGGTATAGGCTCTTGAAGTCGAGCACCAGGACATAGTCGTAGACGCCAGGATTGGACTGCATCACATAGCCGCCGGTGATCGGGCTCTCCTTCTCGACATAGACACCGCTCTGGGCTGCATACCCACGACGACGGAGCTCCCGGAGATACAGGGAATCGAGCGACGCGATCGATGCCGCGACGCGCTCCAGCGGCATGCCGGCCAGCAGGCTGCGCAATATTGTCAGATGCATGGTGCCGCTCTTCTCGATGATACGTAGCACCAGTTGGGCGTCCTTGAGGTTGTATGCGGCGAGCTTTGCCTTGTCCTCCTTGAAGAGACGGTCGATCTCGTTGCCTTTGTCTTCGTCTCCGAGAAGCTTCTTGTCCCCGAGGAAGACCTTCGACGCAGTGGAGAGCTTGTAGTTCTCGAGCCGGACAAAGGAGTTCTTGAGCAGATGGATGCCGTCGATCACCATACGGCCAGCGATATCGGCGGTGGAGTCGCGGAAGAAGTCGCTGTTGAGACGGAGTTTGTTCTCCCAGTCGATGCGGCCGAATGAGAAAGGTATCTTCTCCTGGATATAGCGGTCGCGCAGGAAGGAGAAATCGAAGTCGATGACATTCCAGCCCGTGATCACGTCCGGGTCGATCTCGAGGAAGAGGTCGCGGCAGCGTTCCAGCAACGCACGCTCGTTGGCGAATATCTCGCAGCCCTTCACGGCCTCATCGGAGATGATGAGGGTATGTTCCACCTTGTCGGTGGCGAGCGAGATGCAGTAGAGGGATTTGCCGTCCATGCTGGTCTCGATGTCGATGGACAATACGGTGAGTTCGGGAATATGAGTCGATGGTTTGATCTTCGGGTTGTGATAGATACGGTCGACGCGCTCGCCCTTCTCGAATTCGCCGTCTATGTCTAGTGTGCCGAGCAGCTCATGGTCCATGAGGAAGCGGTAGGCGTATCGGATATCGGCCTCGTAGGTGGCCAAGCCGGAGTCCTCGAGCTTCTTGCGCAGCTCAGGGACGTCTTTTGGGAGGTCGAGGGTGATCTTGGTCAGCGATTCGCCGTCGAAATTCTTGATCTTGCCGCCCTCATGCTCGAAATCGCCCAGCCCTTTTGCCTCTTCGAGGTCTGCCTGCCGGATGAAGAAGTACGGCCGGAACGTGTGGATGGACTGGAACGATTCGCCGTTCTCGAGCTTGCCGAATAAGAAGATGTCAGCACGGCCGTTCTCTTGACGATAGGTGGGATAGACGATGTAGCCCTTCATGGACCTCAAAGAGGTGACGTTAGTTTAAATAGGTTGGGGGAAGCAGAGCGATAACAAAAACCTGTCACTCGGAGCTAACAAAAGTTAGTGCAAACGTGTGAAGTTCCCTAGCGAGGACTATCCTCGGCCTGAAGGCCGATGTATTACGCTTCTCGCATCGGATAGGTGAAAGTTCTGGTCTGAAATGGGCCACGCTCTGAAGAACGGGCAGGAAATCAAGTTTCAGAATCAGAATCTCAGATAAGGGTTCTCTTTGATCTCGTCGCCGATGGTGGAATGTTTCTTCGGACCGTAGTCATGCCCTGGCCAGACGATGGTCTCCGGCGGCAATTTCCTGAGCTTATCCAGACTCTCTTCCATCTGCGCTGAATCCCCTCCGGGAAGATCGGTCCTGCCGATGCGAGAGACGAAGAGCGTGTCGCCGGTGAACAGATTGCCGTCGACCAGCACACATATCTGGTCCGGCACATGGCCAGGGGTGTGGATGAAGCGCACCTCTGTATCACCCAGAGGCAATACCGTGTCCTCGCCCACGCTCACGGAAGGGTTCAGGGGCGAATCCCGCCAGGCGACGATGCTCACATCCTGATAGGCAAGGAAATGGGAGAGCTCCTGGACATGGTCGTAATGCGAATGCGTCAGGATGACATACTTCAGGACCAACCCGTCCTCTTGGATCACTGATTTGATACGCTCATGGTCCCAACCTGGATCGATGAGAAGACACTCTTTGCCTGAGGCCACTAGGTAGGAGAAGTTCTGCATAGGTCCTACTGCTAGTTGATGTACCTCCATAAGAGATCACTTAGTCACTCCTGGTCGCGTATCTTCTGGAGCTTCTTCTCCAGACGATCGAGAGAATGCTTGCGTCGATGATGGTCGCCGCCTTTCTTTCCGCCACCTCTCAGGAAAGCGAAGATGATGGGGATGATGATGATGATGAGGACGATAATCAGGGTGAGGGCAAAGCCGCTGCCTTTCTTGTCCTTGCTCTTGGTCTCAGGACGGACAGGCTGCACAGGCTCGGGTGTCGGTTTGACCTCAGGCTCGAGCTCAGGCTGGGTCGGATCCGGTGAAGGCTGTTCGATGACAGGCTCAGGTTGCGCATCAGGCACTGCTGGCTGGCTGGAGACGCCTACCGCGAAGAAGGAGAAGCCCTCGATAATCACATCGTAATAGGCATGAGTGGAATCGGAGCCTGCATAGGTGGTAGGCTGCTTGGACCAGGCTCCTGCGGTGAAGCGGAAGACGGCCGCGTCTTCGGGCGCGACACCGTTCTGGTCGAACCAGTCGATCGGCACGTTGACACGCGCGGTCACCGTATCGAGCATGCTGTTGGTCACGCCGAACAGCTGCATGGACAGATAGGTGTAGAGAGTGCCGTCGAAGTCGAGCACGGTCACGGGCACGGTGTCAATCGCGGTGATGATGGCCTCGACATTGGCCGCATCCTCCTTGAGAGAGAACTTGAGGCTCTCGATGGGTATCTGGTCCTTCTTGGGCGTCACCTGGTATCGGGTGCCGGCAGACACCGAGGCGAATGATCGTGAGTATTCGTTGTCCGGGAGCCGGCTGCTCGCCAGGAATCCGCCGCCGCCGCTTGATGAGGTCGTGGTGACGGTGACGTCGATGCTCGTGCCGCTCGATGAGGTCATGGTATTGCCGGCTGTGTCCTCGCAACGGAAGTAATAGGCCTGGCTGCTCACCGATGACGAGAATGAGATCTCGGTCGTATGAGTGGTCGATCCGCCCGACATCGCGGTCATGGATGCATAGGCCACATCGGTCGTCGAATAGGCGCAGGTGGCGGCCTCATCGGTCGCGACCGTGAAGAGGACGGTGCGCGTCGTCGTGCCGGATTGTGATTCTGAGACCGAGGTGATGGTCGGCGCCTGGGTATCATTGACCGTGAAGTTGTGCCAGATGCTGTTGTTCTGGCCGTTGAGGTCACTGCACCAAACCTTTAATGCGTAGTCGCCGTCGGTGATGCCTGTCCGCAGGAGCGAGTAGGAGTATTTGGTGCCGGACTGCGTCATGCTGGTGGTGTCGATATAGCCGCCGGTCTGGGCGGTGCCGCCGCTCGTGAAGTTGAAGTGGCAGAACGGTGACGACGGATTGGTCTCCCAGGTATCGAAGGAAAGAGAAAATCTGCTGTTGTTGACGATGGTGCCGTTCGGGACCGGTGAAGTGATATTGATGGTCGGCGCCGAGGTGTCGTTGGCCAGGCCGACGCCGGAGAGATGGGGTACCCATACCGTGATATTGGCGATGGTGTTGAAGTAGCACATATTGGAGAGGGTCACGGTCCCGGGTCCGGCAGCAGTGGCGCAGGTGGTCTGGATGTTATGGGCCAGGTCGCCGAAGTCGTCTTCGATGTAGAGGACCTGGATACCGGATGGGAGCGGGATGTTCATGAAGATCCTCGCGCCCTTGTTGCGGTAGGCGGTATTGGGGAGGAACCTGCTCATGTTGGTGAAGAGCGTGAGGGTCATCAGGCTGGATCCGGTCTTGGAATTGATGTTGTTTGCGCGGGTCGATGAGATGTCGATCTCCATATTGAACGGATTGTTCCAGTTCGCGTCGAGGCCGTTGAACTCAGGGATGGTCATGGTCGCATTGACCGACTGGTTGCGGAACGTGACCGGGACGACGGCCTGGATGGACAGCGTCTGGTTGATGGAGGTCGACTCGTTGGATGACGTGTCGTTGCCGCTGCTGTCGAAGACGGTGAAGTTTGTCACAGGCGTCTGGCTCTCGATGAGCGATTTCACCTGAGTCATGTTCACCGGCGCGTTGACGTAGAAGTTGACCAGGGTCGTTGAACCAGCGTTGCCGAAAGTGTCGTTTGCGCCTACATAGATGGTGTGCCAACCAGCGGAGAGGCTGGATGAAAGATTCGTTGTCGTAACAGTGTTATCGAAATAGACGATGGTGGTGTTGTCAAGGACATACCACTGCCATGAGATCGATCCGGAAGACGGCGCGGTGGCGGTCCAGGTCACCGGGACCGGTGTCGTGGAGATGTCGCTGTAGACCGCATCTTCGACAGGCGAGGTCATCGACACAGAAGGATCATCGTTTACATTGACCTTGATGGTGGTTGATTCTTCGGTCTGGTACGTGAGGCGTCCGTCGAGGGCGCCAGGTGTGATCGCGACGACCTTGACACTATAGAATGTGTCGGTAGAGACCGACGGCGCTGACCAGGTCACGTTGAAGGCCAGTTCACCATAAGGATAAGTAGAGGATGAGATGGCGGACTCATAGCCGTAGCCATAGCCATAGCCATAAGCGGAATTGTTAGTATCATATACGCTTCCTCCGAACCACCCATAGCCATAGCCGTATAAACTACTATTCCCATAATTGGTGGGGGTATGGATGGAAGTGATGGTCAGACCCGTACAAGTGGTCAACGCTGTCCCCAGAGGGTCGAAGGTGCAGTTATAGTCGCCGACACTAGAATCTCCTGCGCCGCGATTGATGTAGACAGTGATGCTGGAGACCGGGATGCGCTCGTTCGTATTGAGGTCGACAGACACGGTGAAGGCCACATCAGTGCCAGAATCGATAGAAGTATCGGCGAAGTTCACCGATACGGTCACCGCGCGTGAAGGGGTCGCCAAGAATAGCGAAGCGACGACAAGCACGGTAAGGAACAGGCTAATGAGACGATCCTTTTTCATACGGTATTCCCTCAAGTACGATTGAGTTTTCTAATGAAGATAATGGTTTATAAATGTTTCGGATCGGACCACCCCAGATAGGTCATTTCCTCCTCGAGAATAGCAACAAGATTGTTTTTGTGGAGAAAAGTGGTGAAAGAAGGGGAAAACGGATCAGATGCCGGCCCAGAGCTCATCCATGATCTCATCAAGGCTTTTCTCACGGGAGAATACCTCGCGGATCTGCTCCCTGTCGAGCCGGATATCATTGACAGGCTTAGGCTGTTCGACGTCCTTGATGAAACGCTCCACTTGCTCTTCGACCCGTTCTCGGGTCTGCTTCTTAGAGCCGCCGCCAGACGACTGGGCCATCGAAAGACGCGTGACGAATTGATCATCCATCTCGACGAGCTCTTCGGCGAGCGTCTCTTTCTCCCGATCCGGTGCCGCGACCGACCGCACCATCCGCACGATGGCGTTGAAGTGGTTCTGGTTGTCGCGCTTCCGCGCGGCCATCTTGTGTGCGACCTGCGTCTTGATTTCTGCATCCGGCTGGATCTGGAGCGCCGAACGATAGGAAGAAATCTCAGCTTTGACCGCCTGCTCAGAAGCCGTAGATGCCGGGACACCCCCGGTGGAAGTGGAACCCTCACCTTGTTTTGGAGTGCCGGGAATCGCGATACGGACCGTTGTGCTGCCGCCGCCGGTGGTCGTCGATGTGGTCGACCCACTGGTCCTGCCGCTGGACGTCGTCGTGCTTGCGCCGGCTGTCCCCGTAGTACTAGATGACGACGAAGAACCTGAACCTGATGTGCTTCCAGAAGATGAACTGCCGGATGACGATCCCGAGGTCGTACCGGAAGAAGTTCCGGTCGACGTTGATCCGGTGTCGCTGCTTCCGGACGAGCCGGATGAGGAATCAGAAGAGCCGCTGCCGGATGTGCCGGAGTCCGATGAACCGGAAGTGGTGGTGCCGCCGGAGGAGGAAGATGAGCCTCCGCTTGACGAGCCAGACGATGTGCTGCCGCCAGAGGAAGAAGTCGATCCACCGCCAGACGAACCGGACGAGGATGAACCCGACGACGAGGAAGAAGAGACCGAGGCTACACTGGCGCGTGCAGTCGTCGATGTGGCTGCCGCAGGTGCTGCGACCGCGATACTCGAAGAGAGCATGAGCAGGACGAGGCATGCTGCGATTATCCAGACTGTCTTGTTCGATCTCATAGTTGTTTGTACCATTCGGTGAGCGAGACGTAATGGGTGGTATGGGTGCGATCTATCTCGACGATGCTCTTCTTCTCGAGATTGTGGAGCGAAGATGCGAGGCTCGATTTGGCGATGCCGGATTTCCGCTCCAGCTCGTTGCGTCGCAGGCCGCCGCCAGCCGCGGACAATGCCTTGATGATTGCGCCCTCGTTCTTGGGCAATGTCTTGAGGACGTTTCGCTTGTTCTCAGCAGAGTTCTGGCGGCGCCATAGGATGATGCCCAACGTGACGATGATGATCGCAGAGATCAACACCATGGCGACCACCAGGGGCGTGAAGAATGAATCGGTTTTAGAATCCGGTTCAGACTCAGGATCCGGGAGGATGATCGGAGTATCTTGGATGGGTGGCAGCGGATCGTCCGCGACAGGGAAGGCATAGGAGACAGAGAACGCTGAGAGCGGACCTGCCCAGGAGATGGTGGTGTAATCGCCGTCTTCGACGAATGCTCGTGGGTCGGTCTCTTCGACCACGACATCGGGCGGCAGATGGAGCGTGACGCTGGAGTCCGCCGACTCGAGCAGACCCATGCCGACTTGCCAACCGACACGCTTCTCAGTGAGGAGCGCAGTCTTGTACAGCACTGCTGCCTCTTCGGCAGAGCCGATGGACAGTTCCAGAGTTCCGTTCTCGATAAGATAGAGCGCACCTTTGACCCTCACATCATCTACATCTTCAGGGAGCTCAAGGGTATGCAGGCCCGTGCCCGACATCGTGATGAGTACCAGAGCCTCGCCGCTATCATCGACCAGTATCGTGTACGCTGCAGAATC
This sequence comes from archaeon, assembly GCA_043817075.1. Taxonomy (GTDB): domain Archaea; phylum Nanobdellota; class Nanobdellia; order Woesearchaeales; family JAADFO01; genus CAYVGP01. Next base: position 216,191 of record JBDRHG010000004.1, on the reverse strand, counting down.
CGCCTCCACGACGCCCATGCTCAACAGCAGGCACGCCATGAGGAGCAGGACGAGTCTCTTCATGCTGGTCGAAGGAGATGCTCTGGTTTATAAAAACTTTACCCTTGTAGTCTCTTCGGAGTAAAAAACACAGGGGAGGGTCGCGGCCTGGCCGGGGGGTTCGGCAGCGCTGAGCACGCCGATGGCCCAAGGGCCGGACCGCTCCCCTGCTCAACATCGAAGGTATGTATCCAATTCAATTTCTGATCGGATTGAGGCGCCAATTCTGTTGGCCCAATGCCTTACCGACTCCTTGGCCAGGGCTCTCGACCTCGACAGACTCGAGACCAGGGACAGGCATCGGGATCGGTCGGGGTCGAAGACGCGGGAACAACACAAACCGCCCCTTGGTCTCTTCCTCGCCGAACAGGCCTGTGGCCTTCCAGCTGCTTCCACGGTATTGGCCGTAGAAGAACTCCCGGTCGCCGCCGTCCATATAGAATCCGGCGAAGAAGCCATTGCCATAGATGCCCCAAATAGTAGCGCCATCGTTGTCGTTGCCAGCGAAATAACCGTTGGCGACCCAGCCCCACATCACATGGACGCCGTCATGGGTCCACAATAGATACCTGCGAGCAAGTGGTCTAGTGCTCGACCCGACAACCTCATCGTCCTCAGGGTTTGCCAGCGCTTCTGCGGTCTCGTAGGTCTCCGGGATCAGCTCTTGGGCTGCCTCAGGTTCGGAAGCGAGCTCCTTGGCCAGCTGCCGGTCGGCAATGGGTGAATCTGCCACCCTACTGTTATCGAACGCGACTGCGAAAGGGAGCGCTGCCATCAGCAGCACCATCGCAGCAATCATCCATATTGTTTTTCTCATGCTTAACGCACCTCATATCAGTTGTGTTAATCGCGACCGCCCGGAGGCGATGCTATCTGTTCGTTAGGCATGAACGGTATATCTATTGGGTATAGAACAGAGTGGAACAGGGCCGAACAAGGGCTACGCTTCGGCTCGAGTGGAGAAATGGAGCGCGAGGGCCACAGTGATGAAGGTGGCGCCCGCAGCGACGCCGAGCAGGGCATCGGTCCGGGACAGCAGACCGAGCATGATGGCAGTATGTATGGCGGACACGTCGAAGAATGCCACGATCATGAAGACGATGGCGCCGACAGGATCGAGCCAGACCCAGGTTCTCTTCTTGCCTTTCTTCTTCAGGTCGAAGACGAGATTGGCGATGGCGAATGCAAGGAAGAAGAGGTAGAATAGCATGGCTGTGCTCCTGACCACGAGACTGATGGTATCAGCGCTCGAGATGCTGTAGGCTAATCCTTCCACCCCTCTGATTATCTGCCAGAGGAAGATGACACTGCCTAGGACCCACCCCCAAGGCATGCGGAAGAGCAATATGATGCCTGCTGCGAGCAACAGGACAGAGAAGATGAAGATCACGGCAGGTATCTGGTCGATGACGGCTAATGGACCGATCCTACGGAGAAGGATAAAGGGCAGGATGACGATGAAAAGCCCTGAGACCAAGCAATAGGAGATAAAAGACGCTGTGGAGAGGCGCATGATGACTAGTGCGGTCGGATGTATAAAATAGTATCGATAAAAAAAAATGGGGGAGCGGGCCTAAGGGGGCCGCTCCCCCCAAAAAGGGGTTCGGAGTCTATTAAGCACGTGATCCGAAAAGACTCGACAGCCAACCGAGGATGCGTTCTAGCATGCCTCGCTGTTCGGCCAGCTCCTGCTGGATGTCGATACAGACACCAGAGCTGCAGGTGTTGGTGCGGCATTCGAAACTGTTCTGGCAGGATGTATCGCGCTCCTTCTGGGGCCGGAGCTCGCTGTCGACGTCGCAATAGACGGCATTGCCTGAACCGTCCACGGTCCGGATGCCTATGGCCATGCAAGCATTTTCCGTCTCGCAGCCGATGCAGATGTCGCCTGGCACCGGGATGTCAGCCTCTTCATCCTCGATAGGGACGACCGGCTCTTCGACAGGGATGCCGGGAAGACCCGGCAGCGTCTCGTCCTCGTCCTCGATGTCCTGATAGGAGACGAAGCGGAACACCGCTTGACCGTCATCGACGTCCTTGAAGATGAGATAGACGCCGAAGGCATGCTTGACCTCGCCTTCCTTGATGGTGAATGTCGTGCCCACATTGGTAGGGGACGCACCCACCATGCCGGTGATCGGGACTGCGATGCTTCCGAGTTTCTCGAGCGAGACTTTTGCCGACACGAAGGTGCGGCAGTTGCCGCTCTGTCCCGCTGACGCTGAGCAGATCTTATTGGTGTTGATCTGATGCAACGTCATCCTGATCTCCTGGGGCACCAATCGGACCTGGTCGCCTTTCTGCATCCAGATGTCCTGGTACATGCGGACATCACGCATATCATCATCTTCTGTAGTCACGAGGAGGGTGACTAACCCTTGCTCGACCGAGATGGACTCGGCCCTGATCTGCGCGCCGAAGGCCTGGGCGGATTCCCCGGATCCCAAGGTGACGATGGTGGCCGCACCGACATCGCCTGACAGCTTTGAGATGGTCAGCTGCACTTTTGGATAGAGCACAGCCATACATGCCACATCAGCTGAGCCCATGCAGTCTGGCTTGTCGTACCACACCTTGTTGGCGGTGATGCGCATGTTGCCGTAGTCGACCACTTCTGCGGTGCGTCCCTGTTGGAGCTTGAACGGCTTGTCCAGATACGCTCGCTGGACGACCTCTTTGCCCTTGCTGACCACAAGGATGACTGAATCTCCGGTGAACTCCTTGACGGCCACGGTGTGTGGTGTGCCGAACTCGACAGCCTCGCCCTCTTTGGTGAGGATGAGTCTGCTGGTGTGCCGCTTGCCGTCCTCGTAGAAGGTGACGTCGACATCCGCACGAAAGGAACAATCGGTGTGGCAAGGACCGCCATCAGGTTCGCAGAGGCCGGTGCAGTATGCCTGGACATTGTCGAGCTTGAACTGCAGGCTCTCACCCATGACCTCCGCGACCGTGCCTTCACGCAGGGTGAAGGGCTGGTCCAATTTCACCAGCATGATGGGGATGTCGTTTCCGCATAAGGGATGCTGGTTGTCGATCTGGTCGCAGATGAGCGTCTGGAAGGTCTCGGTATCGCGCTTCCCATTATGGAGGGTATCGCCGAAATACATGGTGGGCGATCCCGACACCCCATGCGCCTTGGCCTTCTCGAAAGAGGCGCGCAGGAGCTTTTCACCCTCGCCGTATTGGACGCATCTATCGATTGTGCTGGTGCTTATGCCGTACCTGCTCGCGCAGCTCTTCCAGTTGTCCGGGATGTTGGTGTAGTCCTCGTTCATGCAGAGGAGGAAATCGTAGTGCTGGTCAGGGTATTGTTCGCCGACGCAGAGTTCGATCATGTCGCCCTCGAGTTCGCCGACGCCATGCATCGACCACAATCCCTCGTCCTGTTGGGTCGGACCGAGATTTGGGGTATGGAGCTCGCCGACATATTCTAGGTCGAACGACACCGCCCCGTCGAAGCGCTTGAGCAGAGGGAGGATGGTGTTCTCCACCTGCGTGCCGTAGGGGCATTTGCTCATGACGAAGAAGGTGACGTCCGCGTCGAGCTGTTCGCCGCCGCAGCTATAGTTAGAGATGTCTTTCTCAGCCTTCCACACACGTCCGGAGGAAGGGTTGACAAAGATGCCGGTGAGCTTGTCGCCTTCGCGGCAGCCGATGGAATAGTGGGTATGGGCTGCACCGCCGATGCGGCCCTTGTCGATGTCGGTCAACTTCTTGCCGTCGACATACCAATCGTCGATGATGTAATGCATCTCGAAGTCGAAACGTCCGTCCTTGATGGAGAACTCTTTGATCTCCTTTTTCGATTCGACGCATGCGCCGTCCCAGCAGCCGTAGTCGCAGAGCTTGCGTTCATTGGCCTTTTGGTTGTTCAGGCAATACCATTCATAGACATAGCCGCCGCCGCAGTAGTCGGTGCCCATGCCGGTGGCGGTCGAAGTCGTGCCTTTGGTGTACCATGCCTTGCCGCCGTCGGAATCTTCGCAGTCACGGGGCTCGACGCAGCTGCCGGGGCCGCCGCAGTCATCGGTGCAGACATTGCCTGAGCAATGGCTCGAGACGCAGCGGGGCTCGCAGTCTGAGGGACAGTTGCCGTAGCGGTAGTCTTCGCACACGCATTCGCCTTTGTGCAACACTTCGGCGCCTGCCTTGAGCGCATAGCAGGCATTGGAATAGGTCTTCGGTCCGGAGCCGCAGACCGGATCGTACTGGTCGGTGCACATCATCTCGGGCATGCACTTGCCGTTCTCGCAGCCGTTGGGGCATTGCTTGAGTGTGGTCACGCAGGTCTTGGCGCCGGAGCAATAGGCCTCGGCGAGGTAGCCGTTGGCATTGCAGTAATCATCGATCTCATGGCCGAAATGGTCTTCGCAATAACCTTTAACGTCGTAGTTGTAGCCGCCGTCTGAATCAGCGCAATACTCCCTGCAGGCCCATATCGCGCATCCGTTTTGGTCTGTGCCGACCGAGATGACGTCCGGGATTCCGCCTGGACAGAAGTCAGGTCCAGGATGGTTGGCGCATTGAATCTCGATGGTGGGTTCAGCAAGAGCGAGAGATGCGCTCAATATCGTTACTATGGTAAAGAGCATTAACATGCTCATGTATCGGGGGTTATGGGGATTCATTTTTTCGTACCTCGCGGGTCTTGGAATGTGATGGCAGGGGCACTATCTCCCCCTGCGTCACTGGGTAGTATATCCGGACGATTATTAAATTCTTGAGCGGACCAGAGAGGGAAACGGACGTTCCGAATCGTTCCAACACCTGGAAGAAGAGAAAAAAAGGCTCAAGTAGAGACCAATAGACAGAAAATAGTTCCGATCAGTAAAAAAAGAGAGAATCAAACGATTTGGCCATTCTGCCCATCCTTGCCCTGCAAGAAGAAGGGAGTGAGCGTCACTGTCTTCATCTTGCCGATGGATGACGTCGTGACGATGCGTTTACGCTCTAGGGCCCCGATACAGCGGAAAAGCGACGTTTTAGGGATTCCGGTGAACTGCCTGATGCGGGTCTGGGTGGCGCAGCCGTTCTGGTTGAGGAGATAGTCGACGACCTCCCGTTGGGTCTCATCGAGGGTCAGGAGGATATCACGCATGCGAGGAGTGATGGATACGGTCTGCTGAGAGGCTGGAGCGCAAACACGGCGATTACTGCGGTACTGCCAGACCACTACTGCTCCGATGATGAGCAGAGCGAGACCCGCTATGATGAAAAGCACGAAGGAGACGCCTTGTCCGGTCCGTTTGTGGTCCAAGGCGACCTTGACGTCGTAGAGCGTGTTGGAGATTATCTCGATGTCGGCGACGCCTGCCGCGTCCTTGGCGCTCGCGATCACCCGGCATCTCCCCATGGGAAGGTTGGGGACGCGGAAGGAGCCTACTTCATCGGTCTGGACAGGGAATGTGCCGGCGAGGGGCTCTTCGCATTGGAAGGTGAGCTTGGCGTGGATGACGAGATTGTCGTAGCGGTCCTGCACCATGCCGGAGAGATGGGCGACAGGGACCGCGGTGAGCTTGAGCGTGAGGTCCTGGTCGACACGAAAGGACTGCTGGGCGAGATAGAAGGCGCTGTCCTGCTCTAATGAGCGCAGCGAGACCACGACGCGATGAGGGCCTGGAGGAAGCGCGAGAATGGCCTCAGCATCATCGCCCAGGTAACGCTGCTCACGCTGCTGGTCATCGATGGTGATGATGGCGAGATGGTCTGCGAGCAATGTGCCGGATTGGTCTGCGAATGAGAGACGGACCTCGGAGGTCTCTTGGGCCCCGACGAAGCTCAGCGAGAACAATAGGACTAGACATAAGAGAACCCCTTTTTTTACAACTGCCACTGTACGAATCCTGCAGCAGGAGAAGGTATATATAGGTTGCGATGGTTTCGAGGCGGTGACGGGTTAAGGCGTAACATTTATATGGTTCCGGATTTCGATGTGGTGATAGAAAAGCCATAGATGAGGGGGAGAAGTCATGGAACATAATTATTGGTATCAGAAGTTAGGATATAAAGAAAATCCATTAAGTATCAAACCGACAGAGCGCATCATCGGCCAGGAGCAGGTGTTGAACGCTTTGTTCTACAAGATTGATTCTTCTAGCATGGCGATACTGGAAGGAGAGATGGGCTCGGGCAAGACATCTATGCTCAAACATTTGATCAAACGGTATGGCGGCAAGAAGAAGGTTGTGCATGCGTACTGCAACCGGATCACTGATTACGATATGTTGGTCCCCCAACGAAAAGGGCTGGGAAAGCTTTTACCTCGAAAAAAAGGATTTATTGTGCTATTGGATGAAGCGGACCACATAACAGCTGAGGGTCTGGAGACAATCAAGCAACTCTTCGATGATGGGATAATTAAGTCAGTCGTGTTCTCTGGGACCCGCGCGTTAAAGGTTATGCAAAACAAGAGTGTTGCTGAACGATTGGGCACGGGAAGAATCCCATTGACACCTCTGAAGATCGAGGAGGCAGTCGAGATGATCTCATCACGGATGGGATCCAGAAGCGTGCTGAGTTCCGAAGTAATCAAGAAGGTGTATCTCAATTCCAGGAATCCACGGAAATTATTGCATGCATGCGAGGGACTGTGCAGGAAGGCCTTTGACAAGAAGAGTGGAGAACTGGTCGACGATGTTCGGAAACGATTAGAGACTCGTCTGAACGAAGGTACCGGGGTTCGGCTGCTACGGTACCTAGGGAGCGACTAGGATGGGGTTGTTGAAGGGCATTCTAAGGTTGCTGCTTTTGCCACTGGCTGTGATTGGACTATTGTCTAAGAAAACTAGGAAAGAATCATCACAGATGCTGCGCAAGGACGCGGTGTACCTGACGTTCATCATTCCATTGGTGATAATTCTATACATCGTCTATATGAATGTACTCCCGTTTGGGTATGAGAAAGAATACGTATTGGATATCGGTACGGATAGTGATACCGATTCAGCACTGGAGTTCTACCTTGTCGAAAGCAATGCATTGTCTCCGGTGCAGCGATACGGTGATCAGACGTTCCGAGAGATTGTGTCGCTAGAACCGATCGAGTTCTGGTTCAGCCCCCCGATCATCATAGATAATGAGACACAAATCATGCTCTCAATTGATTTCGAGAGTAACTCTACCGTGTATATCAAACATGGCGATGGATGGAATCTCTTCTATAACCCCAAGTGGGAAAGCTATGAAGAAGTAGCAGTCTTTGAGGATAGTCGCATATTAGTGAATCCCGATTGGATATCGACTCGATGTTGGGAAAGAGTGATGGTAGACATCGGTTTCAATAAATCGATTAGAAAGTTGCCTTTTACTTATAGAGAACCATTGGTGTTTGAAGCACTGCTCCAAGAGGAACTGGACCTGATCATTGAGAAGAAGGAGAAGAATCTCTTTCCAGGAGAGGATGTTCTTGCTGTATCCGTATATGATGGAGAAAGCCTGATTTTTAACGATACGATGGCTGATGACGGTCTCACTAACGAGGAGAGCATATCTCGGAAGCGGTTCAGCAAATCGCTACCGACATCAGGAATTTACGTAATCAAGATCACAGGACAGGGCAGTATGCCTAAAGACTTCCTCATCGAGAGTGTTGACATTAACTCCAATATGATCATTTTATCAGGAGCTGTTGTCAACCCCATATTCGATGAAGACGCGGCAATGCTCTATTCGGAAGATGACACAACCATCAGCATCAGATATTGGGACGAAACAGAAGGCAAGCAGATAGTGGTCAGTACGGATGGTGGAAACACCGAGGTCGCCACGAACAGGACGGATCTCTCAGGGTCATCGCAAGTCTACTTCCCCCGTGGAGATGTGAGCATCTATAACGGGCGGTGGGCGTTCTCAGATGAAGAATATTTTTCCTACAATAAGATTCAGAGTTTTCATGACGAATGTGTCGAAGGTTACGAGTTTGAGGAAGAAAAATATTTGGATTCATGGATAACAAGGAATGTCCCATACAAAAGTAGCATCCATTTCTATAATGAAGAAGAAGAAGAAGAACTGAGAAAGAAATATGCGTACAAAGGAAATGCCTTTGAGGCAGGAGTCGTAACTGAAATTAATTCAACGTTGAGAGGATCGCACCAATTCTATGTGTATCTCAAAGATGGGATGGTGTTGGATGTAGTAAAAGAGGATTTTAACTGGTATGCGGGCAAGGATGATCTTTCTGTCGAGTTATATGACATGGAAGAACAACTTGTCTTTAGCGAAATGATCAAGGATGATGGTATCACCGATAACAGCCAACAAACATCAGCTCAGAACCTCACATTCGATACTCCAATACCTGTTGAGGGCATTTATGTGTTGAAACTTATCTCAAAAAGCGAAAATGATGATTTCGGGATTAAGAAGATCAAAATCAACAGCAATAATTTCATGAGCATAGGCAACATTCTTCCACTTGAGGAGGTAACTCTATATACAGAATCAAAGAAACCATCAGAGATGGGTTTTTATTATTGGCATGGGGGGAAGGATCAATTGATCACCATCAGGGGCGAGTCATCACAATTAGTTAACCTGTCAATAGATGATGAGGGAAAAAATATATATACTACTCTGGATGGGAAGAACGAGATTCACGTTCAGAAGGGGGACTTGAAGATAATAACTGACATGAATTTGGCATTTAGTAATGAAGAGTTTTTTTCAGTTTACGAGTATGATGTAGCATCAGAGGATGCAGATTTTTTAATCATTGAAAATGCCTATGGATCCTATGATCTATCAGGAATGAATCCTTCTAACACCTTTTCATTAAAAAAGGGTTCAGAGGGTATGGCAAGATTAATCAATGCGGTAATCGAGTTCAGAAAATGAGTGCAGAGCAAAAAATTGGAGAGGTGATAGATTCATTTATAAAAAAGGAAAAGAAAATACTGTTTTCGCTTGCAATAAATCTAACAGTTTTTTTCTTGATCGTCTGGTTATTGGATAAAATCAACGTAACAACTGTAAAACATTATCTAAATTTTAATTGGCTATTAGTTATTGTATATTTAATAGATTTTGTTGCTTTGATATATTATTTAAGAGCAACCCAAAATAAAGGATTGGAAAAAGTAAAAAATAGTTATAAGTGTGTTTTCTTAATGCTTCTACTACTCTTGACTGTCAATTTCTACTATGAATTGAGTTGGTTGAGAGATTACCATAGCATACTGATAATCGCGATCATCACTTTCGGGACCATCGCCTTTTTTCAGGAAAGGGATATATTAGAAAGGTATGAAATCGGAAGAACTAATGAATTACAGGGAGAAAAACATAGGATCAGGGAATTTCCTAGAAAGTTTCCGAGAACCAACAGCATTCTTTTACTTAAACACATTACCAAATGGATGTACAAAGAGGGTTGGTTGTATGGAGTCGCTCTGATTGCTATTGCCCTGATCGGCATCGGTTTACGGGTGTGGAGTGCAGGAACCATAACACCTGGAAGAGACTCATTCCATCATATAATCGCGGCTAAAAACATAATCGAAAATGGCATCCATTATTACACCCGTTCAGATTTTCTGAATTATTCTTTGGCTTTTCTTTTCAAAAGGTTCGGCTACTCTCTATTCATAGCAAGAGTGCCTCTAATAATTGCGTCAACAATCTCGACTTTCATAATATATCAGCTCGGAAAAAAAATATCAAAGAAGATAGGCCTCCTCAGTTCACTGCTTTGGGTCACATCTCCCTGGGCCATAGGTATGGCGCATTTCGTCAGAGAGTATGAAATAATGGTAATGATCAGCCTGTTTCTCATTCTCAATATTCTTAATTACTTCCAGAAGGTGGAAAATCACATAGTAACAAAATTCAAAGCAAGACTATTTTGGTTTTCAGTGATATCAATAGGTTTGACAACAGCCTTCATGAAGTTGACATCTTCTGCAGGCATCATGTTGTTATCAGCAGTCTTAGTGTTAGGGATTTGCTCAGTAAGTTGGATGGTAACTGAATATTTCTCCAACCATAAGAAAATGGCATACTCAGTCATAGTTGCTATAATGAGTCTCACCTATTTTTTTTTCAAAGAGTTCTTTTGGTTTGGAAAGAAGATCATCCCCTTACCCATCAGTCTTGTAGACAAAGGTATTCATTTTGTTCCTTACTGGTTCAATGTGTTCTTTAATCCGCTGGTCGAATTTCCTGTTCAATGGTACTCGCTTGAAGCCGGAATCACTTGGGTCTTACCAGTGATCATAGTCGTGTCAGTTATTGCACTTATGACCAACAAATACTATCGCCTCTATTTGATCGTGTTTTTTTCCTATCTCTTGTTCTACTCAACAAAGCTTATTGAGCAGGCATATTTTCTTCCAAGATATATTTACGTCACGCTGCCGTATTTCAGTATCATCCTTTCTGCAGGCATATTCATTACCACATTCATAATAATAGGTCTATTTAGTAAAAAGATCGTAAAAATCGGTGTTCTTCTCCTCATGATACTATTTTTCTTGGGTATATTTGACTTAGGTAATACAATCCATGGAGTTCATGAAAACCTCAAAGAGCATGTGGATAATCGACAAGTGACAGAGAATGAGAATCGAGACCTAGAACCGCTGCTTGCTCTTATGGACCTGAATGGTTTTAAAAATGATGATGTAGTGATCACAACAATTCCAATGGAATTTATATGGTACAAAAACATGAGCATGAGCAAGGGGAGAAAAATAGTGAAAGTTGGGAAATCAGTGAATCCCACTGGAGATACCATCTATGAATTAAGTGAGTTTTCAACTGTTGTTGTTGGAATCGATTCTGGTTGGTTAATTGCAGAAGTCTGGAGACAAATAAACGATAAACCAATGCCACAGGAAGATTTTTTCGTTGAGGATAGAATGGTAAAATTTTTAGGAGTTCGAAGTTATCGTTATGCAGTATATAAATGGGAAGTTAATGGTTCTTTCATTTCTTCAGCACAACATGAAGTGCATACACGGATAGATCCTCTGAACTGAATTTGCTGAAACAATCGTGTATTTTGTCATTGTTAATATCTTTTGTCAGAAGAGTCTTACTCAGAATTTTAAAACCTGTCTTCCTAAAGAGACTAAGAAAATCACTGGCCCGTAACCTATTGGTATAGAAGATGGATTCGCCCGTCATTTTTTCCCAGGTTTCTGTTGAATAGCTATAGAAATCAAATGGATAATCTGGAGAAAAATGGTCATCTAAGGCTATTTGGTGATATATAATCCCTCCTTTTTTTAGTAAGTTATACATATTTTTTATTCCCATGATTACTTTATTACGCTTTAGATGCTCCAAAACAGCATTTGAAAAGATGATATCATACTTCATATGTGAATTGATTTGATTTGAACAGATATCCAGTTTCATGAACCGCAGTTTCCGAGTGGGAAACAACACTCTTCCGTTCATATCGATCGTTACTAGCTTCCGGAAAATCTGCTGGCCTATCTTCTTCTCAACTTCCCGAATGAATTTTATTTCATTTTTTTTTATATTCATCTTATAGTCAGGGAACCGAATGTAGTCAGAAGAAGTCCATGATCTAATGTTGTCATCAAGAAAATAATAACCCACCCCCACACTGCTTCCACATCCAACCTCCAGAATATCCTTTGATTCAATGCTCGAATACATTGAAAAAATTGTTTTATAAACATTATATTGGCTGAGATATCTGATACTAGAATGGTCGTCCCAAGCACAATTTAATAAATAATTTTTTAGGGGGTAAAGATTAACTAGCTTATGAAATACACGCCTTAGGCGGAAAAAAAGTATCGCAGAAAATATCCATTTTAGAACTTTTTTCATAATATTGCCCTTGGATCGATATTACTTTTTTTCTAAAAGGACTGCTCTCACACATTTTGGGAGTGAACAAGTCAATTCAATAAGGTCCCGCATAGTTATATCAGTATAAAGCCCACGGTGAAATGTGCTGTCTTTTGCAATTTTATCGGGAGTGTATCCCATCTCTTTAAACCTTGCTGGCTGGGGAACACCTGCTGATACAACATATTTCGCGGTATATCCCAGTTTGTCCAGTTTCTGTAATCGTGTTTTAAAGTTGCGATCCGGCCCATAAGTGTTGGGGTGAACCTCCATCATAATCTTTAATGAAGGTGAAGTTTTCAATGTGTTGATCATCCCATCTATTGCTTCACACTCATATCCTTCTATATCCATCCGTATAAGATTGACTGGTTTTTTTCCCTTTAAGAAATCATCAACTTTAACTGTTTTTACATCCAATGATGAGCCGGTCATGTGACCTGTTTTCCCATGCGGTTTGGTGCTACCCAGAAAAATCATTGTATGAAGATTCGCCATATTGGACAAGTGCAATTTTGAAACTCCTGTCTTGTTTGAAACGGCCACAGGATATATCTCTACGATATTTAAGTATTTGTTCTTACTGACATTTTTTCTTAACATATCAACATTTCTCGGGGCAGGCTCAAGTGCATATACCTTACCTTGATCAGTCACGATTGATGCCTCAATAAGTGTATAATAGCCTATGTTTGCCCCGATATCAAGAACCCTCATTCCTTTCTTGAGTACTTTCTTAACAATCTCCGTCTCAAGCACTTCTCTTTTTCCATCTATCGCTAAAGCTGTGGAGATTCCTTCCTCATAAACATTGAGATACATCCAACTTCCGTGTATTTTTTTTAAAAGCATACCCTCTCGTGAAAAAAATGTTCTTTGAAAGAGAAATAATGCATTCTTTTTTATGGTAATAAGGAATTCAAGAAAACCCTCTTTTCTAATAAAGTCTAGGTACTTCCCTATTCTTACTGTAGGTTTCAAGATGAAAACTCCGAAACCAGGTAAGATATATAAACCTAACCAAAATTGTTACTCCTAGAATGATAGGTAAGTTCTTGAAATTCAAAGATCATGAGGATGTGAGATATCTCCTATTGCATGGAAAATACAAATTGATGAGTTCCGGGGTAACAATATTTCTCGGATTTATTCTTTCATGGTATCTAGCAAATAATACCTCAAAAGAATTCTTTGGAAATTATCTCTTCGTAATATCCATTTTTAGTATGTTTGCATTGTTTTCCTTTCCAGGATTCAAGGATGCAATAACTCAATCTGTAGCGAGGGGCTATGATTATTCTTTAGTACAAGGATTCTGGAAAAAAACAACATATTCATTGGTTGGAAGCTTAGCGTTTATGCTTGTTGCTACACACTATTACCTCTTAAAAAATGATGCAATCCTGGCCATAGTCTTCTTCGTATCTGCCATTGTTTTTCCATTTTATTACTCCCTGGAGATTTTCGTTTCATTTCTGAATGCAAAAAAAAGGTTCAAGACAGAAGCATTCTACTCTACATCAGTTGTATTGGCTAAAGTCATTCTAATGGTTCTTTCTGTGATCATATTCAATGAGAATTTAATTCTTCTATTTGTTGTATTCTTCCTGAGCCAGATGTTTCCAAATCTGTACTATTACGTGAAGTGCAGTAAAGAAGTTAAGTCTATAAGAAAGGATGATGACCTTGCTGGTTATGCTAAGTTCCTAACTTGGATTAAGATCATAGTTCACATAAGTAGTGAGATAAATCATGTAATTATTGGTGTTTTCATTGGGCCTCTTGCGCTCGCACAATATTTTACCGGAACCATGTTTGTTAAGCGGGTAGTTGACCTGATAAAACCCATGACATCGGTGTTCTATCCGAAACTGTCAGACGGTAGCATGAAACTAACCAAAAAGAAACTATTGCTAATCATCATAGCCTCAATCGTGATTTGTTTAATGGTGATAACAATTCTCCCACTATTTATCAAGATACTATTTCCAAAATACATAGATTCAATAAAATATGGATTACTATTCAGTCTGACTTTACTTTTCCAACCAACAATCGCGATACTGCAATTCTATTTCAGAGCTTTGAAGAAAACCCGGATAATGAGAAATGTCACTCTGATTGAGAATGCCTCCCGTCTAATAGTGATAGTACCTTTATTTCTTTTTTTCCAGATATATGGACTCATCAGTTCAGTGATTATCACACATTTTATAGGTGCCTCAATCAGGACATACTACTTTCTGAAGAAAGAGTCTTAAAATAGTGTCGCAGCTTACGAGAATGAACAGAGCATTCTTTTTATTTTTTGATATAAATTGTTAACTCTGTAACTGATGCTTGTTTCACGTTCAAGTTTAGATTGTATGATTTTTTTTTGGAGATGATAAGTGTTATGTTGTTCAATGTCTACCTTTCCTCTCTTGAAGATTCCCCAAAGCTCATGGTTCTCTGAGATTAATTTTATAGGCTGCAATGAAGCTTTTTGAGCGGCCATCTTCAAAGTTTCAGCCGAGAAATAATTCACGTGAACCACCCTGAACCAATAATCAGTTAAGGGCGGTTTTGGGTTCAGCATATCAGGGACCGCGATGTACACCACACCATCCTTCTTCAGGACGTTAGTAACTTTCTTCAGAATGTGAACAGGATCCAAGAAATGTTCTAACGTGTGCCGAAGGATGACAATATCAAATATTGAAGCATATCCGGACTCCCAGTCTTCATCAACATCCCTTGCGACAAGGGAGATTCCTGTTTGTTTAAGTGTCGATCGGCATTCTTCCGATATCTCGATCCCATAGAAGCGGGCATGAGGATTAACCGATCTGAAGTACTCCAGATTTCGGCCGTCTCCTGCACCTACTTCCAGTATTGTATTCGCGACGTGTACTCCGATTCTGTCTGTTATTTGTTTTGCCTTAGCATGATTCTTGGGTTTCTTTTTAGAACCAAAAAAATATCCATACTTAGTACTATTGAAATCTTCATACTCAAATTTACTCCATCGAGGATTCAGATAAACAAATCCACAATCCTTGCAGATACTGACATGGGTCGGAAAGTTGAACTGTCCTTTAGAAGAAAGACGGTCGTACCTCGGTGATCCACACAAGGGGCAAGGGATGGTGATCATTTTGTGATAGTATCAATAAGCCATATATAAAAAAGATCACTAAAGTCTGTACCGTACGATATAAGACTTTCACTAGTTTGACACCAAAATCTTTAAAAAGGTACGGTATAAGTACCTTAAAATTACCAGAAAGGGGGGATTTACATGCCAAAAGAAGGATATGAATCTTTAACGATTTCAAAAGAGCTGCATAACAAGATTTCTGAATTCACTCAAGCGAGCGGAGGGATCGTTAGCAGTAAAACCCAAGCCATCACTCAAGCTTGGCAGATCTACGAAAACTTGTTCTTAGAGAACAAAAACCCAAAACCTGTTGCCATAGGGAATAAACTGGTAGGGCATAATCAACCGGTATTTGTGATAGCAGAGATCGGAATCAACCACAATGGTGATATGGACATATGCAAGAAACTGATCGATATGGCAGCAGATACTGGTTGCGATGCTGTAAAATTCCAAAAGAGGACGATAGAAAAAGTCTATTCGAAAGCAGAGCTTGAAAAACCAAGAGAAAGCCCTTTTGGCACGACCAACGGACACTTGAAACGAGGTTTAGAGTTCGGAACAGAAGAGTTCAAGGAAATCGACGAATATTGTAAGCAGAAGGGGATCATGTGGTTTGCATCCCCCTGGGATACAGAAAGTGTCGATTTTTTAGAGAAGTTTCCAGTACCCTGCCACAAGATACCTTCAGCACTATTGACTCATAAGGAACTTCTACTCAAAATTAAGGATACGAAGAAGCCGATCATCCTATCAACCGGTATGAGCACGTTGGATCAGATAAAGAAAGCCGTGGATATTTTAGGGGAAGAGAACTTGATCATGATGCATTGCACATCAACGTACCCCACCCCGAAAAACGAACACAATTTGAATACGATAAAAAGATATAGGAAATATTTCAATTGCCCAATCGGATATAGCGGTCATGAATCAGGCGTATGGCCTACGGTGGTGGCAGCATCGATAGGTGCTTGTATCCTGGAAAGGCACATTACGCTGGACAGGACGATGTTTGGAAGCGACCAGGCTTCAAGCCTTGAAAAGAAAGGCATGGAGATCATCTGCAATATCGCGAAGTCCGTTCCTGAGCTTCTTGGAGATGGGAACAAGATCGTGTATGAATCAGAAAAAGGGATAATCCCAAAACTCAGAAGGGTTGATGATCTGGGGTGATACAAATGATAGTTGCAATCATTCCGGCCAGAGGAGACTCAAAAGGGATACCTAAAAAGAATATCATAGATTGTGCCGGTCAGCCCCTGATATCGTGGAGCATCCAACATGCGAAAAATTCCAAGCTGGTGGGAGGGGTATACGTTTCCACCGATTGTGAGGATATCGCAAGTGTATCCAGAGAGCATGGGGCCGAAGTCATTTGGAGACCCTCAGAGCATGCAACTGACACCGCCTCCTCTGAGGCAGCATTATTGCACGCCCTTGAGGTCATTGAGAAAGAGAAGAAAGTTTCAGTTGACGCTGTGCTCTTTCTTCAGGCAACTTCTCCGATAAGGGACGATGAAGATATTGACAATGCAATACGTAAATTTATGGAGGAGAAAGCAGATTCTTTATTCTCATGTAGTCAGATTAAAGATCATTTCACATGGGAATATAAAGATGGATCATACGTGAGTGTCAATTATGACCATAAGAGTCGAAAACCGCGCCAAAAAATTAAGAACCGATACCTGGAGAACGGCTCGATCTATATTTTCAAACCTGAACTGCTAAAGAAAGAAAAAAATCGGTTAGGTGGGAAGATCGCCATATATGAGATGGATAGCTCGAAATCTATCCAGATAGACGAACCAGACGATATAGTCATCTGCGAATACCATATAAAAAAGCTGAGAGAGAGGAAGGATTCAAATGGAAAATAAACTCAAGGACATATTCAATGTAGCCGAAAAAAGTGTGCTGATTACGGGCGCCAGTGGTTTTTTTGGTAGGTATATGTCCAGAACATTCCTTGAACTTGGGGCAAAGGTCATCCTTCTGAGCCGATCAGATAGACTTACCAATCAGATCGAGCAATACAAGAAAGAATTTGGTGACGACAAGGCAGTCGGATTTCAGATCGATTTCTATGAGCGAGAAGATACTGAAACCACACTCAAGAAAATTGTAAAAGAGCACAAGATCGACGTCTTGATAAATAACGCATATGATCTCAGCAAGCGGACAGGATTCAACACACCGACTGGAAGACTGGAGAATTCCAACTATGAACAATGGAAATCCGCCTTTGAATCGGGGATATATTGGGCAGTGCTTACCACTCAGATCATTGGAGAACAATTCAAGAAGAACAAAGGAGGAAGTATCATTAACGTAAGCTCAATGTACGGGATCGTCTCACCTAACCCTAGGCTCTATGAAGGGGAAGATTTCTTCAATCCCCCGACATATGGGGTCAATAAATCAGGAATTATCGCTCTTACTAAGTATACAGCGTCATTTTGGGGGCGACACGGGATAACATGCAATGCGATTGTGCCAGGTCCGTTCCCGAATCTGGAAAGTAAGAGCGAGAACAGCGTCAATGAGGATAACGACACGTTCCTTGATAAACTCAAACGCAACACTGCCCTCAACAGAGTTGGTCACCCGAACGATTTGAGGGGTATACTCATATATCTGGCGTCAGACGCTTCAAGCTATATGACTGGACAGACATTAGTGATCGATGGAGGGTGGACAATAACATGAATTTCAACGGACTGACCACAGTGAATGTTGAGCTGACGAGCAAATGCAACAAGAATTGTTGGATGTGCGGCCGGAGAAAGACCGATAAGGAGTATCCCGAGATTGCGTTGAAATACGGGTTCATGGATATGGATCTTGTCAGAAAAATTGCAGCCCAATTACCCCCCGGGATAGTCGTACAGTTTCATAATAATGGTGAGCCGCTCATGTACCCCCAATTTGGCGATGCAGTGAGGCTTTTCAAAGATCAGATCAAATGTACCGATACGAATGCCAAGCTCATCGTGGAGAAGGCGGACGAAATTATTGACAACCTGGACACACTCACAATTTCTGTATTTGAGAATGATCCTGAGGGAGATGCGCAGTATGAACTCGTCAAAGAGTTTCTGGACATCAAAAAAGACAGGAAACCAAACATGATCTACAGATGCCTCGGGAATGTTGACTCTGAGAGATGGGAGAAACTCCCAGGCATACTGGTCACTAGAATCTTGCACCATCCTCTGGGTAGCTTCAAATATTCAAAGAAACCCACGATCCCAGAGATTGGGATATGCCTGGATGCATTGAACCATTTTGTGATTGATCGGTTTGGAAAAGTGTCTATGTGCGTGCGGTTTGACCCCAAGAGAATTGGTGTGCTCGGAGATGCGAATACCACACCTTTGACAGATATTTGGAATGGTTCAAAAAGAGAAGAATGGATCAGATACCATGTCGAAGGACAAAGAGACAAGATACCGCTCTGCTCATACTGTGAATTCTGGGGTGTACCGACTGGTACGAGTGAGAAACTATAGTGACTGTTAAAATGGACTATAAAAAAATTCTAAGAACCGCCAGAGCGTTGCTTTTCAAACGAGACTTCAGACCTCGATTAGAAGTGCCGAGCGTACTCCTGCCTTTTCCTAAGCCGTCCAGAGATGCGATTAAACTGAACATAGGAGGAGGGAAAGGACATCCGAAGAAGAAAGGGTGGAAGATAGTTGACCTGAGAGAAAAGGATGTGGATATCTCGATGGATATAACGAAGGAGAAACTTCCATTCCCTTCCAATAGCGTGGATGTCATACTTATCTCGCATACACTCGAACACATATATCCTCAAAAATTGAAGTTTTTGCTTTCAGAGTTTTTCCGTGTGTTGAAGCCCAAGACAGGCGTGTTAAGGATCGCTGTGCCAGATATTCAGAAAGCGATCGTCGCATATGTGAAGCGGGATTATGCATTTTTTGCACAGTCTGAAATCGGCCAGTTTGACAGTGATGCGCCGATAGGCGGGCTATTGGCGTCTTGGTTCTACTCCACAAGGATATTCAAGGATCCTGATCTTGAGCATGGTGACGGGCACGTGCATTGTTTTGATGGAGAATACATGGCCTGGTGGTTGAAAAACGCTGGTTTCAGGTATTGTTGGAAGAGTTACTTTAAAAAGTCCATAATCAAAGAAATGAGAGAAGATGGCTTTGACCTGCATGAATATGATTCGCTTTTTATAGAGGCTGTGAAGTGAGAAAGTTCTATCGTAACCTATTTAAATGAATTGAAATTTGACAGATATAACGACGGTGATACAAGATGCATGTTGCAGAAATCAAGATGAAGATTAAGAATGTACTTCCTAAATCAATGAAGAAAACAGTTATGGGATCAACAATGCTAAAACTCGGTAACTGGGTTCTTGATTCCTTAGACAATCTCAGATTCAAGGCATATCTTAAAAATAAAAAAAGCTCCAACTATATCCAGATTGAAACAGATAAACTAAAATGGAGTTGGATTACTTACTCAAAAAAATATCTTAGGAATAGCCATGGACAGGATTTTGACCATCCCTCCCGGATAGTTGCAGCAGACATGATTCAATCAATAATTAAGAGAGAAAAAACAAATGGCAAAATATATACCATGTTAGAAATACCCGTGGGAATGGGTTCTGATGCAGAACACTATTTCAGCAAAATGAATGTGGATTATACAGGTATGGAACTGAATCACAGACAAGTCACCATAAACCGTAAAAGACTTCCTGGTATCAACTTTGTTCAAGGAAATATCCTGAAACTGGACTCACCTGATGCGTCATACGACCTTGTTTACTCTCGTCATATATTTGAGCATTTATCTCTAAAAGCAATGAATATTGCGATCAATGAGGTGCTACGAGTTGCCAAGAATAATGCAGTTCTTGTATTCTTCAGCATGGACGACATCTCAGATCATATCAATGTGCCCATACGCCAGTATCATTGCAATCTACTCTCAAAAAGCAAGATTGAGCATTACTTAAAGTTAAATGTAAACGTAGATAACATTAGAATAAAGCACGTTAAGCATGATCGCAACGATTATGGCGATTACATTTTTCATCTTACCATGAAAAAACGATAATTTGTCTAACCCACAAAATAATCATACAACTTTCGATTAATTGTCAATATTCTTTTTTCGTACTGTTTGTCATTAAACAATTTTTTTATCTTATCCTGTAAGTCATTTTCAGTCACCATCATATCTTTAAAATCTATTAATCTTGCTTCCTTGAATATGTTCAATTGTCTATCAAGGCCATTAAAATCCAGTATAAAAACCGGAATATCATTCTGGATTGACTCCAAAACGCTTGTAGATGAAAAGGAAAGCACCACTCTGGCATTTTTAAAAAGAGGATAAATCGAGGACTTTAAATCATCAATTGTTACACTTTCTTTCATTTCATATTTCTTATATTTTGTTACTAGATTCTGTTCTCCAGGATGCAAACGAATCACGATTTTATAGTCATCAGCAAGCGAATTCACAATCATACCGATGTACCTATTAATGTATCCTCCTCCAATAAAAAGTACAGTGTCCTGTTTTTCTTTTTTTACATAGTTAAAGAAGTTGTTTGTTACTACAATCAGATTTGGACATGTCTCATCCAAAGCTTCTTGCTTCATAATAATAACATTCTTATCATATTTTCCATAAACATAGATGTTTTTACACATATCGAATCTATACCACAGATGCTTATCAAAATTCGAAGATATCAGCCCATGGTTTAGAATGTTCGTCTCTCCACTAATCTTGTTACCGATCTGAAGAAAGGCATTTTCTAAGGCACGTCGATCTCTTGAAACATGGAATGAAGTATGCTTGTGAGAATGAAGAGTTAACCAACGATACAAAGAATTCACCACTACGATATGCTTTGGAACAAAATCAAAAAGAAACTCTTTCAGTGTCATTTCTGTGCAAGCAAGATTCTTGCGTTCAAAAAAGATAATATTCGCCTTCTTTCTTTGATACTCATTTCTGATGAATTTCTCATAACTATTAATTTTGTTTTTGTCATATTCAACTAACGATTGTAAATATACAAAATCAACCTTTTTTTTCAATAATTTACTGTAATTAGACCAATTTTTAGCCTCAAGAGGAACAATCAGAAGATTTCTTTGTCTTTTTTTCATAAAATCTAAGAGTGGATTGAGGTAATTGTTCATCGAAGCAAAGTAAATGTTGTCGTACTTTTTTTTACGAGTATCAAGATCAATGATTTTATCCAATGAAAGCTCATATTCTTTGCGTTTAAAAATGTGATAAAATATATGTTTGTTTACTATTGGCGTGAACAATAACAGCCTATACAAGAATCGTTTCCATAATGGTTTGTTTTTATTGTTAAAAAAATCAATCAAGTCAAGTGCAAATCCTAACTCCACATTATATCCTCCAATTTTACATAGAAGATTTTCAGCCAAGTCCAATTGAACTAGATCTTTAAGTTTAAGTAAACGTATTAAATTTTTTGAAAAACGTCGTACATAATGATAGTGCATCACGTAACTAGGTGATGTCAGCGTTTTGTTTCCATTCAATTGTCTACACATTTTCAGTTACATCTCTAAATTGATGATAAAAATGCCTTAATGAATGATATTTTTGAGCAAATTCGAATCCTCTCACACCCATTTCAATCAGTCTTTTCCTGCTCTGCAAAGCTAGCAAGATCTTATCAGTTAAATCCGTTTCGTTTTGACTAGCAAAGATAAATCCTGTTTTCCCTTCTTGAACATAACACTGCGTGCCGCAATCCGAACTGCAAATAACCGGAAGCTTGTTTGCCATCGCCTCTACTATTGAATAAGATGCAGGTTCTTTGTAACTTGGTAGAATAAATAAATCATTAGATCTATACTCATTGATCATCTTTTCATAGCTGATATGGTGTTTGACTTTCACAATACTCGACAAGTTGTTTTCACTAATGTATGCCAAAACATCTCTTAAATAGGTCTTATCAGCTACCTCACCAATAAGATTCAATTTGACATCATGGATTCTTCGAATAGCTTTAATACTTTTTAGCAGCATAATTTGGTTCTTTCTACTCACAAATTTTCCAACACAGATGATGTTTATTTTCCTACCACAGAAGTGATTCTTTGTGAAATCAGTTACATCAACTGCAAAAGGAATATAGCTACAGTTATCTATTCCTAAACCCTGAAGAATACGTTGAGTTTTTGTAATTGGTGTAATAAAATAAACTACGTTCATTGAGCGAAGAAATCTCATATAGAGTTTCAGAAGTATTTTGGATCCTTTGATGTGATTTTTACCAGTCTGTAAAAAAAGTATTGCCTTTTTATTGGCTGATTTCAGTATGAACAAGACAGATAGAGCCAATACGTTTTGATATGACTTAATAATAGTAATATTCGGATTAAATTGTTTAATAATATGCTTAAGTTTTTTTATGTTTGGTACTCCATAGTCCAGCTCAAATTTTGACTTTATCCCAATCCGTTTAAACTTGGATAATCTCGTTGAAATAAATTTAAAAATGTTAGAGTAACCAATGAGTTCATAATCGATATCACCATAAAACTCAGATTTTCCACGATATAACGCTATCATTTTTACTTGATGTCCTTCATTTTTCATGGCCTTAATTCTATAATAGAGGTTTATATGAAATCTTGGTGCAACAATAAGTATTCTCATTTACAATCACAACTTATAATTTTTTAAATATCAATAGGACCATGTGAGGACTCATGCGTGCTAAACAAATCGACAGTGTTTTTTTGCATACACGGAAAAATATGTTTTTTGAATCATATAATTTCTGTAGCGAAAATCTCATAAACGCCACCTCATCTTTCAGACCTTTCAATCCTGATAAATATCTCTTCCCGACCAATTTTAAACCTATAATCCTGAAATCATTTATCACCTGATTCTCATTTAAAGCGAACTGATAAAAATTTTTCAAATTAACATCTTTACTTAACTCAGGATAGTATTTGTGACTTGCTTTCAATTTCCGTAATCCAGACATCACGGGAAAAGAAACAAATATGTATCCGTCAGTTTTCACAACTCGTTCCATCTCTCTCACAATTTGTTCATACCCTCCATAGAAATGCTCAATGACTCCTAAAGACCAACATGCATCAAAAAAGCCGCTTGAATAGGGAAGACTATTAACATCTCCCTCAATTATCTTTAGCGAGGGAAAGACTCTGTTAACCGCTTTAATCGTGCTTTTTGCAAAATCAATTCCGTATGAGTCGTATCCCCAGTTATTAAATGCGTAAACATGTTGTCCTGTACCGCAACCCCCTTCAAGAATTTTACCGCCCTGTTTTACATACTTTCTCGTCAACTGTCTCATAAAAAAGTTTTTTCTCCCGTTCATAATCACTTTTTTTAATTGATCATCGCTGGTTCTCCATTTATTATCCCAGAATTTTGGACTAGACTCTTTCTTAATGTATACCAGACGATTATTCTTCTTATCGAAGTATATTTTTGAATCAGCCATTTTGTTTCATGTTTAGTATCAATATTTTTAATCTTCGAATATTTTCATCAATATCATGATATTTATGGACATACTTAAAGACTTCATCACTTTTTTTCTTCCAGTCTTTCTTGTTCTCTATGAGTTTTCTAAACTTAACAACCATTTCTCTGTAATCATTTTCACAGCAATATCCACAATCATATCTGCTGATAAAATGGTCAGGATTGACTTTTAAAGATAGTATTGGTATTTTCATGAGGCCAGCTTGGAGAAATGTATTTGGAAAACCCTCAAATTCAGATGTATTAACAAAGATTTTTGCCTCATGAAAATATTTTTGAATTTTTGAAAATGACACAAACTTTAAGAATGTTAAGTTAGGAATATTTTTACTTTTCTGGAATATGATTTCCCAATATTCTTTATCGATAGAGGACGGCGGACAAATCATGACGAACTTTTCGGTGGGATTTTCATAAGCAAGTTTCAGGAATAATGTGGGTCGCTTTAACTTCTGACAACTTGAGACCCATAAAACATGTTTCTTTGTATAAGTTTTCTTTGAATCAGTTTTGAGAGAAATACTGTTTCTTAGTATTTGAGCGAAGATACCATGATTCTTCCTCAACAGGATTTGATGATCATTGCTTTGTGTCAGTACAAGATCTGAAGACTCCAATCCGTATTTGAATAGTCTGCCAAGAATTAAATTTTTTTTAATGAACTGAAGATTGCAGTCAATATCACTTGCTGTCCTAAATAGTATCTTCTTGTTATTTATCTTACAAAAGAACGACAATAATCCTAAAAAGTAGTTGGCTGATGAAAAGAAATAAATATCTGCGTCTATCTTGGCCAATGATCTGTACAACTCAAAGCCTTTGACAAACTTAAAAAATAGTGAGCTCCCTTTATCGAGATAAACACCACGATATACCACTATCCTTCCGTAGTTTTCTATTTTTCCCTGACCATAATCTCCAACTAAAAAAGAAACCTTGAATCTACTATCCTTAGATATTTCCGTTGCTAAAAGGTAAAGCTGAAGTTCACTTCCTCCGAATTGCTCTTTTGTTTTGGGGTTAAAAAGATGATAAGCTCGAGAGATAATAAAACAGATATGTACTCTTTGTTGTGAGTGGTTTTCTTGCATTTTGACAGTGATTTTTCCAGTTTATAAAATGCGAACCAGTGAAGGCATCAACCAAGCGACTTCTTGCACTAAAACGTAAGCCTTTTCAACACGGTAAATCATGCAGCCTTGATCAAATCGAGGAACCTTTTTGCATTTATTGCTATATCAAGGTTTTTTCTTCCATATGCATACACACTTTCGGACATGGATTCAAACAATTTTTTATCTGTGAGTAATTTTGACAGTTTCTCTTTTAGCAAATTGAAATTGTCATCACAGGAAAATCCACATTCAATACCATCAAGAAAATTGTCCGGATTGACTTTGAGTGACAGAATCGGAACTTTATTTTTTGCAGCCTGAACAAACGTATTTGGAAAACCTTCCTGTACAGATGTATTAATAAAAATTTTAGCTTTTCGAAAATGTTTATCTGTATCATTGAAGGGTACGAATGGGATGAACTCGATGTTTTTCCTATATGATGCCTGCTTCTCAACATGGTGAAAATAATCCAATTGGTTTGTAGCAGGAAGTGCTATCATCAAGAAATTCTGCTCCGGGAATGATTCTGACAACCGAATGAAGAACTCAGGTCTTTTGAATCCTTTGTCCAGTCTGCCAACCCATAAGATACTATCTCTGTTTTTTGAAACGTGCGTTCGCATATAACTAGCTGGTTTTATAATAATTGAATTCTTTCCCTCATATTTCCATAAACATTTTTGTTGATAGGTATTTTGAACTACTATATATGTGCTACACTTAAAAACCAAATTAGAAAGTATCCGGGAGAATACTTTTCCATAAACTTTGTGACTTTTGTCTGTTTCTCCGTCATTGGCAATCATGAAAAAAAATTTCTTATTGATTAATTTACAATAAAAAGAAATCAAACCTGCAATGGGGGACATGGAGCTAAGAACATAGATGTCCGCATTAATTCTATTAAATGTGTAACAGAAATCCCATACTTGTTTTAACGTACTCTTGTTAAAATCAAGGGATTTCCAGACATAAATTTTCGAATGAATTTCAATTTCTTTTTGTCCATAATCTGCAACCATAAAGTTAATATTCAATTCATCATTTTTTGCTAATTCATTAGCCAATAAATTGAGCTGGACTTCAGATCCCCCGAAACCAGACTTAACTTTCGGATTAAAGAGGGTGTAAGCTTTTGGAGCAATAAAACATATTTTCATTTTTCAAACACAAATTCGTTGCACCCTGTAGGAACAGTTGATTTTATATACTTTATTAATCTTAATCCTCTAGATTCAACAAAATTCTTGATCTCTTTTTTTGATGCATATTCATATGGGTATCCCCCGATCCAATCGACGACATCATAATAGAAACTCATCCCCCTCTGTTTTTTAAGAGGGTTCTTCATGGTGGTAACGAGCTTTCCGAGATATAGTACAGGAAAAAAGAAGAATATGGACATCTTTTTGATCCACGTAGGCGCTTGGTTATAGGTGAACTTTATCAGTTTCCAAATTACCGAAGACCAATGCCTATTGTAGATTGCGATCACAAAATGACCTTTTGGCCTGACAAGTTCAGATGAATGTTTGATGGCCTCCCACATTTTGCCTGTGTGGTGAAGCACCCCCCATGAATAGATGATATCAAATGTGCCCAAGGACCTATAATCATTATCAAGAATGGATTTTCTGAAAAATGTAACACCATCGATATTAAGTCGTTTCTTATTTAGGTTTGATGTATCTATACTTTCCTTTGAGATATCGAATCCTACCACTCTCTTTGCTTTTAAAACTCTGGCTGCAAGTGAGAATATACCACTCCCACATCCTATGTCTAAAAAACTTTTTCCTTTGATGGTATCTTGTCCAATCAATACGTTCAATGAATGTACTGCATCATTAAACTTCTTTTTATTCAGGCTGTTCTCAGAGAAATTGCTCCAGTTTATGCCGAAATTGAATCGTTTAACCATCTTTCACACCACCAAAAAATCGTTCATGCCACAAATTTAGTATCATTAAGGTCCATAATTTCTTCGAGTTATCCTTTCCACGAAAATGATCCGTTAAAAGCCTTTTCACCTTGTCAATCTTCATGATGTTTAGCACTATCCCTTGTTTATTTAACAAATTGTCCCGTATGTAATCCTTAAGTTCTTTGCGAAACCAATGTTCGATAGGTACTCCGAATCCTTTTTTTCTACGTACCAGGATGTCTTTATCCAAATATTTCTCAAGCATCTTCTTGAAGATGTATTTCCGTTCCCCAAACCTGATCTTCAGAGTTGAAGGCATTTTGGCAGCTAATGACACGAACTCATGATCCAACAACGGCGATCTAGATTCCAAGGAATTTGCCATCGAGGCGATATCTACCTTGACCATAAGATCATCAGGGACGTATGTGTTAAAATCAAGATAGAATATCCTGTCCATATACGATACATTCTTTTTGCGTTTCATCAGATCCGAAAAGCAGAAGAAGCTCGAATGTGTTCCTAATTTCCTTTTGAATTCAGGTTTATAGAATTCATTCTTTGTATAAGTATCGAAATAGTGTGTATAGTTCAGGTGTCTGAGCCAATTCGGTTGCCTTAATGTTCTCAAGAACAGGAATACCTTGTGGAAAAATAGTGATGACTTGATATTCTTATCAAGAAAATCGAAAAATGACGCTAACGTACGATTGAAAGGGATAAATATTCTCTTCGCGATCAAATGTTTCTCGTATTTGTCGTACCCACCAAAATTTTCATCTCCTCCATCGCCATTTAGCGCGACGGTCACATGTTTTCTGGTGAATTCAGCGAGCATATATGTAGGTAGTTGTGAACTGTCAGCATATGGCTCCTCGTATTGGTAGACGAGCTTTTCGATCAGTTTGAGCATATCATTGACTTTTACGGTGAACTCTTTGTGATCAGTATTATACCTTTTCGCGACTTTTCGGGCATATTTGGTTTCATCATAGTCCTTTTCATCGAATCCTATTGAGAAAGTTTTCACTTTATCGGTAAACTTACTCATGAAGGCTACAATGGCGCTACTGTCAACCCCCCCTGACAGAAATGCCCCTATGGGGACATCAGATATAAGTCGCTTTTTCACGCTCTGTTCAAGTTGGTTCTCAAGTAGTTTGAGCCATTGACTTTCAGATATGTTCAGTTTTTGTGAATACTCCAGATCCCAATATCTTTTTACATCTAACAACCTGGTGGTCAGGTTCAAAATAAAATAATGAGACGGAGATAGTTTGTAGATTCCTTTGAATCCTGTCTTTGGTGAAGGGACATATTGCAGTGTCAGATAATCATCAATAGCTGTAAAGTCAGGCTCCCTCTTCACGTCTTGGGTGAGAATCGCCTTCAGTTCTGAACTAAAAATAAACCTGTCATCATCATGGTAATATTTCAGGGGCTTTTTACCAAACCGGTCTCTTGCACCGAATAAGATGTTCTTGTCTTTATCATATAGTACAAAAGCGAACATGCCATTAAATTTTTTAAGGCATTCAACCCCCCACTCCAGATATGATGCGAGAATCACCTCAGAATCTGTTTTTGATTTGAAAGCATAATTTTTATTGAGCAATTCTTCCTTGATTTCTTTAAAATTGTAGATCTCTCCATTATACGTGAGAACAACGGTCCTGTTTCCATGAGTATAGGTCATTGGCTGGTGTCCTGCTTTTGACAAGTCAATGATCGAAAGTCGTCTATGCCCAAACCCCACTCCTCTGTCAATGTATACACCAGCATCGTCAGGTCCTCTGTACGAGATACAATCATTCATTCTCTCCAGTGCCTTGAGAGAAGGTTTAGTTGCATTGAAATTGATTAATCCATTGATTCCGCACATCAGATAACCTCAGAGCCTAATCCCCTGTTTCTGTAAAGATATCGAAAAGCTTATCGTTTTCAAATCCTCATCCGAATAGTGTTGAAAGCTTTCATGAGCATATTTTCTGATATCCTCAGCACTCACATCAACTATATTCCGTCGGATGTTCGTCACTTTGAAGCCGTTCTTCCTAAATAACTCAATGAAGTCATTTGCTCTCAACCGATTAGTGTAAAAATGAGTCTCGTTGGTGAGATAGGACCAACTACGATCGGAATATCGTAGAAAATTAAACTTTTGATCCATGTTGAAGTGGTCTCTTAAGTCAATATGATGGAGCATCTTACCGTTTATATTTAGTAGCAGATACATGTTCTTGATCGCTTGGTCGACCCTGTCCTTGTGAATATGCTCAAATACCGCATTAGAGATGATCACATCATAGCTCACTGCACGATCAATGTGATTCGAGGTGATGTCTAGTTGTTTGAATCGTAACTTTTTGTTCGATGAAGTGATGGAATGTTTTGAGAAATGCATGGACTGTTCTAACATATCTGATTTGTATCTTTTTCCCACAAGCCGAATCAGTTCTTTCTCAACATGTATGGCCTTTTTTGACATGGATGGAGTTCGTACCACATCACTCGACGTATACTCTCCGACCCCGTTCAAAAGAAAAGAATATCCCCATCCAAACGAGTTCCCAGAACCTATTTCCAGAATCTTCTTACCTTTATGGGTGACATTGAACGCTTTCATTCTCGCCAAGAAGTTGTCAGCCGATTCAACATAGTACTCGGCAGGATTGATCCATAAATCCCTAAAAAGCCTGCGTGTAGGGATTCTTGCCAGGAACCAGAGGAGGATCTTGGTGCACTTTACAGCATGGAACATAGTGAAGAGTGATTGAGTAATTCTCCGTACATATTTTACGTTTATCAGGGTCATTTTTCCAGGTTTTGCGGGTACAGGTCTAGTCCGTCAGTGGGAATCCTCTTGCTTACAGTTTCTTTAATAGTAGTCGGACGATTCCAATGCGCAACATCTCTCGATCGGCAGTTCTGAATTTCTTTGATAATCTTGATGTTGATGGCAACGGATACTTGGTGATATGCTCCTCGACTATCTTGAAGTCATGTTTTTCGAAGAGAGAGATATAATCGTCATATCTTAATCTATTCGTATAGGTCACGCCCTCTTTTACTAGATACTCATTCCAGGTCTTATCAGAATATTTGTAGAACAAGAAAGGATCATTGAAGTTATAATGGTCTCTAAGATCTATTGAGTGATACATCAACCCATCCTTTTTCAAGAGATTATGGAACTTCTGAATATTCCGCTCCACTTCTTTAATATGTTCCATCACACTGAAACTGAAAAGTAGGTCGACCTTGACTGAAGATTTTAAGGCTGAAACATCACGTGGTATTAATTTAATGAATGTGTCGTCAAGTCTACCTTCTCCAAGTAAGAAGGCAGGATTCTTATGAAATTTTTTCTTCATGAATTGTATCTCTCTCACATATTCCTTTGAAGAAATCATTTTCCGTGGGTATTTATCCACAAGATAGACCAGTCTAGCACCGTTCATAAGACAGTTATAGGCATCCAAGGATGATCTTCCAGGTCCCAGTTCCAAACAGATGGTATTGGTGAACTTGAATCGATTTTTTTGTAAAGCCTTCTTCATATTTTCAAAATTCTTATCGAACACATGAAGGTTACCAGCATACAAATTTGAAAATAGAAAATGGACAGGCAGTCGGCTATAGAGAAATCTGATGATAAAATCAAATCTATTGAAAATCATCGACAAAAGTCTATTTCTTACTATCATCATACAGCTCCATATAACTTTCAGCGGCTTTCTTCCAGCTCATGTTTTCAGCAAGCGTTCTTGACTGTTTGCCCAGGACGCCCAACAATTTTCTGTCATCATGAAGTTTCTTAATGGAATCCACGAGGTCCTTCACTGATTTTTTCCGGACGATCATGCCATTTCCATTAATCAGCTCCTTTGTCCCTCCTGTGTTAGTGACGATAAGTGGGAGCCCACAAGCCATGGCCTCAAGAAGCGTATTGCTCATGCCCTCGTTGAGGGAGGGTAAAACAAAGACATCTGCATCGTTGTAGTGTTTCCTGATTTTGTGGTGTGGGACATATCCGAGGAATTTGACTCTGTTTTCAATGAATAATTTTCTGGACAGTGCTTTTAATTGCTCTTCACGGTTGCCTTCACCGATGATGACCACCTGGACATCATCCAGGATCGATACCGCTTTCAGAAGGTATCCGATACCCTTACGTTCGATTAGCCTCGAAACACAGAGTATCACAAACGACTTATGAGGACGGCGAACCGGCCTGAATTCTTCAGTGTCGATACCGTTGAAAATCACGCCGATAGGTCTTCGGGACGTGCGATGGGCCAATTCCTTCAATCCGTCTGAATTCGCGATCACCGCTCGAGCGTGCTTCCATATCAGTCTGGAGAGAGGTCTGAAGAGGATGGAATCAAGGATCGCGAGGCGAGGGTTATATCCTGGGACATCAGAGCCTCGGAGCGCGACAATATAGGGGATGTCCTTCCTCAGCAGGTATCCGATGATTCCTCCCGGCCATCCGAACCAGCAGTGACAGATATCGTATGATTCCTTTTTCATGAGTTTTCTTGCCAAGAGATATGCTGAGACAGTCCATCGGATGATCTCTTGCATCCGCCAGACATGGATCTCCTTCTTATGGACATTGAGCTTATGGATGGTGATGTTCTTAGAGAAACGGACCATAGAACGACGATTATCCGGAGAAGAGGTTATCAGATCGACCTTGATATCTGGACGTCTTGAATATTCTTGAAGAATGTAATGACAGGCATTGGCTGCACCTCCGCCCAGAGGTGGGTATTCGTAATTGAGCATCAAAATATTCATGAATTCCCCCCAACACAAAAAGTATCGTTAAAGCAGGATGGTCTGATTGGCTTCTCAGCGGAACGATGAGAGCTAAAGGTTTTATCTCATGGTGGCGATGGTCGCCTTCAATCCTTCTTCTATTTGCACAGCCGGCCTGTAATTGAGCAGCAATCTTGCCTGTGATATGTCTGCCAAGGAATGTTTCACATCTCCAGCCCGTTCATCTTCATAACGTGGCTTGATATCTTTTCCGAGGATCTTGTTCATTAGACCGACGAGATCGTTAAGTGATATCCGGTGACCGGTGGCGATATTGAACACTTTTCCACAAGCATCGGGAGCGGCTTTCATAGCGAGGATATTTGCATCGATCACGTTCTGGATGAAGGAGAAATCGCGTGATGTCTCTCCATCGCCGTATATGGTCGGCGACTCATTCTTGAGCATCTGTTTGATGAACTTTGGTATCACCGCACTATATTGGGAATCAGGATTCTGACGAGGTCCGAACACGTTGAAGTAGCGGAGAGCGACCGTCTCAAGACCATAGATATCATTGAAGAGCTGGCAATATCTCTCTCCAGCATATTTTGTGAGCGCGTAAGGTGAAAGTGGCCCGACTGGCATGTCTTCTTTTTTCGGAAGAGTAGGTGAATTGCCATATACCGAACTTGATGAGGCAAAGACGACACGTTTGACCCCAGCATCTTTTGCGCAGAGGAGAAGATTCAGTGTACCATTCACATTCGCATGGTTCGAGGCTTCAGGATTGTCTATAGATCTGGGCACAGAAGGGATGGCGGCTTGATGAAGGATGAAATCGACGCCCGGAAGGATCTTAGAGAGCAATTCTTTATCATTGATGTTGCCTTCGCTAAATTCGAAATCTAGATTCTTGATGTTCTCGATGTTCCCTGTCGATAGGTCGTCGATGCCTTTCACGTTATAACCTTTTTCAAGGAGACTTTCAACCAGATTTGACCCGATAAAGCCTGCGCAACCGGTAACCAGAATAGTTTCTTTCATTCTACACCTCTTTGAGTTCAACTTCAGGATTCATATACCATTTGTAAAAAGACGAAAGACCATCGATAACCGAGGTACGTGGAGAGTAATCCAATCGACTTTCCGCTTTCGATATGTCCGCGCACGTCAATGGAACATCACCTTTCTGCTCAGGCAAACGGTTGATGGTCGCCTTCTTGCCTGTCACCTGCTCCACTGTCTCGATGAACTCTGCCAGCGACACCATCGTATTGTTGCCGAGGTTGAATATCTCGAAGCCCATGGGCTTATCCACGGCCGAAAGCACGCCCGAGACGATATCAGTGACATACGTGTAGTCCCGCTTCGACGAACCGTCGCCGTACATCTCGATGGGCTCGTCAGCCAATACCCGCGACACGAATTTGAAGGGCGCCATGTCAGGCCTGCCCCGAGGCCCATACACCGTGAAGAAACGCAGCGCATTGACGGAGATCCCGTCCTGCGAGCAGAACCGCTCACAGAGCAATTCGCCTTTCCGCTTGGTCTCTGCATAGGGCGACACCTGTTTGGAGACGTCGTCGGTCTCCTTGAAGGGTGGATCGTTACGCGCACCGTACACGGATGACGACGAGCCGAACACCACATGGCGAACCCCGGAGTCCACTGCCGCCTTCAGCACGTTCTCGGTGCCGACCACATTGACGGCATGATACAGTTCAGGATCCACAAGTGATGGTCGCACACCGGCGCGAGCCGCCAGATGGATCACCCGCTCTGGTGCGGTCTCCTTCATGATACGACGCAATGCAGAGATATCGCGGATATCCGCCTCGAAGAGGGAGAATCCCTTCTGAGAAGATGCCTCCTTGATGTTCTTCCGTTTACGCTCGGCGGAATAATAGGTGTTGAAGTCATCCACCACCACCACTTCATCGCCCCGCGCCAATAGAGCATCGACAACATGGCTACCGATGAAACCAGCCCCTCCAGTCACAAGCACACGCATATCTACGCCCAGATGGCAACTGGTTTTTATGGTTTATCATAAACAGGACAAGAAATCATCTCGACTTATGCCAAGATCCTTTTTTATAATTTTGAGAAGAAGGCCAGGACCGATCGTTTCTCCGGTATGCTGGGGGATTGTGGTACGCCTGCCGTCAGGATGCTTATACACAGCATGACTTCCTGTGGTATGACTGTGGGCAAACCCGAAGGATTTGATAATCTTGCCAAGCTCTTTGCCAGTGAGCGCCGGCAGCTTGGACATGAGGACTCACACCTCGACCTGCTGGACCCCGACAAAGCGGGTGGGCACAATGTCGTCTTTTTCTTCCTGGAGGTAGGCCGAGATCGCTTCCCGGGTGCGACAGAGCAACTCGTCCATGGTCATGGCTTGGGTATGGCATCCTGGTAACTCGATGACGTCAGAAACAAACCAACCATCTTCATCCTGCTCGATTACGAGCGTGTACGTTTTACTCATAGGGTAAGTTAATTCCTGACGCTTTAATAAGTTTATGGAGAAAACGAGAAAATATTCCGGCCATACTAAACTTTCACTTTTAACCACAGGGTTACCGATGAATCCAACTCCCCACTTGTTTTTATGGTTTACGTTGCCGACGGAGAATCCATTTATTTTCCATATAGTAAATAAAAGCCGACCCGGAATGGTTCCGCAAACCGAGGGCTAAAACATGAGAACAGCAGCCATGCAGACAGAAAAATTTAAATACACGTACATACACGTAGATTACATGGCCACCAAGACACTCACCATCACCACCGACGCCTATGACCGGCTCGCCGTGCTCAAGCGAGAGAGGGAAAGCTTTTCCGATGTCATCAGGAGGATCACCGGAGAGCGCTCGCTCCTCGAGCTCGCAGGCAGCATCGACGAGAGAGATGCCGAAGACATGGAGAACGCCATCAGCGACCTGCGGATGCGTATGGGTAAACCAAGATGATCCTTGACACCACGGTCCTCATCGATCTCATGCGGGGAGACCAACAGGCAAAAGAAGCCATCGCAAGACTCAAAGAACCCATATGCATCACCTCTTTGTCGATGTTCGAGCTCTTCACCGGGCTGGCCCAGACGTCCAGACCAGACCGAGAGCGGAGCAGGATCGAAGCGGTCATCAAGGGCCAGACCATCATCCCGTTCGGGAAGGATGCGGCGATCGCGGCCGGGACGATCGATGGCGAACTGAAAAGAAGCGGGCTGCCGACGCATCCTATCGACGTTATGATCGCCGGCATCGCAATACATGAGGGACAAGGCATCCTCACAAGGAACACCAAGGATTTCTCGCGGATCAAAGATATCGCTGTGCATGCATACTAGCCGCTTGATGCGGAAGTCTTCTGATGACAGGCGCATGACTGAATATGCAGGAGACGCGGCCGAGAGATCGAAGATCAGACCCGGACGACATAGTTTCCGCAATGTCGTTCAGAAATGATCTGTAAAGTATGCTCTATCGCTTTTTGTATATAACGTCATGATGGTCAAAATCATAGAAAGAGATGAAATCAGCGACTTTATCATACTCGAAAGTAAGCACGAAATGCGAGTCGAGGTGTACTCTTTTGAGATGGTGCAGAGGTTTTCTGAGGTTCTTATAATGTTCGACATCTTTGCAAGTGAGGATCTCTTCAACTTTCTTGAGAAGCAGTTCATATCGCTTCTTGTCTTTTTTGAAGAGCTTTTCCACTATCTTCTTGAGGTGATCAGAAAAGTTAAAACTACGTCTTTTCAATTTGTTTCCTCAACGTGTCAATAGTGTCGTAGCGAAGAAACTTCCCTTTCTTGATGTTCTCAATCCTCTCAACGTACTCAGGTCGAAGTTCAGGTTCAAGAAACTCAGATTCATAATCAGAAACAACAAGTTCGATGGCCTGCGATTTATCCTTCAGACCATACTTGGCTTTGACAACATTCAAGACGCGATTCGCCTGTTCCGTAATATTGATCATAGCTTGCACCATGTTAGTCCACATATATAGATATATACATGACATATATAAACTTTACGGTTTTAGCTCAAGCTAACAAAGAACAATTGCAGGAAGCGAGACCATACATCTTCACCTAGACAGGCTCAAAGGCTTAACACTATACGCATAGGGTACAAAGCCTAACAAACAGCAGTTTGGATCTGCTTCCTCACCTTCTCATATAGCCACACCAAAGAAAAAGCCAACACTTTGAGAAAAACCGTTAGGTTTTTCTCAGGCCAATCCATCTGCGAATCTTCCGCTACGCTCCAGACCACGCAGTATTATTGGCAACCCCATAAAAGAAGAAGCCCCTATGAGTGCTAAGGAAAGCAGGTGTTTTGACCCTATTATATGGGCGATAACAGACCCGATTATCGTCATGCCGGGTTATACTGATATGAGCGTTCCTGGTAAGGTTATGGAAAGAATACGCATAGAACGGCTTATACTGGCCACCAGACAGGAGAATATGGCTTCAGAAGCAGAAACTATGCGGTATATTTCAACTGCCACCCTACGAGCTCCTATTGGACGAGACTGGACAGATATTTTCATGTATCTAAAAAGAAAGTATATCCAGACCTTGAAGATGGATCCGCCTGATTTCCTCGATTATCAGATAATATTGAATGAGATGCAGGAATCAGACCTCAAGGGGCTTCGAGAGTGGATATATAAAAGGAGTTTTGAGGAAGTCAAAAGAAGGTCTAAAATGCCCTAATTATTTATTTAGATTAAATTTATAGGGCAGAATAGAAACTTTTATTAAGGAAAGGTGTTTAGAAGATGATACACATGGTAACTCAATACGACATATTCGAATATTTGTATAAAAAGGGCACCCCTCTTTCCCCTTTAGACGTGGCTAAGGCTTTCAAAAAGAGTCATGCAAGCTATCAAACCATCTACAATCTACTGGTCAAATTGTCAGAACAGGGCTTTGCATTGAAGGACAAACACGGGTTTACTGCTCTGAGATCTAAGAAGAATGACTTAGTGTATGACATTATTGGAGAAAGTATGTCTAATCAGATCAACTATAATGATTTGTTTGATGAGAAACTTGCAGAATTTATCAGCAAAGCATTTCTCAAGAAGCGTTTCACTGCTAAGGACTTTGATATAGGGATAAAGAAGTTTACAAAAAATGTTGAGATTCTTTCAAGGTATGGGCTTTTGATTGTTCTTTCAAAAAAACCTCTTGAGGCAACAATTCCCTTCAATTCTTTTCTTGGAAAATTAGTTGCATATTATGATCAAAAAGCGTACGTGGCAAGACCAAAAGATGATGAATATCTTGAAGAAATCCAACGAGAATTGAAGAAATTTCGACGTCTAATAAGTCAGAATCTTCAAAGATACAAAGAGATTTCAAAAGAATATGAAATTAAATTTATCCATCACAGCTTGAGCATTGAAGGTAATCCAATCACTCTTCCAGATACTATCAAACTATTGAAGAATCATATTGTTCCAAAAGATTTGGATCTTGAAAGTGTCCAGGAAGTTCAGAATTATCAAAAAGCGATCAACAAGATGATGCAGGATGCAGAAGAGTTATCTCCTTTAAACAAAGCTTTGATTTTGAATTATCATTATCTGGCCATGCAACACAAACCAGCAATCGCAGGTAAAATCAGAACAAAATCAGTTCATATCAGAGGAAATCCAGATTATAAAGTTGCGAAAGTCAGCGAGATCGAGCCACAACTTGATAAGCTCATGGATGTCTATGAAAAATTTACAAGCAAAAAGAAACATGAACTAAAAGAGATTCTAGATTTTGCTGCTTATCTTCATAATGAGTTTCAACACATTCATCCTTTTGAAGATGGTAATAGCAGAACAACAAGATTAATTACCTTTCATCTGCTAAGAATCCAAAATGTTCCTGTCTTTGATATTCTTCTCGGTCTTTTGGAAGAGTATATCAACTCAACTAAAGGGGCAAAAAAGAGGGATGATCATAAACTCAACCAGGTCATCCAAAGAATCATAATTTCTAATCTGAAAGCCATTAATGATAAGCTTTCATAAATCAAAATGGAACCAAAATTCAAAGAAGGGGACAAAGTGTCTTTTCTCCAGGACAATAAGAAGTGCATCGGTATTGTCAAAGTTATGGATCATAACCAGATGTATGGGGCTAAAGATGAGTTTCTTTATGATGTTGAATGTGAGATAGGATGGGTTAAACATATTCCAGAAAGAGATCTTACGCTTGTTGAATCTTCTAAAACCACGTTTTGTGAACGCTTTTTTCGCAAAAGTTAAATGCTTGTTCAGTTCTTTAAGTTCTGGTAGTATTTGCTTCATTTTTGTTCACCAAAAACTTTAATGATGCAAATACTACTTCCTTTTTTCTATTTATAAACAAAAATCAGAAACTCTAGAGCCGGAAGAAAGGTTTATAAAGAGATCGTGACCGGAAAGGGAGATACGATTACAGTGATCACATGATGCAGAAACGGGATATAAAGGCAGACGACGACATCGAGAAGGACTTCAGGCATTTCATAGCGCTGCGGAAGGCCCGGCTGGACCGGAGCACCAAGGGATAGACCGCAGAAACGCATAAAAAGCAGGTCCCTTTCTCAGGAATCGATGGAAACGAAGGTACCGACAGGATCGGCAGTCATGGATGCCCTATTGGAAGGTGGCTGGGACTCCAATATCATCAACACTGTCTACGGCCCTGCGGGTTGCGGCAAGAGCATGATCTGTCTTCTGTCGCAGATTGCCCAGGCAAAGGCAGGCAAGAAGGTCATCTTCATCGATACAGAAGCGAACTTCTCGGTGGAGCGCCTCAAACAGCTCACACCCGATTACAAAGAGGTCATGGACAAGACCGTCTTCATGCTCCCCATGAGCTTTGACGAGCAGTCCAAGATGGTGGAGGAATTGTCCAAGTCGTTCCCGAAAGAGGCAGGCATCATCATCATCGACACCATCTCCATGCTCTACCGTCTCGAGTTCGCCAAGGGCGACCTCCAGGAATTGACCAGAGAACTCGGCACACAATTGTCTGCGTTCTCCAGGATGGCGAGGAAGAACCATGTGCCAGTGCTGGCGACCAACCAGGTGTACGCCGACATCGAGAACAACGGCGTCAGGATGGTCGGCGGCGACATCCTCAAGTACGCCAGCAAGTCATTGGTCGAATTGAAGAAGCTCAACGGTCCGCGACGTGTGGCTGCCGTGGTCAAGCACCGTTCCATCCCCGAAGGCAAGAGTGTGTTCTTCCAGATCGTGGACAAGGGGATGGAAGAGATAGAAAGAAAAGAGTAAAAAAAATTAATCGAAATCGTCGACGAAGTCCTCAATCTTTGCCGGAAGGTCGTCGTCGTTCTTGATCTGACCACGGTTCTTGAGGAATTCTCGCGCCAGGATAAAGAACACCAGGCCGAGGCTCTTCTTTCCCTTGTTGTTGCAGGGGATGACGAGGTCGATGTTGTTGGCCTGATTGTTGGTGTCGC
Source organism: archaeon (assembly GCA_043817075.1). Taxonomy (GTDB): domain Archaea; phylum Nanobdellota; class Nanobdellia; order Woesearchaeales; family JAADFO01; genus CAYVGP01. The sequence continues at coordinate 177,317 of JBDRHG010000004.1, read as the reverse complement.
AAAGCGCGACGACCGGGATGCCGATCTTGAGCGCGTCTGCGATGGCGTTTCGGTCCGGCCATGCGTCGGTGACGAGGAGCAGTTTGGTCTCGGTGAAGTTCTCCAGCTCAGGATTGGTCAGGATGCCAGGAGGGTAACGGCCCGCGATGACGCGAAGGCCGGTGATCTCGCCGAGCTTCTTGACCGCCTTCCATGCGTTCTCTCGACGGCTGACGATAAGGACGTCCTGGGGCGCGTATTGTGCCAGGAAGTTGGCCATGATCCTGAGGCGCTCGTCGATCTTCTGGATGTTGAGCACAGACAGACCGTCAGGTCTGGTCTTGTAGATGAAGGGTTCCATGTACTTGGTGCGGAACTTGGTTCCGATATGGATGCCGGCTTTCAGGTATTGCTCCTGGGGCACTAAAAACTGTTGTTGCTCTGACATGTTGAATACACCCGAAACAGAAGTCTTAATCGCTTCTGCTCCCTTTTATCGCCCGGAAACAGCGCGCAGGATCCCGCAGATGCGGCCAACCCCTACGCAGGGCATTACTCATTGCGAAGATGAGAGGGTTTAAAAGGTTAATTATTTGCCATATGGCAAATATCGTGAATACAACATCTTCTTATAGAAGCCTTGATACAGAAACTGGATGGATCACCGATATCATAGCAACACCCACGGATATACAGGCGGTCTGCTCTTTGTGCTCTTATATTTCCTTCTCAAAGATGCAATCATTCCCTGGCTTCTCTTATCGATCATACCTGTAGCCATACTTTTCGTCGTGCTCCTGATTATGAAGAAAATCTCTCCAAAGACAAAGAAGCTCAGCCACAATACATGGGATCTCTTGAAAATCTCGATAGGATGGGGCATGACATTCACGATTGCGCTGACAATAGGGATACTGCTTTTCTTAGGGTGATCCAATGCCAACGTCTTTCGTCCGCATGTGCCCCCGATGCAACAGTACTGACATCGGTCAGGACTTCTCCAATCCCGGACTCGTAGGTACAGGATTGTTCGCTAACGCTTTCCGGTGCAAGCGCTGCGGCTATGCCTCCTCATTCTTCCCCGAAGTAGAGAAGAACAAGATCCCCAAAGAGAAACCTATCGAAGAATTGAAGAAAGCGGATCTCGTCAACTCTGATCACGGCAAGAGGATGGATCGTTGGTGGCGCTACGCGGGCTTTGCGTTGGTCGGCGCAGGCATCGCATTCTTGATGTTCCCGGAACTCTACTTCCTCCACTACCTATCGATGCTGATCCTGCTACCGGTGGGCATCCTGTTCGTCGCCTTCTATCGCTTGCCAAAGTTGCGTGAGCATAAAGCGTTCCGGATCCTGATCACCGCAGCGATCATCTACGGCTTGACCATCGGTCCGGTGATCGTGGCATGGCTGACAATGTCAGCGGGCTAGAAGAACTCTGTTACGACATCGTACACAGGCCCAGTAGGCATGAGCACGCTCTCGATCAATGCGAACGACATGACATCAACAGTCTTCTTCTCGATCGGCAAACTCTTGATTGTCTCCAGGAATCCCGCTCTGTCGTCGAGGAATTTGATCCGCGCCAGAGTGATATGCGGATGGAAAGAGAAGTCTTTCTTGAAACCGAGACCTACCAACGCTTCTTCGATATCCTGTTGCAGCCGCATCAATTCAGGACATGCCTCAATCCCGAGCCAGACGACGCGCGGCCGTTTCTCGTCAGGGAAAAACCCGATGCGAGATGTCGTCAAGGAGAAAGATGAGAAATCCACCGCTGTCAGCTTGCCGACGATCACATCTATCGTCTTCTCATCCACCTCGCCCAAGAACTTGAGCGTGAGGTGCGTGCCAGTGGCAGACGCGACACCATGTCGCTTCAATCCGTCTTTCAATCGAGAAGCGCAGCCATCGATCCCCACAAGGTCCAATGCAATGAAGAGACGCATACTTACAACTCATCAATCATCTTTAGAAGGAACTTTCGAAAAAAAAGAAAACAAAAAAACAAACACAGAAGGAATTACTCTTCCTTCTTCTTCTCTTCCTCGTCTTCAGAGGGTTCTTCGGCAGGCTCCTCAGCAGGCTCCTCAGCAGGCTCCTCAGTCGTCTCCTCTCCGAAGTCTTCAGAATCCTCAGCCGGAGCTTCTTCAGCTCCTTCCTCAGAATCCTCAGCCGGAGCAGCAGAACCGCCCTCGCCACAAACCTCTGCAAAACCGACCTTTCTCAGGACCTTGGTGATCCTGATCTTGACTCGGTCATTCTCTGCAGTGTTCGGTACGAACAGCACGAAGCCGTCCTTCTTGGCGATGCCGTCGCCTTTCTCGCCGACAGCCTCGATAGTCACTTCAAGCTCGTCGCCAACCTTAACCGGCGCGAAGCTCCTGCGGGGCTCACCAAAGCGGCCACCGCCTCCAAAATTTCCACCAAAATTTCCCATTTCAATTACACCTACATTTGCTATTAACCTGCACAACGCCTAATTTTGGCCATATCTGTGCAGGACGCTGTCACTAATCTGTGCTCCTATTTAAGTATGATGGTAAAAAAAAGAGAAAAAAACACTATTCATCCTTGAGACCGTCATCCGTAATCCGGAATATCGCCTCGGCATCGGGCAGATTGGGACTGTCGACGAGCTTGGCCACTCTCGTGCCCTTCTTCCCTCTCCTGAGATAGATACGGAAGGTCGAATTGTGGGCCACGATGTGGCCTCCGATGGCCTCAGTCGGATCACCGAAGAACATATCGGGCTTGGCCATGACTTGGTTGGTCACGTAGACACATAGATTATGGGTGCTGGACAGCTTTGACAGCTCGTGCATATGCTTATTGAGCTTCTGCTGACGCTCGGCCAATGTCCCACGGCCGACGAATTCGGCCCGGAAATGAGCAGTGAGCGAATCGACGATGACGAGCTTGACCGGCAGCTTCTCCTTGTCGATGAGATCCGATACCTTCTCGGCCAGCAGCATCTGGTGGTCGGAATTGAAGGCGCGCGCCACCTTGATGTTCTTGAGGGTCTCCAGAGGGTCGAGCCCCAAGCCATTGGCGAATTGCTGGATACGCTCAGGACGGAAAGTGTTCTCGGTGTCGATATAGACGGCTATGCCACCGGCGCCTCCTTTCTCAACAGGAAGCTGGACATTGACCGCCAACTGGTGGGCCAGCTGGGTCTTGGACGACCCATAGGCACCGAAGCACTCCATGATTGCCCCTGTCTCGACACCGCCTCCAAGCATCTCGTCCACCGACTTGACGCCAGTGGTGAGCTTGATCACATTCGCCCGGCGTCTGAGGAGCTCATCGCCTGACTCGAACCCCATGTCCATGGAATTCCTGCTGGCATTGATCACCTTGCGTGCCGACGACTCGGTCATGCCTGCGGCCTCGCAGAGTTCGCCGGGCGATGCCACGGCCAAACTCATCAGGGTGTTGTAGCCTGCTTCAGCCAGCTTTGCCGCGGTAGCGGCGCCGACTCCTGGTAAATCCTCGATGCTCGGTTCTTTTTTCGAATCTGTCATAGTATCATCACCTAGTTCTGGGCCTCGCTGAGCACGATGAACTCGTACGCCTTGTCGAGTACGAGTGACGCCCGCGGGAGATCATTGACCCGCAGAGAAGACGTATGCTGCCACTGGTCATTCTTATCCTTGTATGCGCGCTGGAGGGTGACCGATCGGTACTCCCCCTCATGGCCATCACGGGTCACCTTATTGACCCAGACCGACGCCGATATCGGGCCGGCCAGAAATCTCTTCTCAGGTTGGTTCTTTTCCTCTGTATCCATACAAAACACCTCCTTCCTTGTCGGTTCTTGTTTCAACGCCCTCCATAAGGAGGACGGGAGGTTGCGCCATACGCAACAGGATATGCATAGGAGTAGTGCATTAAATACGCTACGCGGACACCTGTCCAGTGGGAAGTGTGAGAATGGATCAGACCGGCTCTTGCTTAGGATGCTCAGACTCGGCGCCGCCGATCTCGTCCTCGACCTTCTTGATCTCCTTGTTGAGGCGATCGACCTCTTCCTTGGGATCGACGTCGGGCTCGACATTGTCGGCGATGAACTCGAGACGGTCGAACATCTGGTTCTTGGTCACGCGTCCTGAGAAGCGCATGATATGGCCGAGAAGGTCGGTCTTGACCGTGGCATAGCCGCTGGGATCGGTGCGGAAAACCTTGAACTCCTCGTCGGTCTTGCCGGTGAGCTGCTGGGCTGTCTGACGGAAGCACACGACACGGATATTGTCGCTGCCGTCGTCTGCGAAGAGATTGAGCACGTAGCCATAATCTGGAGTCACATTGCCGTGTGCCTCGCAGGCGAACTGCCCCTCTTTGGGCCGTGCCCTCTTGCCGCATTCAGGACATATCTCGAAGAAGCGTGGATCGAAGACCTGCACCACGGTTCCCAGTATAGAGACATTGCGGTCGGCTTCAGTCAGGTCGTTGATCTTCTTCTGCAGCTTCTCCTGCGGGGCGGGAGCGGCGACCTCTCCGACCTTGGCGTCGGCAGGCGCTTTCTCTATCTCGCTCCGCTCGTTGAGATGCATCTCGAGGCGATCGTTGTTCTTCTTGACGAAAGCGTTCTTGATCCTGATGACGCCATTCTGCTCAAGCGTCGCGAGCTTGTCTGCCTGGTCGTTCCAGAGCACGATACGGACCACGCCGGATTCGTCTCCGAGCAAGAATGCGCCGACCTTGCCCTTCCTCGTGCCGGTGTCGAATTCCCTGACCTCATAGACCTGGACGACACGGCCGTCGATGGTGATGTCGCGCATGCCCTCGAGCAGCTCGCTGATCTTGACCTTCTCCGGGAAGTCGAAGAGCTTAACCCCGAGCTCGTTGGCGATGATATGGGCCGCACCCTCCTTTGAGATGAGCCCGGATAGCTGGTCCATCTTGGCCTTGACCATCCCTTGTAGCTCGCCGTCGGTCTTGCCGGTCTTCTCGGTGATTTTCTTCAGAATATCCTCAAATGGCATCTTGATCATGATAAATCCCCTCAGACGGCCGGGATATGGCAGTTCTTTTAACTGTTATGGTCATGGGTCTTGAGAAGGAGAATTCTGTCCTGGTAAGTCCAACGCACCAGATATCTGTCCATTGGCCTCCTGTTGTTCCAACGCTGAGAGGTCGAAGTTCCGGAACTGAGAGGTGTCCTGCTCCATTTTCGTGAAGAGATTAGGAAGTTGGAACACAGAGGGATTTTCTAGCGCTTTTAACGTCAGGGATTGAGCGCCATCAGGAGTATTGTCTAAGGGATTTACCTTCATGCGTATCAGCTTTGTTCCGCTTAAAGAATCTTGGACTGAATACGAATTACTGGCAGGAGCCTGACCGGGCTGAGAGGGTGGCGCCACGTATTCGACCGTATGCTTGAATATCTCACCAGTATCGGTCTCGAACACGAAGGTGAATGAGAGGGTATCGACATCGGTGATGTCGTCGATCTCGCATTGGAGGAAGACGTCACCGGTGTCAGGATCCTCGTAGACCAGTTCTCCTGCATCAAGCAGACCATCAGTGAACGAACACGGTGCCGGCGGGAAGTCGTCGATAGAGATAGCCGACTTCTGTTTGAAACCCGAACCCTCCCGACCCAGGTCGTCGAGCACGGAGAGGGTGACATAGTACTCCTTGCCGTCCTCTAGATCGTCGAGCACGAATGTGACCTTGCCGTCGCCCCACACATGCCTACTCTTAGGCTTGAGGATGAATGGATCGAGCTCTTCCTTGACGAGCTTCTTGTCAGGATCGTAGGCATTCCTGCGATAATAGCAGTTACGCAGCTCGGGCGACTGTTCGCATTCTCCCGGAGAACCTAATTGGGATAGGTCGAGAATCTCATCGTCGTGTGTCGAAAAGGTGTCCACAGACATGACCATCCGCTTGACGTTGCTGTCTTGCTTCTCGGCCTCGGTATAGAGGTCTTCGGTACGTCCGTTGGGCGCATAGGTCCCGAGAGGATCCAATGAGTAGTAGACGACATAACCGTCAAGCCCTTCCATCTCAGGCCTGTCCCAGACCATGAGGAATGATTCCTCGCCGCGGAGCTTGTCCAACACCGTGTACTCGGTCATGTTGGGAGGTGGAAGACCCTGGATGAAATAGGACGCATGGATGACCACAGGGCGGATGGCGGTGGAACGGTCGACAGGATGGAACGCGCGCACCTTCTGCTCGGAGTCGACCATGCACACTTTGGCATATCCTTTCGTGTCGCACTGTGCGATGTCTTCCGGGAGCTCGGTCCCGTCGACAAGCTTGAGCTTGTCTCCCTGCCCTTCGATTATCTGGAAAGAGTCGGCATGCTTATGGAGCACGATACGCTCCTGGTCCTTGAAAGTGTGCTTCTTGCCATCTTTGTCGAGGGCCTCGATCTTGGCCTCATCCTCGTCGAGCTCAATCTTCTGGGGCAGAAGGCTGGTATCACCCATGTCGAGATCGGCCGCGTACGTGCGCTTGTCCTTCTCCGCAGAGAAGGTATAGGTCCCGCTTTCCTCTTCGATCGTGATGCTGAGATCCTCGTCATAGCCAGTCCGATCCTTGTCATCGAGGTCAAGGATGCAGACGCAGTCATCATCATTCGCTTCGAGGCAGGCTTGGAACAGGGCGGAGACATCGTTGAACATGCGCTCCTCCTCACGCTCGCAATAGCGTTCCCAATCCTTCAGCTCCTGTTTCTTGTCATCGGTACCGGTGATGAGCCTGCCATCGTCTGCCCTGATGTACAGCTCGACCTTCTTCTCAGCCTCGAATTTCTCGGCCGCGTCTTTCCAGCAGACCCAATCCCTGTTGCACCCCCTGTCCTGCTCACGGAGGAAACCAGAGAGCCCGCTGTAGATGGATGTGTCGTAGTCGATGCTGACGCGGAAGGAGGGATTTGCCCGGATCTCGCCTTGGATCAACGAGTCCGTCGTCTCCGGCCGAATGTCCCGAGGCAACTCCAAGGCCGCCACCTCAGGATGGGTCTCATAGAATCGCTTCCTGTACGCCAGCACCTGACGGACGAAGTTCTCTGTGCGGGTAAGCAGCTCGTCCCTTGCCCAAGTCCTGTCAGGAGTGACGAGATCGCGAGGCTCGATGAACGACCGCATAGAACTCCAGGTCGGAACGTATGAGGTTTCAGACTCATACAACATTTCGTTCTTATGTGAGTTCTTGTCTTTTGAGACTGCATCCTTAATAATATCCTTGGCTCCGAAGGGCATGAGATGCTTTGCTGCGACAGTTAATATCTCTCCGTCTGAATAAGTATGGATGTTGAGCCCGTACCCCTTGAGGTCGTCGTAGAGCTCGTTGAGCGACTTGACCCCGACATGGGATGATTTCACCGGATCGAAACGGTCGTCGTTCCCCGGTTCGCATGCCGGCTGGACGCGGCATGTCCTGCCCTGGCAACGGCAATCATGGATCATTGAGAACTCATCACCGTACTCCTCTGCCTCCTGCTTGGAGATGCCGAAGAGACCGACCTCGCCATACGGACCGATATAGTTCGGATCACCTCCGGATGCGGCGGCCGCGACGGCGATGGCCAGACCAGCAGGGATGGAATCGTCGTCCTGCTTACGTGCGGTCTCGATCGCCCCGCCATAGTCAACATAGATCCTCCTCAGGATCTCATCAGTGTCCTCAGGCATCGGCACCGAAAGATACCAGTCCTCCCCGAAGGCGTACGTCAACGGATCGAGGGCGGTCCCGACAGCCGTGACCTCACCCACGAATCGGATATCATAATTGGACGAAGGGATCACCATGCCCGGATAGGTCGCGGTCATCCTGTCGAGATTGGGAAGCATCAATCGCTCCAGTCCGGTCTGGATATCACCATTGAAACATTGGCGTTCCCGGTCCTGCCATCGCACATAGCCGCCGAAGCTGCCGCACGGTCCCCGGGGATCAGCCCCTCCCTGGAGCCCGAGATCTAGCAGGGATTGCGCGAGCGCGTTCTCGGCCGCGACATCGATGGCCATGATGGCTTTTCCGATCTCATCGGATCCGTCATTCATCAGAAGACCTCCATGGCCGACGAAAGCATACTTCTTGATGAGCTCAGAATCCACCTTGTTGAACAGATAAGTCGCGATGCCGGCGGTGAACAGCATGATCACGACGAGCAGCAGGGCAACGCCGACCACTCCTCGCTTCTTATATCGTGATGCCATCACTGGATCGCCTCATGGAGTGTGACCTTCAACAACCGGGATTCCTCGCCCAACGGCATCGGAAGGTATTGTGTACTGGAGAAGACCCGGCGCTTCTCCGATCCAAGTTCCTTGACATTGCGCTTAATCGTGAAATCCAGGTCTAACAGCTCATGTGTGAGTACCCATGCAGGTCTATTTCCGCCGAGATATGTGTTCTTGAAGAACGCTTCAGTGTGGGATTCGAACTTTGAATAATTCCCGGAGTATTCCGAATCGATCAAGAGGTCGTAAGTGCGGTAGTCCTCCCTGCCGTCGACCGGGAAGCGCAGGTAGACCTCCAGCAATGCGTCGAGACGGGATTGCTTGATATCACGTGCGACATAATTGTTGACCTCGAAGGCATCGAAATAGAAGAAGAACATGTAGACCGACAGGAAACCGATGACAGCCAGGGTTGCCATGATGATTCCTACGAACCATTCGAACTTGCCGCCCTGTTTTCCTAAGGCCCTACGTCCCCTTCGCAAATACATGCATAGTACCTCCAAGGATGGTCCCCTCCTGTCTGATCATTATCCGATGGCTCGTCTTCTTCCCTGCGTTTCCCTCATCCCAGTTCGCGGTGGTCAGCTCTTTCTTGAGCGCGCCGCTATCGCTCTCGACGACCAGGCGATAAGAGGGTAGACGGATATTCGTCGCCGGATAGCAATCGCGGAGCCGCGCCTCGTCGACCTTCTCCCAATCGAATTCGAGCGGATACACCCGCCCGGTCTGTCCGTCGACATGCGAGAAACAATCCGGCGACCTGAGGAATCGGTCCGAGAAATCCTTCTCCCGCACACCTTCGGGGATACGGAGCTCAGCGTATCCGTTCAGGGAGATGGTCCAAAGGAAGATGAAGAAGACGATGATGAGCAACATGATGGTCAAAGCGCCTCGAAGAGGGAAGGAAGCGTCCATGGTCCCCTCGTCCTCGACCTCCCCGCGCTTGTTCATGGCGCACCGCCGATGCCTGAGATGATGGCTGATGCGACCTCGGCGGACCGCTCCAGGAGGGGGTCGTCGAAATTGTCGATATTGCCTATCTCGAGATGGACAAGGAGTTGGCCGTCATGAGGGGACGAGATGGAAGGGGAGGGATGGAGCAGCACCTTGCTCCCGGGGAAGCGTTGACCTATGGCAGTACCTATGCTGCATGCGAGACCATGGTTCTTGCTCCCGGGATCGACGAGAGGATATGATACCTTGACGAAACTCAGGAGATTGTCCGGCCGCTGCCCGACACGCAAAGAGATGATGAGATCGTGGTCGCTGGCATCGATCCTGTCGGCAAGCTCTTTTGCTGTCAGGAATTGGTCCTTGCCACGTGTGGCCTCGGCTTTCGGCCGCTTGTCGAGCATGCGCTGGAAAACGGCATGTGTATAGTCGTGCTCAAGGAAGTACTCCCCGTCCATGAGGGTAGTCAGCTTCCCCTTCTCCTCTGACGGGAAATGAGGATGGACAAGGATGGTGTCGATGACGGGCGGATTTCCTCCAGTGCAACCCGGCAGCGTCCTTGCGACACCCTCATCACCGAGAGTCAGACCATCATCTGTCACCGAGATGACGATATCATCCCTGCCTGTGATATCTGCCGGGATGATCTTGTCTTTGATCGGAACGAAGAGGAACCTGTCCGGCTTGACTGTCCCCTCAGGGGTCTGGCTGTCGATGCGGGCGATCTCGATCATGTCCTCCTTGAGAGCGATATGGTATTTTGAGAGGTCATCGGTATAGCGATATTCCCCTGTCATCCCTCTCGCGAAGAAAGTCTCGGCAGTGGAGGCCATATCCTTCATGATGAAATGTTCCTCCAGGCTCTCGCCTGTCGCCATGGCTTTCCCATAGAACACGCCGAGCGTGATGAAGGTCCCGGCGATGGCGAGCCAGAAAATCGCGGTGAGCATGAATCCTCTCTTGTCCATGATTCCCTCCTCAGCCCACCTTCGTCAGGCAGCAGGACTCGGTCGCCGGGTCCCGCTCAAGGGATCTCGTGCCTGTGAAATCTTCGTCCTCTGACCTGACCTCGCAGAAACGGATGTCCAGATCGAGGATATGGTCCTCTCCCTTCATGATCCTCAGGACAGTGGTCTCCTTGAGAGCCACCGCTTTAAGACCAGAGGGAATGGTGATGTCGAATTCAGATTCTCCCTCCTCGCATGCCTTGAAGTATTCCTTGGTCGACGCGACAAGGGAGCGGACCTCCTTCTCATGGTCGGGGAAATCGATGTGCAATTTGAGGTCCGGTGAAAGGCAAGGGCTCAAGGCATTCGTGATTCCGCAGACCGCGATGATATCATGGTAGCGTTCCAGATAGATGGGTGGCTTGTCAGCCATCTGAAAGAGGTCTTTATCGATGATTATGCCAAAGTCCTTGTCCTTGACCGGCGTGCCCTTCGCGTCCCCGATGAGCTTTAGCCGAGTGTACCCGAAGTCCTTTCCCCAATCATGGGCGAAATCGATGTCAGCCGCACCCTCCTTAGAGAAGGCCTTACAGGAGACCTTTCCGCACATCAGCGGATAGAGCCAGACCTGATTCCCTCCGAGATCCCCTGATTGAGCCTCTAACATCTTAGCCTCGTTGCATTCGCACATGCAGGCCAAAGTCCGGTCATCGCAGCCCGGTTCATCAGGCCGCGTCCATCGGAGGATCAGGTAGACATTCACACCGTTCTTGGATATCTCTGAAGAGTATGCCGTGGTCTGTCCGACAGGAAAGAAGGCGATGACAGATTCATCAGCCATGTTGAGACGAAGGTTCTCGGCATTGCCGTCAGCAAGCGCGCCGATTGAGAGATGGAGATCATGCATTGCCGAAGCGCTCGTGCCACGGACGTTCTTGTAGATGGTGCTGCCGACCGCAACGCCTGCAGAGATGAGCACGGCCACGAGGATGAGGTCGATGATGGCACCGTACATGACGGCCTTCTTCGAAGGTCGACTCCTCATGCGCATTTCCTCTCGCTTTCAGAGCATTCCTTGAACGGATCGCATCCGTCGGGACCGACGACGTCGTCCGCTCCATTGCAACAGCAGCAACGGTCAAGCATGTTCGGCACGCCGTCCATGTCACAGTCCTTGGTGCCGTCGATCTGACCATGGACCGCGCCGCCTGTGTCGCGGATGAGCCCGGTGTTGATGATGATAAGCACCACCAATACCACAAGGGCGATGATGCCCATGATGATGACCCAGAACATATCACCCCGCTTGTCGAGCGGTTGTTTGATTCTCTTCTTGATATCCATAATGATCACCTATCCTGTCAGCGGTCCCGGTTCTTCGGGAGGCTTCTCAGGGCATTCTTTCCTCTTGCAGCCCACTTCCCATCCGCAATCCTTCCGGTCCTCGCAATCGTCGCAGCAATAGTCATACTTGACCTTGCAAAGCTCTATCCTGCGCGTCGGATCACGCTGATTGTATTTATCACTCGGGACGCGGACGAGACCGCGCATGAGATTGACGCATATCTCCGCGACATGATCGTCATAGGCCTCGCAGCTCCAGAAATTGAAATGATCATCCTGGAGGATGAAACAGGCGCCACCTTCCTCATTGACATAGATCATGTCCTTTGCCAACTCGTATTTCTTCCCTGCGAAGATGACCTTACGGTCCTTGGTGAATATGTAGGGCACATGGATGAAATCCGTTTTCCAGACGTCCGGCGGTGGGTCGTCTTTATGGGCTGCCTCCAGGTAATTGTTCTGGAAGTTCCTGCCGGTGCCGTTCGGCCCCACGAGACATGGTCGCATCTCGTCGTCGTAATCCTCAAAGATGTAGGCCTCCATGACCTGACCAGCCCTATTTGTCGGGGTGACGAAAAGTCCGCCGCCTGGACGCGTCCGCATGTCGATTGTGTAAGTGCCGATCTTGTCGAGCACCTCATGGTCCCATTCGAGTATGCAGCCAGAGAACATGGTCGCCTCTTCATGGAGACCGATGATGGTCTTCATGAGCTGGCCGAGAGCCTTGTCGGTCTCCGGCACCGGGATAGTGGGATCCACCTGGCCTGAAATAAATCTGTTCATCATCTTGGATCCTTGAGCGAGGCCAGCCTGCACGATACCGCTCTCGGGAAACGAGATGCCGATGATAGCGATGGTCGCCACAATGCCGAGGAACCACCAAGTGATCAGTTTCCAGTTTTGGCCACGCCGTTTCCATCTCATCTTCCGAACAACCCCCTGATCAGCGACGGCAGAGCACCACCGGTCTTGACATACCATGCCACCATGACGATCATGAAGATGAGTAATATGATAGTCATCAGGATGACATCCCTCTCAATCCCTCTCTTCGATCGCATCATGCGTACTCATAGTTCTCCATATGGCAGTATTGGCCGGAGAGCTCCTCCATGGCATAGTATATCGTCGGCAGCGGCCGATAGCTGAAGAATTCCCTGTACGCTTCCTTGATGTCGGATGCGATTTTGTATATCCCTTCAGCACTATATGCGCCGCCAACCGCGCCGGCAACAGCTCCGGTGGCAGCCGCGGCAAAGACGAAATTGATCGTGCCGCCTGTGACCACCTCAAGAACGATGATACCGCCTATAGCCCCGGCGATCGCACCGACCCCTGCCCCTTTCCAGAAGATTGCGTCGAAATTCTCGGGTTTTGTAGTGGGGCTGCCAAAGGCGATGACGTAATGACCCTGCGGCTCGAAATCTGTCAGGACGAGGACCAATCCCGTCCCACCCCATCGTTGGATGTAGCCGATATGGGAGAAGAACGCCTGCCGTGGTATGCAGCAGGTCTTGCCGTTGACCCCGCAGCTCCATCCTGGATCGCGGATCTCCTTCGAGAACGCCAGCCATTCCTCGTCCTGCTCCTCGCATCCGTCGAGGCATCTACCGCCGCTGGACTCGCAGGAATTGGCGAGGAACGGAGGATAGCAGCACTTGAACGACGAATCATGGGTCTTTGAGCAGTCACCGTGGGTGACCTCGCGGGAAAGCGCAGGATTGTATCCCTTGTCCAGACTGCATTCCCCTCCGCAAGAGCAGGATGCGGGTATGCATTGACCGCCTTGGGCATAGCAGCGGTCGTTTCGCGTGCTGATGATCTTCGGATTGGAGTTGAGGAAATAGCCGAAGTCTTTAGCCTTGATGACATCGTTTCGCTGCAGGGAAAAATCGTCCTCGTCCTCGCGGATCGTGACGACGAAGCACGCCCGGCATTTGTTGTCGTCGAAGACCGTGCCGTCGAACATGTTGTCCCTCGTGCCTTCGAGATATCGCCACCAGCACTCGTCGCCCAACCGTGCGAGGTCGCGCTGGATGTTCTCGGGCGTGACCGCATCATCCTGCGGCACCATCAGCCATTCGTCGAGAGGGATCTTGACGTGCTCGACCGGACAAGCGCTCTCGATCGGACGGATCTCTCGTTTACCAGCTATCTTGGTGTCTATAGTCGGCCGGAAATCCGCCCGCAGGACATTAGTTGTATAGCAGAGCTGCCTGGCCGTCTCGGTCGTGGCCGCTTTGCTCACATCATTGAGGCCTCCGTAGAGAAGGATGATGACCGCCACCGTCGAAAGAATGATGGAGATGGTCGTTTTGGTGACCATGAATCCTCTTTTGGTCCTCGGCATCATGGTTTTGGCAGGTTCGTGATCAACATGAACAGGAGCACTCCTATGGCCACCAGCATGAAGATGAGCTTGAGCACGAACTCCTCAAACCCCTTTTTTCCTTTCGGCATCAGCATGATAGTGCTCCGCTATGGCAAAGCCTAGCAGGATATGATTCTGAGAATGAGGATATTTAAATCTATCGTCTATCAGGACCGGCCGATGCAGCATACGGTATTCGGCATCTTGACTCCGCTCTGCTCGCAGATCCCGCCTCCGCCGAAGGGCGACCCGCCCTGTTCCTGACAGGAGTCAAGGGGAATGCATCGGCCGTTCTTGGACAGGCAATCACCGAAGCCCGCATTGACTCCTCCGATGCGTCCCGAGAAGATGAAGATCAGCACCACGAGGACGAGGAGCGCGATGATGGCCATGACCACAACCGGCATCGATATCTCGGCTTTTGATCTCATGGTGGACCTTTTACTGGACTTGAAAGAAGGAAAGAAAAAAAATCATGCTGTGACACAGCAGACCTCGCCGTCATTGGGGCACTTCCACGTGGGGAAGGGAATCGGATGTTCAGAGACCCTTGTTCCTTGTGTGCCGCAGGCGGTGTTGGCAGGCGAGCAGACGCCTCCCTTGTTCTCGCAGTACGCCACATCCTGGCCCCAACCACCCATCTTACCGAGGAAGATGATGGCGAGAACGACCAGCACGAGCAGCGCAATCGCCGCGATGATAATGACATTCATGGAAATGCCTTGACCCTTTCTGTTTAGATGGAGCATGATTTCACCTCTTATTGGCCTATTTCTGCCATAAGTCATATTTATATGTATCGCTGGAGGCTCATAAAATTTAAATACCAACCCATCGACCGTTGGGTACTAAAAGAGGTGATTATGTTGGAAGAGCATGATATTCTGAACAAAGACGATCTTTCATTCGAGCCTAATCTCAAAGATTACGAAGCCACATACAAAGATTTCAAGTGGGAAGATCACCATGACGAGCTATCCTGGTGGGTGGAAGGCAAGCTCAATGCCGCCTACAATGCCATAGACCGCCATGTCGAGAACGGCAAGGGCGACAAGATCGCGCTCATATACCTCGACGACAACGGCACACGAAACACCTACACATTCTCTGATCTCAAGAGGGAATCAGACAAGTTCGCCAATGCCCTGACCAATCTGGGCATCAAGAAGGGCGACCGCGTCTTCCTCTTCATGCCGCGCATCCCTGAACAATACATCGCGTTCTTGGGAGCGCTCAAGACGGGCGCGATCGGCGGGACGCTATTCCAGGCATTCGGACCCGCGGCGCTCAAGGACCGCTTGCAGGACTGCGGCGCGATCGCCTTGGTCACATCTCAGGACCTGAAATCCCGAGTCTATGAGGTCAAGGATGACCTGCCTGAGCTCAAGCATATCATCGTCGCCGGCGGAGATGAGGACGGCGAGCTCGACGTATCGTTCGAACGCATCATGGGCGAGGCCTCTGAAGAGTTCGACTGCGTACACACAGACGCTGAGGATCCGGCGTTCATGCTCTACACATCGGGCACCACAGGCAAGCCCAAAGGTGTGGTCCATGTGCATATGTCTGTATTGCAGCAGCACATGACCGCCAAATGGGTGCTGGACATCAAGGATAGCGACATCTACTGGTGCACCGCCGATCCCGGCTGGGTCACGGGCATCGCCTACACCATCCTGGGCACCTGGAGCAATGCGGTCACGAGCGTGGTGCATAACGGACGCTTCAAGCCAGAGCGCTGGTACCAGATCCTGCAGGACGAGAAGGTCACGGTGTGGTACACCGCGCCTACGGCCATCCGCATGCTGATGAAGGCCGGCGACGAAGCGCCAAAAGGCTTCGACCTCTCAGGTGTACGGCACGCGCTCTCCGTCGGTGAGCCGCTCAACCCCGAAGCCATCAAATGGGGAGCGGCAGCACTCAACATGAAATTCCACGACACCTGGTGGCAGACCGAGACCGGCGCCATGATGATCGTCAACTATGCCTGCCTGCCCATCCGCATAGGATCCATGGGCAAGCCCTTCCCCGGCATCCATCCGGCCATCGTCGACGACGAGGGGAAAGAGCTCGGCCCACATCAAGAGGGAAACCTCTGCGTCAAACCGGGCTGGCCCTCGATGATGCGCAGCGTCTGGGGACGTCAGGAGAAGTACGATTCTTATTTCCAGCATGGCTGGTATGTCACAGGCGACCGCGCCTACAAGGACGAGGACGGCTATGTCTGGTTCGTCGGTAGGGCAGACGATGTGATCAAGACCGCCGGCGAACGCGTCGGACCGTTCGAGGTGGAGTCAGCATTGGTCGAACATCCGGCAGTGGTCGAGGCAGGCGTGATCGGAAAACCCGATCCTGACCGCGGTCAGATTATCAAGGCATTCGTGACACTCGCCCCGGACAGGCAGCCCAACGATGAGCTCGCAGAAGAGTTGAAGCAATGGGTCAAGAAGCACATGGCAGGCCATGCCTACCCCCGCGAGATCGAATTCCGGGACTCGCTTCCCAAGACACGGAGCGGGAAAATCATGCGTCGCGTACTCAAGGCAGAGGAACTAGGACAGGATGTGGGTGACACTTCCACCATGGAAGATTTATAAATTCCCACTTTTTGTCATTTTTTTATGAGTAAACTATATCCCAATAGAACCTATAGGTGCCACCCTCGACGATTATCAGTAATTTTATATAGAAGAGGTGTTTCTATGTTTCAGGAGTGTAGCACGTTTTTAACTCTACAATAGAAAAAAAGAGTCATCAGAAGGGAGCTAGTACCCTTGCCAGGTTAGAAATCGTAACATATTAATAGTAGTACCGCAATGCTGCCGTTATCGGACAGTTAAGAACTTTTCAGTAAATTGTGGTAAAAAAGAGGAGGGGGGGTTCAATGATAGTCAAAGAAGAGTTTTTAAGCAAACTACGGAGGTATTTCTCGCTTAATCTCTATGAGGTGAAGATATGGACGGCGCTCCTCTCGCGCGGCGTGTCCACTGCAGGTGAACTTTCTGATATCGCTAATGTCCCTCGATCGCGAAGCTATGACGTTCTCGAGTCTCTCGAGAAGAAAGGCTTCGTCGTGATGAAACTGGGTAAACCGATCAAGTATATCGCGGTCCCGCCCACCGAGGTCATCGAGCGTGTCAAGAAGAACATGCGGCAGGACGCTGAGGAAAAGGTCACGAGGCTTGAAGATCTCAAGGACACCGACGTGGTGACTGAGTTGACTTCCCTGCATAGCCAGGGTGTCGAGCTTGTCGAGCCCAGCGATCTCTCCGGTTCGTTGCGAGGAAGGCATAACCTCTATAATCATCTTGAGCTGACCATCAGGAATGCCGAGGAGACGGTCGTCATCATGACCACCACCCAAGGCTTCATCAGGAAGGTCGAGGGCCTAAAACCCACGCTCGAGCAGATCAAGAAGCGAGGAGTATCGATCCGCATCGCTGCACCCATCACCAAGGAATGCGCGCATGCGGTCAAGGACATCTCAGAGGTCGCCGAAGTCCGGCACACCGACGCGAAAGCGCGGTTCTGCATCGTGGACGGCAAAGAGCTCATCTTCATGGTGCTCGACGACTCCGAGGTACACCCGACCTACGACGTAGGCATCTGGGTCAACACTCCGTTCTTCGCTTCTGCTCTGGAGACGCTCTTCGACGTCGCTTGGAAATCGCTCAAGCCCGTCAAGGAAGTCGCAGTGAAGAAGTGATCATATTTTTTCTTCTCTCTTTTTTGTTCTAGAAACTAGTTGATTCTACCCAGCAGATCCAAGGGCTGACCCAAAGGGAAAGCGTGCTGGGCCTGTCTCTCCAAACCAAGGTCGACAACGTCTTTCAAAGAAAGAGGTGAATAGAGCACCAAGGCAGGCGAACCTTCTATCTCCCTATAATTAACATAATGTCGTTCAGGATACCGTCGTAAAAGAAGATAAGGTCAGATGCACCAATGATGGCTACTACTTCGCTCCGCACATGGATGGCCCCATTCTTCCTGTCAACGAATCGACTCGATTCTTGCTTTCGGGGAAGATAATCATCCCCTGGTCACCCAAACAGCACCAGTGGTTCCTTGACGCCACACATAAGCGAAAAGACTCATACCTACAGTGAACCTGGCCGACCATAAAATACTCCCCTGAAGAAAGAAAAAAGACCCGCCGTGACCGGCGGGCTACACTGCGCGCTGCCGGGTCTTCCCCCACCTCACCCGGTTCCAGACGCGCTCATGTATGTAATACAAAAAGAGCTTGATCAGGCCGGCGATCGAACCCACCCCGATAGAGAGCATGAAGTCTCCTGTCAGGACGAAGGTCACGGTGGCAGTGGTAAGCGACGCGGTGAGGCGCCACGTGATCGCCTTTGCGATGCTCCTGCCATGCGTGTCATGCATGGACTCACACCTTCTTGGCGACGAAGCCGGAGACCGCTCCCAGCAATGCTCCGATGAGGGCATTGAACAACGGTCCAGTGATCAATTGTATATAGCTCATCATCTGCATCATGGTGGCAAGCTGGTCCCTCCCCATGCCTGCCTCAGGCGGGACCTGCGCCATCGCGAGATCGATGATCTGCGGCACGAAGGCGAGCATGACGATGTAGATGACCGCGCCGACAAGGCCGATCGCGACACCGAGAAGCGCACCGCTCCAGGCTGCATGGCGGATGCCGCCTTTGTGGTCCTTGACCGCAGTATAGCCTGCGAAGCCGAATGCCGCGACACCGATGAGCAGACTGGCCCATTGGGAGAAGATGCTCTGGAAGAGATCGAACGACACCCAGGCCACGACCATGGCGGCGACGTTCCATATGAGCAGCGCCCAGAAGGGCAGCTTGATGATTGGCCAATAATACGATATATCCTTTTCAGCGAATTTCATGGTTTCACCTCGTGCCTGTGCGGCTATCTTTTCTCTTCTTTCCATCCATCAGCCGGAGCAGACCGGTGTAGTCCCAGTGCTTGCTGATGGCATTGATCGTCGAAATCTCATGGTCTCGCATCACCTCTGGATATCGCGACCTGATGTCCTTGAGGATGGCATGGAAATCCGCCGGGCCCTTCGCGGCGATGAGCACCGAGAGGTCGAACTTGCCGGTGAGCTCGGCGAGATAGATGACATGGGGATATTCACTGAGATATGCGATGAAGGCCTCCTCGATCTCCAGGTTGAAGTTCTGCAGATTGATCTCGACCTGGTACAGGACGGGGAAGCCCAAGGCCTCGTAGTCCAACGCCGCATGCATGCCTGAGATGATGCCTCGTTCTTTGAGACGGGAGAGGCGGTACTTGACAGAGTCGCGCTGGATGCGGGTCTTCTTCGCCAATGTGGATATCATCATGCGTGCGTCATGATAGAGCGACGCCAGGATGTCGCGGTCCTTCTTGTCGAGATCCCCCATGATACCCAGAAAGTAACGATATATCAAAAATCTTTCGTAAAATACGTAGAATTCTTTGAAGAAATCCACATAATACAATACCACCGATCCCGCGCATGGATGCGATGACAGAGCAGACGGAATTCCCAGACAATCCGCTCGACGAGCTCGAGTGGGCTGTTCAGGAACTCAGCGACGACCGGGGAATGATCGTGAAGACAGACATGCCAGACCTCATGACCCGCTGACACCATAGAAAATCTTTATATAATCGGCACCATACATCTCGGCCATGGACAAGAAAGCGATGGAATTCGAGGAGCTCTTCAAGCTGAAGAAGCATGCCACGATCAAGAAAGAACTAGCCGATCTGCACCCCGCAGACATCGCCGCCATCATCGACCATGTCCATCACGATTTCGTCCTCCCCCTGTTTCTCCAGCTCAACACCGAGCAGGCGGCCAATGTCATCGTGGAACTCACCGAGACCACGCAGCGCCGTATCCTATCCAGCATCAGCAAGGAACGCATCGGGACTATCGTAAAGGAATTGGAGTCAGACGACGCCGCCGACCTCGTGATGAGCCTGCCCGAGAAGCTGATGGGCAAGGTGCTCGAGAAAATACCGCACAAGGACTCGTCAGACATCAAGCAGCTCATCAAATATCCCGAGGATACCGCAGGCGGAATGATGCAGGTAGAGGCAGTCACCATACAGGTCAATGCGGTCGCCGCTGAGGCCATCGAGGCGATCAGAGCCAAATCCGGGGACCTCACAGACCTCCACCATGTGTGGGTCGTGGATAAGAACAACAAGGTCAAAGGCGTCCTCTCCCTGCGACGCCTGCTGCTCGCGCGCTCAGGAGATAAGGTCAGCAAGATCATGCATGCTGAGGTCATCAGCGTGGTCGCGGATATGGACCGAGAGCTCGTGGCCGAGAATTTCCGCAAATACGACCTCATCGCCATGCCGGTGGTCGACAAGAAGAACATGCTGCTCGGCCGCATCACGGTCGACGATGTCATGGACGCCATCGAGGAGGAGACCACCGAAGACATGTACCGGCTAGCAGGCCTAGGCTCGGACGAATCAGTGCTCGACGGACCGCATCGTTCCATCGCACGAAGGCTGCCTTGGCTCCTCGTCAACCTCGGCACCGCAATCCTCGCCGCGATCGTCGTCGGTCTCTTCGAAGCCACCATCGCGCAGTTCGTCTTCCTCGCCGTCTTCATGCCCATCATCGCAGGCATGGGCGGCAATGCAGGGACGCAGACGCTCACCGTCGTAGTACGGGGCATGGCGCTTGGCGAACTGGACTACCACAGACATCGCCGTGTGCTGATCAAAGAGATGGTCGCGGCATTGGGCAATGGCGCGATCGTCGGATTGATCATGGCCATCGTCGCCTATTTCTGGAAAGGCATCCCGCTGCTCGGTCTCATCATCTTCCTGGCCATGGTGTTCAACATGGTCATCGCCGCGACAGTGGGGACGGTAATACCGATCACGCTCAAACGCCTCAAGATCGACCCTGCGCTCGCATCAGGTATATTGGTGACGACATTCACCGACACCATGGGCTTCTTCGTATTCCTGGGACTGGCTACCGTGCTGTTCAGGATCTGGTTATGAATCACCCCGTGACCACTCACCAATGCTAATTTTCAAGTAATTTAATAAATCCGCCCCGCTTCTATCTTTGAAAGTTACCACAATATGTGGATTCACGAAAGGTGAATCGCTTGCCGGACAATAGGATGCTTACCTCACAACAAGCCCTGGACGCGATGGTGCAATACCATCAACCTACGTTTCGCCAAGGTTCAAAGCCGTTGGGGCCAATAATAAGAACCATCCAACCGTATTACACACAGAACAGCGGCGGCACCAATGACGGACACATTGGCTACCCCTCGGTCCAATTCCCCGGTTACAGCACAGAAAGACCAAAATCCAGATTCATCTCCTGGTTGATCAACGGCATGCACACAGAGCCAGTGTACACCGCGTCGGAACAGCAGCTTGAAGATATTCTCACAGGGAAAATAAACCCCCAAGGCCTGGTGCTCATCAATGGGTGCAAGATTGATGATGCTAGTGTTCATACGGTGAAACAATCCGGTGCAATGCCCATCATAGGCGGTCACGGTGGAATGACGGCGACGTGGAATTATCATATCAATGGAACAGCAGAGTACGGCAACATCAACATTCCCTTCTCTTCATGGGTCGAGTCAAATCCGTCCACGGAGGAGGTGGGCCAACAGAAACAACAGATAGTGAAAGGAGCAGCAGAGGCCATAAATCAAGCCGGCCCGGTCTATCTCCTCCTTGATTTCATGGAATATGGACCCCCATCGATTGTGGAGATCGGCGATGCGCTGACCGAAGACAACAAAGAATCGGTGACCAGATACCCTCTCAAAGAGACCATACGCACTGAAAAAAAGCTTTTCTCTAACGACTGAGTACCCGTGGCACATCACCGGATGTCCACCGCTACCTTTATAACCCCATCCCGATCTCTCCAGGACGGGTGAAACCATGACTTCCTTCCCTATCGACCTCTCGCAATACGAACCGGTCGTCCTCGACCTCAAGCAAGACACACTATCCCCTGAGCAGAAGACCAAGCTCGAGAAGAACATCGAGCTCTGCCGCGACGCCATCATCTTCTTCACCGCCCATGCCGGCGCCCGAGGCCTCGGAGGCCATACCGGCGGGGCGTTCGACATCGTGCCTGAAGCGCTCATCCTCGAAGGGTTCATGCAAGGGGAGAACGACGTCTTCTCCACCCATTTCGACGAAGCGGGCCACCGAGTCGCCTGGCAATACCTGCTCATGGCATTGAGGAAACATATCCCTCAAGAGCAGCTCCTCAAGTATCGCGAGTTCAAAGGCAAGCTGCCTGGCCATCCGGAGCGAGGACTCACTCCTGGTCTCGATTTCTCCAGCGGCAGGCTCGGCCATCTCTGGAGCTATGTCAACGGCGTGGCAGCGGCCAATCCGGACAAGCGGGTCGCGATGCTCGGCAGCGACGGCTCCCAGCAAGAGGGCAATGACGCTGAAGGAGCGAGATACGCCGTAGCCCAGAAGCTCAACGTCACCCTGCTCATCGACGACAATGATGTCACCATCGCCGGCCACCCCAGCGACTACATGCATGGCTATGACGTGGCCAAGACGCTGGAAGGGCACGGCATCCCCGTCCAGATCGTGGACAGCACGGCGCAGTGCGATCTCGACGGCCGCTATCAAGCGATCCGGAAAGCCCTTCTCGCAGACGGTCCCTCCGCAGTCATCATGCGACGCAAGATGGCGCCCGGCGTGCCCAATATCGAAGGCACGCCCAAAGGGCACGACGTCATCGACACAGAATCCGCCATCATCTACCTCGAGAAGAGAGGCCACAAAGAAGCGGTCAATATAATCAAGGCAACGAAGAAGGTCGACACCAAGACCACCTATCTCGGCTCGTCGGAAGAAAAGAAGAAGAACCGCGACGAGTTCGGCAAGATCATCAACGGCGTCCTCGACGGCATGAGCGAAGAGGACAGGAAAGAATCGGTGCTCGTCGTCGACAGCGACCTCGAAGGGAGCTGCGGGCTGCACCATATCCGCAAGGCCCATCCGGAAGTGTACGTCACTGGCGGCATCATGGAACGTGGTAACTATTCGGTCGCCGCAGGCTTCGGATCAGAACCGGGAAAGCAAGGCATCTTCGGTACCTTCTCGGCATTCCTTGAGATGATCGTCTCCGAGATCACCATGGCACGGCTCAACCAGGCGAATGTGATGGCGCATTTCTCCCACGTGGGCATCGATGAGATGACGGACAACACCTGCCACTTCGGCACCAATATCTTCTTCGCTGATGACGGCATCCCGGAGAAGGACACGACAAGGCTCTATTTCCCGGCCGACGCCGGGCAGATGAAGGCCGCAGTCGAACGGATCTTCAACGATTCTGGCCTGCGCTTCGTCTTCTCCACCCGGTCGGCGGTCCCCTTCATACTGGATGAGAAAGGACAACCCTTGTACGGCAAAGATTACGAATTCGAGCCTGGCAAGGACGAGGTCATCCGCGAAGGGACGGCAGGCTACATCGTCAGCTACGGCGAGATGCTGTACCGCAGCCTCGACGCGGTCGAACGACTCAAGAAGGAAGGTATCGGCGTCGGGCTCATCAACAAGCCCACGCTCAATGTCAAAGACGATGCCATGCTCAAGAGACTGTCCGAAGCCCCCTTCGTGCTGGTCACCGAGACGCAGAACGAGAAGACCGGGCTCGGCATACGGTTCGGCACCTGGCTGCTGGGACAAGGATTCTGCGGCAAGTACGCCCATATGGGCACCCATCTCCTCGGCGAAGGAGGCCTAGCAGAACATATCCCGTACCAGGGACTATCACCGGACGACATCATCAAGAAGGTCAAGGACCTCGCTAAGTAGGCGCATAAACTATAAATAGTCCAACCGTGGCCTGCGCATCAAGAGAGGTGATGACATCATGATCGATATGGGATTCAGATCCTGGATAAGCCTGATCCTCGGGCTATTGCTCACCGGCATGACAGTCCTGCCCCTGTTCGGCATCACGGCACTGAGTTTCCTGAGCGGATTCTCCACATATATCGTGCTCGCCGCACTCATCTTCCTCATCATCGACGGATTCGTCGAAGAGCATATGCTCAAGACCGTCACCCTCTTCGTGGGGCTGGCCATGGCCATTCTGCTCGCCGTTCCCCTGATGAGCGCCACAGGGTGGATCCCGTTCTCCCTGCCGACATTCGTCCTCGCCCTATACCCATATGTGATGGGTCTTGGCGGCATCCTGCTCATAGGTGGAGCGTTTTTCCACGGATAGAACACACCGAGGTGCAAAGACCATGCAACTATTCATCGACACTGCTGATATCGAACAGATCAAGACGGCCAAGTCCTGGGGCATCCTGGACGGCTGCACGACCAACCCCTCCCTTGTCTCCAAGGTCGGCAAGGACTTCAAGAGCCTTATCAAGATGATCTGCGAGATCGTCGGCGGCCCGGTCTCGGCAGAGACCGTGGCGTCGGACAAGGAAGGCATCATCAGGGAAGCGCGGATCCTCGCGGCGATCCATGAGCATGTGGTATGTAAGGTTCCCATGACACCTGACGGCATCGCTGCCGTCAGCCAGCTCACCGAAGAAGGGATATCCACCAATGTCACGCTGGTCTTCTCCGCCAACCAGGCTCTGCTCGCCGCAAAAGCAGGCGCATCCTATGTCAGCCCGTTCATCGGTCGCCTCGACGACATCGGCCAGACCGGCACGGATCTCATCGAGGAGATCGTCACGATCTTCGATCGCCACGAATTCGAGACAGAGATACTGGCCGCCTCCATCCGTTCTCCCATACAAGTCAAAGAAGTGGCCAAGGCAGGAGCGCATGTGGCGACCGTCCCGTTCAATATCCTCCAACAACT
The DNA here is from genome assembly GCA_043817075.1 of archaeon. Classification (GTDB taxonomy): domain Archaea; phylum Nanobdellota; class Nanobdellia; order Woesearchaeales; family JAADFO01; genus CAYVGP01. The sequence goes on along the minus strand of JBDRHG010000004.1, from coordinate 152,693 downwards.
GTTCCGGCACACGCTGACAGATGTAGGATTGAGACGGTTCCTCGCGGACTGGCAGAAGATCCCCGAGAACCTGCGCCAGATCTAGGAATCTAGAGACCTATTCTCCGATCGCTGGACCATCGGCAGGTTCGAGAAGGATATCGCGGATCAACCCGTAGATAGCCGGATAACTCTGCGGATCAAGGGCTTCGGTGTGGAGATTCGTTTTGAACGTATCAGTGCAGATCCCTTCTACGACATAATCGATCGCACCTCCGAGATACGCATTGCCCAGAGTGACGATACCATCACCCATCGCTCCCTCATCCATCTTACATCCGGTGCTGCGGATATTATGGACTTCGATGCCTGACGGCAGAGGCCTGCTGTCGAGCCTGGATAGGAACACGCTCCCTTGGGTCATATCATCGCATTCTCTCGGACTTCCGAGCACACCACAGAGGTGGCGCACTTTTCCGGCGACGCCGTGATTCGGCGTGTTGACCAGAATGAGCTTATCGATATCAGCCCCCCCAAAAATCGCCAAGTATTCACGCGCGACCAATCCACCCATGGAATGGGCGACGATATTGACCTTGGGCCTTCCGGTACGGTCCTTGAGCAGCAGCACGAGCTCCCTGAGCCGAATGGCATAGTTCTCTATACGTTCGGATTTCTGGGCCGTGAGCACATAACCCCCTATCGGATATTGCAGGATATAGTAGTATGTCGCGCGGACCGTCACAGGATCAGGATGGCGTCCCCAATCATTGGCAGGGATGAGAGCGCTCTGGTCAGAGAGGTCCAGCACGCCGGCATTGGTCAGGCCCTCGCTCATGAGAAGCTCTTGGATCTCAGCGAATGCGCCCATAGAGAACTCCGGCGTGTTCTGCTCATTGAAGGCATGGCCATGGATGAAGAGGATGGGATTCTCGGACGATTCACAATCCTCTTCGCAGCAGGGCTCGCATCGACCTGAGACGCAACATCTGGATACATGTTCAGTCAAGGACTCAGGGAAAGGCGGTTGGATCATCGGAAGAGATAGGTCTGGATGTAGGAAATCGACGCCCGAATCATCGAAGGAGAGAAAATCATAGATGTTCGACAAGCCGATTGGGGCAGGGACAGGAGAGCAGTGCTCAGCAAGGAAATTGTCTGAGAACTCCATATGCATATGCGCATAGGGAATCAGCTGATCATGCGAGAGATCGTAGGAATCATTGAGGGGTTCAGGTGACGGATATGGAAGAGAAGCGAGCGACCGGAGAAGAGCAGCTCGATCAGGAAGAGTGCTGCTGTTGAGATAGGCAAAGACCTTATCATGCGCCTGCATGAGCAATCTGCTCTCGACTTTCAAGACCTCTCCGGCAACAGTCCCGTTGTCGACGGTCTCATTCCCCATGATGATGACCAATGGCGTGATACCGCTATTGAGCGAGTAAGCTTGGATACTGATATTCTTGGCCGCAAGGCAGGAGAGCCGCACCGATGGAGAGAACTGGCTGCCTTGATGCTCTGAGAGCAACGCTTGGGCCAAGAGCAACCGTGCGCGACCATCGGTCTCGCGGGCTGTCCATGCGTCTGTCCAATTGACCAAGTGATCGGCCGCGGGAAGCAATCGGTCATGAAGCGCCCATTCTGATGCGTTCTTTCCATCAAGCATGATCTTGGTGACATCGAGAATCTCTGAGATCGCCGAGTCGAGCGAGACAAATTCGGAGGCGTGACCGAACCCTTCGGTCTCAAAGGTCACGATGGCCCTGGCGAGGACATCCTTATGCAAGAGACTCGTCGAAACCATCTCGGCCTGCTCATCACGCAGCACCAGCAATCCGAACGCCTCGTTGCTGATCGCCCCGAGCTCCAGCAAGACATCATAGGTTGAACTGATGAGACCGGACCATCCGAAACGCTCTCCGAGTTCCAGGTAGGCCTGCCGGTCCCAGAGTGCGACCTTCTCATCGAGCTGGTTCTTCAGCACGACCATCGCACCGTCGACACTCTCTGCGCGTCTGATGAGATCCGCCTTCTCGCTGATAGAATCAGGTAGATGTGACAGTAGGATAGACGCTTCCCGAACCAGGACCCCGGCATCGGCGATGTCCATAAGGAGTACCTCTATCTGCGGGGATGCTGCTGCCTTCTCCGCCTGTTCGGCATCAGAGAGCCGGTAATTCAGGGTGATCATCGCGGTGTCGCGATGCGGCTCGCTGTCGGTAGGGCAGAACGCGGTAGGGATGTTGGCGCACTGCGCCAGAACAAGATAGATATCTTGCCCATATCCATATGGTGGGGGCATCAGAGAATATTCCAGGTCCACGTGACCGTCTGGCTTGATGATGAATGTCTTGACCGGACCTACGTCGCGGTCGCTTGCTCCTACTAGAGTGATGTTGCAACGGGAACTGCAACCAAGAGCGGTCTCCAACTTCACCGATACGTTGACCACGACCGGTTCGCGGTGATCGACGGCCAAACTGGACGTTGACGTATCGACAAAGAGGACAAGCTCATCTTGGAGGAAGAATGACACATTGATACCTAAGAGGAAAAGGAGCGTCAGGATCACGACGAGGCCCGCTGTTCCGAAGAAGATGATGGAGAAGAGCTTGCGCTGGGATATATGTAAATGGGGCAGCTTGTCGTATCTCTGCCCCTTCTCCTTAGACTTTTTCTTCGAAGCCTTCTTGGTCTTCTTCTCCCGGGAAGCACGAGCCGCCATAGCAAAGAGCATGGACGGGATGTATTTAAAGGTTGAGCCAAGGGAAGACCTAAGCTGCGACCTATTTCGCAGTCTCCTCAAGGTTTAAATACCGCATCATCTTCCATAGATGCATGGGAGAAGAAGCATTTCTCTTGGTATCGCTCAAGGACGACCATTCCAAGAAATTGGCCCAAGTCATCAGCAATGAGACTTCAAGGAAGATCCTGGACTACCTGATCAAGAAGGAGGCAACCGAGAGCGAGATCGCGGAGGGGCTGAGCATCCCGCTGTCGACCGTGCATTACAATATGACGCAGCTGGTGAAGAGCAAGCTGGTCTCGGCTGACGAATACCATTATTCTCCCAAGGGAAAGGAAGTGAACCATTATCGTCTCGCCAACAAGCTCATCGTTATCGCGCCGACCGGCATCGACAAAGTCAAAGACATGCTCAAATCGTTCTTTCCGATTGCCTTCATCTCGGCAGGCGCCGCAGCAGTCATCCATCTCCTCCAGTCCCGTGTGTCCTCACTTGGAGCGGCGAAAGCCATCGATGCGGCGATCGCTCCCGCCCCAATGATGGCTGCCAGATCAATGGACGTGGTTGAGGAAGCGGTGGCTATGGGATCAGGCGCCGCACCGATGCCAGAAGCGATCACTGTCACACCTGAGATATCAATCGCCGCATGGTTCCTCTTCGGGGCGCTCTTCGCCATCCTCCTCTTCCTTCTCTGGGAATTCATACGTCGCAAACTAGTTAAATGAACTTTCCCGCCCTGAGAACCGATGCAGATCATCGCAGTGACCGGCACGCCGGGAGCGGGAAAGACCAGGCTCTCCGAGCGGCTGGCAAAGGATCTAGGATTCCACCATTTGGACCTGAACTCGAGAATTCTTGAGAATAAGCGCTATCTCCGGATGGATAAACAGAGAGATACCGCAGTCGTCGACGAGTCGAAGATCGGAAAGATCACCCAAGGTTTCCTCCCTGGGGGAGCCTCAGGAGCCGTCGTCGACTCCCATATGTCTCACTTCCTGGACCCCTCTTCCGTCGTTACCTGCATCGCGGTCAAGGCAAGGCTTCCCACCATCAAGAGACGCCTCGAAAAAAGAGGTTATCCGTCGAGGAAAGTGCGCGAGAACCTCGATGCGGAGATCTTTGACATATGTCTCACCGAGGCCCAAGAACGAGGCCACAAAGTCATCATCGCAAACAGCCCCCTGGATAGGGAGGCCTACCGGACCCTTCTCAAAGCCGTCAGAAAGGCCCTGATCTCTACGAAATAACCTGAATATTCCGGTTCAGTTCAGGTTCAGTCCGAACCAAGTTCGGACCCAGGTCCGAACCGAACTGCCGAAAATCCCTTAGACGACCTTCGGAACCAGGACGGATCTCGCCTCATTTCCCGAATCCCCTACCTGTCCGGTGTTGCGGAGCTCTTTCAAGTAGGCATAGAAGGTCGTGCGGCCGCAGAACCCCTTTTCCTCGACGATGATTTTCTCCAGCTCTTTTGTCGTCAACTGCCCACTCTTCAGGGCGTCAAGCATCTTGTTGAACACGAAAACCTTCTTGTTCTGGCGTATCTTGGTCATGACATCCCTTTCGAAGGACCGACTACCTGAATATTTCGGTTCGGTTCCGAACCGAACTTCAGGTTCAGTCCGAACTGAACCCCGAACCTGAACCTGCGACGGTTCTTCACCACGTTTCTTGAGGTCCTGAAGCACGACGCCAACCTGCTTGTGTTCTTCCTCCAGACGCTCGATGCGTTGCAGGAGAGCCTTGGTGCCCACAGACTGTTCATGGATATAGCTGGTCAGGGCATGGAGATGCCTGTTGACATCGTCGTTATGAGAATGGAGATAATTGAGCCATTGGTTGACGGTCGAGATATCCTTCTTGGTGAGCGTGACCTGGCTCGCATGGGACCTCTCTATATGGGTCTGTTTGTCGTACAGATGATCTATCCATTTCTGCATATGTGAGATGTCGGTGTTGACTTTGGAGAACGCACCATAGAGCCTGCGTTCCAAATCTTTCAGTATGCCTTTCTTCATAATGCTCAACATGAGTGCCCCCTCCTCCGGCCAGGACCTTTGCGGACAGCCGTTATATATAAACAGATGCTGGAAAGTGAGTGATCATTCCAGCACCTCGACAGAATCTATCTTCCCATCGCCGTCCAGGTCGAATCCCTCGACGACACGGTACCACTCCTCTTGGCCCTTGAAATCCCCCAAGACCTGCTTCTGATGTCGTGTGAGAGCCAGGACAGCCGCCCTGGTACCCTCCAGAGAGATACCTGCGAACGCGATGACGCTTCGGCCCGGCTCTTCGGGATGAGGAATCCGACAGATGCAACCGATGTTATCATCAGCGTAACTCTTGCCTGAGAGCTCCGAGAAGATCTCAAATGGCCTCATTTTAGTGAATTTGACCTTGAAGTGAGGATTGAACCGTGCATAGACCAGGTTGGTCACCGGCCCGCCGACGATGATGAGGTTGCCTTTCGAGCTCGCCTGGTCGACGTCCTGGACGACCGAGAAGGTGGGTGGCATGGGCATGATATTGCCCATATGGAAGGCCAATTCGATTCCGTAATGACCATCCCTCGACCTGGCCTTGTAGGGACCATGAGGGTCCGGTGTCCCGACGACGATCTTAATATTGGACGGGTCCTGAGCCGCAAGGTCTGAGAAAATGGACTTCTCCGGGGATGCACTGCTCAATCCCAACAGCTCGCTCGCAGGCGTCCGTTTGCGGTCAAGCAGAAGGCATAGGTTCAGTGCTTTCGGGGCGTATTTCTTGGCTAAAGCCCCTCTGACCTGTCGGGTCTCGACGATATCCAGGAGCCCGGTTTCGACGAGCTTGCCGAGATGGTAATACGTCTTTTGCTCCGACACCCCTGTCCTCTTGATCAGGTCCGCTACATACATCGGCTTCTTACCGAGGGCTTTCAATATCTCGATCCGTTGCGGATGGAGGGCGAGACGGAGCTTGTCGGGTGTGTCGACTATCTCAGCTCTCTCTGCTGTGAGCGTGTCCTCACGGACAACCACTAGCCCCTCCATGAAGACCGGGAAGACATACATCCTTAAAAATATTTCTAATTATTCTGAAAAAAATAGAAATGTTTTGAAAAAAATAGAAATGATTTCAGGATCAATTCGTACTGTCAGACAGAAACGAGGTAAAAAAAAAAGGTTTAACGGATAAATAAACCAATTTTCTTGAGTTTTAGCTAAATAAAGGGAAAAATCTCTGTTTTTCTCACACTCACCCATCACCCCTCAATGTTTTTATGAGAAATCTTTTTATAACATCGACCCAACGTTGATGCATCCCAGGTGTTTGCATGACAGCAGTATTCTCGACGAGCGGAATCAGGGGTGTGTACGGCAGCGAGGTAACTGAAGGGCTCGCCGAGGACATCGGCAAAGCGGTCGCCAGCATAGGCGCTCGTGCAACCATGGTCGGTATGGACCCTCGCATCAGCGGCCCCAGCCTCAAGAAAGCGCTCGTGCCATCGCTTCAGAAGGCCGGCATCGATGTCCATGACGCAGGCATGATCGGCACACCTGTACTCTGCCACGGCATCCGCGGGCTCGCGGCATCGAGCGACGCGCCCGAGACCAATGTCGGCGTCATGATCACCGCATCCCACAATCCGCCGCAGTACAATGGATTCAAGCTCTGGGGCCATCAAGGTCTCGCATTCACCCGCGACCGAGAGCAGGAGGTCGAAGCGCTGCTTGAGAGCAAGGAGTTCAGGACAACAGACAACGATGAAGGGACCTTGACGCAGGCATATCCGCTCACACTTTATCTCGCCGACATCTTGTCGCATGTGCAGATCCCCTCGACTCTGAAAGTACTGGTCGATCCAGGGAATGGCGCGGCAAGCGGAGTCACATCCAAACTGCTCAAAGGCCTCGGTCAGACCATCACCTCGATCAACGATGCGCCCGACGGCCGGTTCCCCAACAGAGGGCTCGAGCCCAATACGTCCAATCTCGCTGAGACGGCCAGGATATGTAAAGAGAAAGGCGTGGCCATAGGCATATGTCACGACGGGGACGCAGACCGTATGATTCCCATCGATGACAAAGGGGCTGTGGTGGATTTCGACCGCTTTCTCACATTCCTCTCGAGGCACATGATGGAGGAGAGCGGAAAGAAGACGATAGTCACTACCGTGGACGCGTCCATGACCATCGACGCCGCTCTGCCTGATGCCAAGATCGTCCGCACCAAGGTCGGCGACGTCTTTGTGGCCCAGGCCTGCAAAGGCATCGATGCCGCTTTTGGTGGAGAGCCGTCAGGCAGCTTCATCTTCCCAGAATTCGGGCTGTGGCCAGACGGGATATACGCCGCGGCCAAGACGCTACAGTTCTTGGCGGAAGAGCGGCGCCCGCTGTCGGCCGTGCTCTCTGATATCCCACATTTCCCCATGAGACGTGAGAAGCTCGCCTGCCCCAATGCGCACAAAGACACAGTCATGGATGCGCTCAAGAACAGAGTCCCCGAAGATGCGGAGATCAATGAGGTCGATGGTATCCGTGTGGACTATGGTACTGCCGCAATCCTAGTGCGGCCATCCGGCACCGAACCCTATATCCGAGTCAACGCAGAGGCGAAGGAAGCCGATGTGGCAAAAGGACGGTTGGATGAATGGTTGACCAAGACAAAAAACGCGATCAAGGACGCAGAGGGCTGAACACCATGAGCAAGACAACACCCGAACAGGCCCAACGATTCCGGCAGGCCGCAGAAGAGGCAGCGAGGATTGGCGCAGAGGTGGCGCTCAAGCATTTCAAGAAGCTGCCTTCGCACGATTTCAAGTCCAACCGGTTCGACATCGTCACCAAAGCGGACCAGGAGTCCGAACTGGCGATCCGCGCGTACCTGGAGAGAACGTTTCCAGATCACACTCTCAAGGGAGAGGAAGGTTCGGACCTGGTCCGGGATTCACCGTACTCCTGGTTCATCGATCCCATCGACGGGACCGCTAATTTCTCCAAGGGATTCCCGTACTTCTGCATCTCTGTCGGAGTCGCCGAACATGGCGAACCTGTGGCCGGTGCGGTGTTCAATCCGATCAGCCAAGAGATGTTCTCTGCTGCGAAGGGATGCGGCGCCACATGCAACGGCGAACCGATCAAGGTCAGCGACACCGCTGAACTCAGCTCATCATTCCTCATCAACGGACTGCCCAGCGATCGGAAGAAACACCGTGACACGCTCATCAGGAATTACGGCATACTCATCGAGAGAGTGCTGTCAATAAAGTGCTTCGGTGCCGCGGCATTGGACGGTTGTCAGGTCGCCAGAGGCAGAGCAGAGGTCTCTCATTTCCCGATCATCAACGCATGGGATGTGGCCGCGGCCACCATCATCGTCAGGGAGGCAGGAGGTGAAGCGCTCACCGAGTCGGGCGCGCCGTGGACCACTGACTGCAAAGATATCGTCTGCACGAACGGCAAAGTGTCGAAGGAATTCCTTGCCGCGATCATGGGGGTGAATGATCATGAGCACTAAAAAGAAGGTCACGTCGAAGAAACTGGATGTGCCGGCTGGCATCATCCTCGCCGCGGGGTCGTCTACCAGGACACGGCCATTGACCGACGAGATGCCAAAGCCGCTACTGCCCGTCGCGGGAAAGCCCATCATCGACCATATCCTCGAAGCGATGTTGCCGAGCGTCGGCGAGACGGTCATCGTGGTCGGCTTCAAGTCTGACATGATCAAGGAGCATCTCAAGACCCATCGCAGGTTCGGAACCATGGTCCGGAGCAAACGGATCCGTTTCGTCGAGCAGAACCAGCAGCTCGGGACGGCCCATGCGCTCGATGTCGCCACGAAGAAGATGGATAAGAGCATCCTTATGGCTTACGGAGACAACATCATCTTCGGAAAGGATGTCAAGGCCGTCGCAGCCAAGAAGAACGCGATATTGGCATTCTCCTCAGAGACCCCAGAGCAGTTCGGCGTCATCGAAGAGCAGCGCGGTGTGCTTCAGGGGATGGAGGAGAAACCAACATCGCCTCGCACAAATCTCATCAACGCCGGAGTCTACCGGTTCGAGAAAGGATTCCTATCATATCTTCGCAAGGCTGAATCCAGTGTCCGAGGAGAGCTCGAGATACCTCAGCTCATCGAGCTCTACCGCCAGAAGGGGAGCATCCACGTGGTCAAGGCCAGCGGTTTCTTTCCTATCGGGCATCCCTGGGATGTGCTGACCGCCAATGAGGAATTGCTGAAGGGACTGAAGACACCGAAGCGACAGGGCATCATCGAGAGAGGTGCGGTGCTGAAAGGCAATGTGTCGGTCGGTAAAGGGACCGTAATCCGCAGCGGCACCTATATCGTAGGTCCGGTCATCATCGGAAATGATTGTACCATCGGTCCGAACTGCTTCGTTCGAGGCAATACCTCCATCGGGGACGGCTGCAAGGTAGGCAATGCGGTGGAGGTCAAGAACAGCGTCCTTATGCAGGACGTCTCGGTCGGCCACCTCTCCTATGTCGGGGATTCGGTCATCGGACCAGGTTCGAACCTGGGTGCGGGGACCATCACGGCGAACCTCAAGCACAACAACGCCAATGTACGGTCGATGGTCAAAGGGAAGATGATAGACACCGGACGACGAAAGCTTGGAGCGATCATCGGACCGGACGTGCATACCGGCATCAACACATCCATCTATCCTGGCAGGAAGATCCATGCGCATGGCTGGACCAAACCGGGAGACATCGTCAAGGAAGACATCAGGTGAACAATCATGTGTGGTATCGTAGGCATCACAAGCGAACAGGAATTCGACGTGACCGAGAGACTGCTCTCAGCGCTGAAACGGCTCGAGTATAGAGGGTATGACTCATCAGGATTCGCCACATCAGGCGGCGGACTTGAAAAAGAGGTCGGCGAGATCTCCGCTTTGCTACCAAAGGGAAAGGACGTCAAGGCAAAAGCCGCCATCGCGCATACCAGATGGGCCACCCATGGTGGCGTGACCAAGACCAATGCTCACCCCCATGCCAATGCAGAGGGCACCATCTTCGCGGTTCACAATGGCATCATCGAGAACCATAAGGCCATGCGCAAACGCCTCGAGTCAGAGGGATGCGTGTTCAAGAGCCAGACCGATTCTGAAGTCGTCCCTCATTTCTTCGACCGCTGCCTGGCTTCAGGGATGGACATGAAATCAGCGATACAGGCTTTCATCAAAGAGGCGGAAGGGACATTCGCCATCCTGCTCGTCAGGAAGGGCGACGACCGCATCTATACCCTCAAGCGTGACTCCCCTCTCGTATTGGGTGTGGGCGAAGGCATCATGATGCTGGGCTCTGACGTCTACGCGTTCTCCCATGTCACGGACAAGGCGGTCTTCTTCTCTGATGATGAGTATGCCATCATCGGACCGGACTCTTATGCCTTCTTCGATGCCTCAGGTGAAGCGGTGGAGAAGGAGCCTCAGGTATTCGAATGGGCGCAGGACGAGGAGACCAAGGGAGATTTCCCGCATTTCATGATCAAGGAGGTCCATGAGCAGCCGACCGCGTCGCGCCGTCTCATCCAGAGCCTATCGACGTTGCAGAAGGACAAACTGGAGAGACTGGCCAGCATGGCCAAAGAGGCGAGACGCGTGGTCTTCGTCGCATCGGGCACCTCTTATCATGCCAGCCTGATCGGAGTGTACCTGCTCTCGCGATTAGGCATCGAGGCGCATACCGTCATCGCGTCCGAATTCGAGAACTTTCAGCTTGTGGACAAAGATACCCTGGTGGTCGCAGTGTCGCAGAGCGGTGAGACCATGGATGTCGTGACCGTGCTCAAGGACACCAAGAAGAAGGGGTGCAAGATGGCCTCAGTGGTCAATGTGCCTTTCTCTACCATCCAGCGGCTATGTGACCTCTCGATCGAGACCCTTGCCGGCCAAGAGATATGCGTCGCCGCGACCAAGACATTCACCAACCAGATCATCACCATGCTCGCGCTGGCCAAGACCTTGGGATATGATGTGTACCTGGACGGCATCCCAGACAAGATCAAGGCCACTATCGAGGGGCAGGAGAAGAAGGTCATGGAACTGTCGACGTCGCTCAAAGATAAGAGGGATATCTTCGTGCTCGGACGCGGCATGAGCTATCCGATCGCACGCGAAATCGCGCTCAAGCTCAAGGAGATCAGCTATATCCATGCCGAGGGCATGATGGGCGGCGAGCTCAAGCACGGCACCATCGCGCTCATCGAAGAAGGGACTCCTGTGATCTCGCTCATCCCTAACCACAATGCTGACATGGCGTCGAATACCCAAGAAGTCGCGGCAAGAGGGGCGAGGACCCTGGTGATCTCAAATGTGGATGATATGGGGGCAGATTTCGTGGTGCCAGAGTCCGACGAGGCAGAGTTCTCCATCTATGCCTGCATAATAGGCCATCTGCTGAGCTACTATATCGCCAAGGAGAATGGATTGCCAATAGACAAACCGCGCAACCTGGCCAAATCGGTGACTGTCAAATGACTGATAAAAAATGACTGGCAAGAAGTTGAATCCAAAAAAGATTGTGGGAATAGTGTTCCTTGTCATTATGGTGGCAAACTTCCTGCTGTTCATATTCACCGTTATACCGCCGGGTGTGTTCTGGGCATTCACCGCATTGTGCGCGGCCGTCGCCTGGCTGCTGCTGCCCAAGATGGAGGGGTGAAGAACATGGACGACTCTGCGACGATCGGATCGGTCAAAGAGAAGATCAAGGAATTCTGCGATGAGCGAGACTGGGACCAATACCACAATGCCAAGGATCTGGCCATAGGCGTCATCACCGAGGCCGCCGAGCTGCTGGAGCATTTCCGCTTCAAGAGCACGGACGAGGCTGTCGAGATCCTTTCAGAAGACAAGAGCAGGGAAGAGGTCTCTGACGAGATGGCCGACATCGTCATCTTCCTGTTCCGGCTGGCCGAGAAATACGGCATCGACATCTCGGATTCGGTCGAAAGCAAGCTGAAGAAGAACGCGGAGAAGTATCCTGCGCGGAAATCAGTTGGTTGATATCTTCCAGAGATACTGGAAATATTTACGGTACGAGTCTGCGATCTCCTTGTTGATGAGGAGAAAGCAGATAGGCATACTCTTTTTCCATAGCACATTGACCACGCGATCGCCATAAATGTTGATGACAGCAGGATTCTCGATCTCTTCAGGGAGGAATCGGGTCTCCAAGACGGAATATATGTATGAACGTTGCTCCTTGTATCTACTCCGCACACTCTCTTTATGGAGTATCCGCTGGACAATCCCCCTTTTTTGCCTCTGCCGGTTCCAATCCTCGAAGAATCCCGGCATGACCTCAATCTCGCGCGCTATCGCACCGATGAGGAGCAGCTCGCCTTTCGCATGCCGTAGCACATCCCGACGCATCGTCTTGAATCCCTCGATGCCTTCGAGGACATGGGCTTCGGCCTTGGGCTTGAGCACACCGAATCCTTGTTTGATCTCCTGGATGAATGTGTGCGCGTCGCGTTCAACCTCATCAAGCTGACGTTTCTGCTGGTGGATGAAATCCACGATTTTCTCAGGATCCTGCGCATCAAAATGCTTCTTGCCCTGCTTGATGACGTATGAGACCAGACCCTTCTCGGAAAGACGTCGGATACTCTCGTACACAGTCGATTTCCTCATCCCGGTCTCCTGGACGATCGGTCCTGAGGAGACTGATCCCAATTCGAAGAGCGTGAGATATACCTTGATCTCGGCCTTTGATAGTCCTATGCGCTCAAGGATGGTCACATCCATGGACACGGGTAATCGGATCAGGAATATAAAGGTTGGGAAAGTCGTCCAATAGTTGGACTCCTAAAATTAATAACGCGCATCTCGTTCTCCCATCTCATCCGTTTATGGATGGTGAACTCCAATGAAAAAAACAGCATCAACAGCATCAATTGCTCTAACGATAACATTCTGCATCCTGATCGTTGGGTGTACGTCAGAACCGACCGGTGAGGTCGTCGCATCAGAAAAACTAACGATCGGCACCGGTCTCGGACCCGCTGCGACATTGTTGCTCGTGGCAGACGACCAAGGATTCTTCGACCAGCAGCACCTCAATGTCGAGGTGGTTGGCTTCACTGCAGGCAAATTCGCCATGCAAGCGTTCCTTGCGGGCTCTCTTGACCTCGCAGCCAGCGGAGAAGTGCCCGTCATGTACTCATCAATGGCGGGCAATGAGTTCGTCGTAATAAGCCAACTTGTCGAACGAACGGTCGGCGAGGTCCGTATCGTCGCGAGATCCGATGGAGACCTCAATGAACCAAAAGAATACTTCATGGCCAAGAAGAGGAAGCTTGCGACCTCTTTTGGAGGAGGACCTGAATTCTACACATCCGAGTTCCTCAAGAAACACGGAATCGAAGATGTGGAGATCATCAGCCAGAAACCCGAGGACATGCCTGCCGCACTGGCAAGCGGCAGTGTGGATGCCGTCGCCATCTTCGAGCCCTTCGCGACGTTCTCTGAACAGAAACTCGGCGATGCGGGCATCACATTCATCGACGAAGACCTGTATTCGGAACTGTTCGTCCTCAACGCCCACAGAGAATGGGTCCAACAACATCCGGAGAAAGCTGAGGCGTTAATGAGAGCGCTTGTGGCCGCAGGAGCATACATCGAGACTAATCCCGAAGAAGCCAAGGCCGTGCTCATGCGCCACACAAATCTTGACAAGAGGACTGTAGACAGCATGTGGGATAACTTCGTCTTTCGCCCGGCTCTCAATCCGCGTCTGATGGAATATCTTGAGGCTGAGGCAAAATGGGCGATCGAGACTGGAAAAGTGGCGACCGGATCTGCGGCTCCCGATTTCTCGGAGTATATCTGGACCGCGTCATTGAGCAATGTCGCCCCTCATGCTGTCACGATATAAGGTGCAGAGTACGCCGATGAGAACGTGGTTGAGAAGTGGATTCCAGACAACAGCAGCCATCTTGCTCGTGATCGGGATTTGGGAATCCATCTCACGCGGAGGTCTCGTCAATGCATCTCTGTTCCCTCCACCATCCCAGATCATCCTGGCATTCAGGGAACTGGCGATGTCTGGTTCCCTGCTCACCCATATAGGTGCGAGCATCTGGCGAGCTATCCTCGGCCTCTGTGTCGGGACAGCAATCGGCATTTTGATGGGGCTGTTCACCGGCAGGAACACAATTGCTAGAGCGATGGTGGCACCCATCATCCACATCATCAGATCATTTCCGCCGGTGGCGATCATACCTCTTGTCATCGTCTGGTTAGGGATAGGGGACACCGCAAAGGTGTTCGCCATATCTTTCGGTGTCTTTTTCCCGGTATGGGTCAACACCCATCAAGGAAGTCGTCAGATCCCAAGCCAATATCTCCATGCAGCGCGGCTTCTCACGAAAAAGGCATGGAAACGGTGGGCTTACGTCATCCTTCCAGGCACATTGCCATTCATCATCGCAGGTGTGCGAAACGGCATCGCCATAGCATACATCATGGTGTTCGTCTCCGAACTGGCCGGAGCCTCAAGGGGCGTCGGATATATCATCTCAATCGCACATCTCGCTTACCGTATCGATCGCATGATTGTCGGCCTGATGATTCTTGGATTGCTTGGAGCGACCAGTGATGGTCTGTTCATGTTCGTAACGAGGAAATTGTTCCCATGGATAAGGAAAACGACCTGATGCTCAGAATCGAAGGCTTGACCGTAAGGTTCGATCAAGATGTGATCATCAGAGCTGTGGATCTGACGGTCCTTCGCGGTGAATTCATCGCGATCGTGGGGGTATCCGGAGTCGGCAAGACCACACTCCTCAATGCGATAGCCGGCTTCGTGCCATACCAAGGCATCATCCGACGTCCAGAGAATGTAGGTATGATATTCCAGCAATATGCCGTATTCCCTTGGATGAGGGTGGAGAGCAACATCGGTTTCTGCTTGCATGAGAAAAGGGAGATCGATCGATACCTCAGGAAAATCCATCTCGAGAAGAAACGGAAGCATTATCCCCATATGCTCTCAGGCGGACAACAACAGCGAGTGGCATTGGCAAGATCGCTTGCGGCAAAACCCCAGCTTCTCCTCATGGACGAGCCGTACGGCTCACTCGACCATCGGACAAGGGAACAGATGCAGGACTGGCTCCAGACCATATGGGAATCGGAAGACATCACCACCATCCTCGTCACCCATTCCATCGAAGAGGCCATCTATCTCGCTGACAGGGTGATCGTGATGAGAGACGGACGGCTCGAAAAAGAATATCCGATCCGCCTACCAAGACCTCGTCCAAAAAGTTTCAAGAGCTCAACACGATTCAATAGACTGAGATGGACCATCACCGACAATCTCCAGACAGATGAAACCCGATGACCTGCCGCGCCGCAACGCATAAATACCCTTCTGCTTCCCGCCATGCTACCATGATATCACACCGTGTCGCCTCTATCAAACCAAGCCAGACCATGACCATCACGGCCAAGGCCAAGCAGATGATCGCGGAAGGCCAGGACGTCATCGCGCTCGGTGCGGGCGAACCTGACTTCCCGACACCCGATAATGTCAAGCTCGCGGCCACTAGGGCAATCGAGCAGGATTTCACCCGCTACACACCCGCCGCAGGCACGCCTGAGCTCAAGAAGGCGGTGGCCGACAAGCTCAAGCGCGAGAACGGGCTATCCTATACGCCGTCCCAGATCGCCATATGCTGCGGGGGCAAACATGCGCTCTACAATGTCTTCCAGACCATACTCGAACCCGGCGACGAAGTCATCGTCTTCGAGCCGTACTGGGTCTCCTACATCGAACAGATCAAGCTGGCCGGCGGCCATCCTATCATCATGGAGACCGACGAGTCGTTCCGTATCCCGCTCGAACGCTTCCGGGTCGCCATCTCCCCCCAGACCAAGGCCGTCATCCTCAACAGCCCGTCGAATCCGTCGGGCGCGGTGATAGGAAAGGCAGTCATCGAACAGATCGCTGAGCTCTGCGCCGCCCACAATATATGGATGGTATCGGATGAGGTGTATGAGCATTTCTCGTATGATGGGATATCCCCCACGAGCCCCGCCTCGCTCAATGAGACGGTAAAGGAGCGCACTATCATCGTCAACGCGGTCTCGAAGACATATTCCATGACCGGGTGGCGCATCGGCTATGTGGCTGCACCCGAAGAGATCATCAAAGGCATAGCCGCATTGCAGAGCCATCAGACCTCGAATCCCTGCTCCATCGCCCAGAAGGCGGCGGCGGAAGCGCTGAACGGGCAGCAAGAGACCGTCGTCGTGATGAAAAAGGCTTTCATGAAGCGCCGCGATCTGATCGTCAAAGGGCTCAACGCGATTCCCGGGATCAAATGTCCGAATCCGCAGGGGGCATTCTATGTGTTCCCTGATATCTCTGAACTGCTGTTCTCTGAGATGCCTGATTCGGTGGCTTTCTGCGAGAGATTGCTCGAGGTCGGGCGGGTGGCGGTGGTGCCGGGCTCTGCCTTCGGCCGCGAAGGGCATGTCCGCATCAGCTACGCGTCCTCTGAGGAGGATATCTCGACAGGGCTTGCGCGTATCAAGGAGTTCGTGGACGGGCTGAAGAATCCATCGCTTTAAGTGACGAAGAAGTGAAGGGTTTAAATATGTAAATTGTCTTCTAGAGATGCATGTTCAAGTTCAGCTTCAAGGTTCGACACAAGGACTGCTCTGAGACAGGTCTGTCTCTTAAGTTCCCCCAACATCACATAACCGTCATCGATATCCAGTCGAAGAATCCGAAGGAGAAACAATACCTGTACTACATCTCTGGCAACCTAGAAAGTTTTTGCGGGATCGTCGATTATCTCAAGAAGACCAAGACCTACAAGATGGTCAAAGAGATCGAGCGATCCAGCGATACCCTTCTTCTCCTCGTCGTCCTCTACCAGACAGGATATGTGCAGAATGTCATCCAGGAATATCATGGATTCTTCATCGACCTCCACACCGTAGTCGGAGGATATGAGTATTGGCATGTCGGTGTGCTTGATCGGAAGAATATCGAGCCGATGAGAAAGAGACTCGCATCAATGGGAGAACTCAAGGTCCTATTCATTGGGAAAGTCGATTTCGCCCACACCCTCCTTTCCAAGCAACAGAAGAAAGTGTTCTCCTACGCTTTCGACCAAGGATATTTCGAATCGCCCCGCAAGACGACGATCGAGGAGATGGCCAAAGCTTTGGGATTGAGCACCGCGACGGTCGGCGAGCACCTCCTCAAGGCAGAGAACAAACTCATACATACGGTCGCCAAAAAGACGATTATGTGACTCAGATATATCTGGGTAAAATTCAATATTCTTTCACCTCTTCTACGTGAATCATGACTGGACGGCAAGACATCACATCCCTCTTCGAGAAACACGACATCAAGACCGAATACCCCATCGTGCTGACCCTCACCGACCATATGTATCCTGTGAAGGAGAAGCTGGAACTCAACTGGCTCGATCACGCAATACCTGGCTTCCGAGAGATGTTCCGGCTCTACAGAGAACGAGGCTTGCCTGTCAAGACCATCACATGCACCGGCTCGAGCAATGGCCTCGACGGCATCATCCTCTATCACCTCGCGAAAGAAGCAGGCATATCCCCTGAGACAATCGTGATCACAGACGGAGATGAACGTCTTTCTGAACCGGCTTCGAAGAACGTATTCATGAACATTCGGGACAACAATGTCAGAATCATCCACGAAGCAGGATATGATGCGGAACCGCTCATCAGGAGAGGTATCACCACCGACGTCGCGTACGCAAACATCCCCCATCTGCCCGACCATGATGTGGACACATCGATGGGGATCGCAGGTTCGACCTTCCAGAGATGGGATCGTCTCACTTCACCTGTCAACATCGATTGCTGCAGATACCTCCTCGCATTCCAATACGTCTATCTGGAATCCATGAAAAAGGTCCTCGAGCCCGGAAGGATGACCATGCTCAATCTCGGAGGACGCATGCCATGGGAACAAATGGTGAACCTCTTCAATGTGACCGGGTATCGGATGGAAGAGCTGAGCACATCATTCAAGGAGCAGACAGAATTCGAAGAGACCGCAGGAGGATACGCAGCATGGGAAAGGACGACCGGTACGGAGTTCGAATACTATCCGGTCGATAAGGTGCATACGCTTATCGAAAAAGCAGGCGTCCGATTGCCCATCACAGGAGAATATGGACAGGAGCTCAAGAACCTCATCAGGAGACAGAAAGTCAGTGCAAACGACGCGCTCATCCTGAACGAATATGGAATGAAGATGGGCCACACCGTCCATCTGCTCGGTGCGGTGAGAAAAGAATGATTCTGCTGACACATTTAAATATGAGTCCATCTTTATTCTTCCTATGCGCCAGCTTTCATCATTCGACATCCATTGCCTGCTCTCTGAGCTCAAAGTGCTCGAGAACGGCAAGGTCCAGAAGATCTACCAGATAGGCAAAGACGTATTCTACTTCGCCATACATGTCACAGGCAAGGGAAAGCAGATACTCTCTGTACGGCTGCCGTCTATG
The DNA here is from genome assembly GCA_043817075.1 of archaeon. Taxonomy (GTDB): domain Archaea; phylum Nanobdellota; class Nanobdellia; order Woesearchaeales; family JAADFO01; genus CAYVGP01. The sequence continues at coordinate 134,443 of JBDRHG010000004.1, read as the reverse complement.
CTTTTCCTCTCTGCTCAACGATACGAGAGCGAGGAGAATCCACCCCAGTTCTGCATGAAACTACGGAAGAGCCTCTCCGGCGGCAGGGTCAGGAAGGTCACCCAGCTCGGTTTCGAACGTATCATCAAATTGGAGTTCGAGACCAAGGAGAACAAGTATCATCTCTACATCGAGCTTCTCCCACCAGGCAATGTCGTGCTATGCGACGACAATGATAAGATCATCTCGCTGCTCTCACCCAAACGATGGGGTGGAAGGACGCTACGCGGCGGGACGGAATACAAGCTACCCGACCTCAAGAACGACCTGTCGGCCATGGATGAGAAAGGATTCATCGCCGCTCTGGAGAACTCCGAACGAGACTCAGTGGTCAAGACGCTGGCGATCGAGATCGGCATGGGAGGATTGTACGCCGAAGAGGTTTTGGCGCGCGCAAAGGTGGACAAGGCCAAGAATACTCCTGACGCCGGCGAGACCAAGCGCATCTGGCACGCGCTCAAGCATGCGCTCGACCAGAAGCTATCACCGCTCGTGACCAGGGAAGACGACACCCTCAAGGACGCCTTGCCTTTCCCGTTCGAGAGCCTGCCGCACGAGACGGAGAAGGCTGAGAGCTTCTCTGCCGCGCTCGAAGAGGTGATAGGCAAAGAGGTCAGAACGACCCAGACCGAAGGGGTGGAGAAGAAACGCAACGCCAAGGTCGAGGAGCTCCGCCGTATCATCCACCAGCAGGAGGAGACCGTCAAGACGATGCTTGACGGGGCTGAGGAGAACGAGGCCATCGGCAATCTCATCTACGAACGCTACAAGGAGCTCGAAGGATATCTCCAGGAGATCAAGAAGGCCAGGAAGAAACTATCGCTCGTCGAGATCAAGGAACGGCTCAAAGGCCATGAGAATATCGTCGAATTCGACACCAAGGAAAAACGCATCACCGTAAAATTGTAGCGGAGAGATTCCGCCTCAGCGTCGAATAGACGGACGATTTCTGCATAACCATCCGAAAAGACATACCCGCCAGAACACTTCCGGGAAACGGAGGAATAGACATTAATCCTTGCCGTCGATTCAAAAACCCATCGTAATCGGAGGTATGACAATGGGACTAAGCGACAAGAAAGAAGACCAGCTCCGCAAGATGCCTATCGTGGAGACGCGCATCCAGAAGAGCAAGGACGGCAAATACATGGTGCATAAGACCATGATCACCGACATCAAGCCGGTGGAATACTATAAGGTCGTCATGGAGAGCGAGCCTGGCGACGAGACCGAAGAGGAACCGGCAGAGAAATGATAGGGCTTGTTTTGTTTATTCTTTTCTTTTTTCCATTGCTGTACCAAAAGATATAAAAAGATAATTATATTTAATATAATTTGAAAATAATTAACTGGTGAAGCAATGGCAATCGAAGCGGTCGTGAGAAAATGGGGCTCATCATTGGGCATCGTGCTCCCCAAATCATTCGTGGAGGAGAAAGGCTTGAAGAAGAATCAAAAACTCTGGATTGAGATCGCGCCTATCGTGGATTTCTCTGAAATCTTCGGGTCCTGCAAACTCGGCGTGTCTTCTCAGGAACTCAAGGATGAAGCGAGAAAAGGATGGGATTGAGTGACTGCCAAGACCTATTTCTATGATACATACGCCCTATTGGAAATATTAGACGGAAATCCAGAATATTTTAAGTTCATCAAGGATTGCAGGATGATCACAACCAGGCTCCAGATTCTCGAGATGCATCAGAGTCTGCTTCGGATCGGTGGCAAGAGACGAGCTGATAAACACTACGATCAGTTCGTGCCTTTCTGCATCGACATCAACGATGAGACATTCAAAGAGGCTAGTTTGTTCAGGTTCAATCAGCGAAAAAAAAAGCTTTCCTATATCGACTGCATCGGATATGTTATCGCAAGAAACATGCAAGTCCCATTCCTCACCGGCGACAAAGAATTTGAAGAAATGGAAGATGTCGAATTCGTCAAATGAAACAGTTATAGCATACCGGTTCCCAGCCGCGCTTAAGGAAGCCGTCGAGAAGGGAGGACGTCGCCTCGAGGTTCCCGTTATGTATCTCGCGGGGATGCAACGCGTAGCGGACGACGCCAGGACGATTCCACTTGAGTCTTGCGTAGAATTTGGAGAACCAACGCGAAAAGAGCGGACTGAGGCGGTCGTAGGGGAAAAGCGCCTCGTTCGATGCGCTCTCCATGCCGATAGGAAACCCGCGATAGGTCCGGCCGTCGAAGCAGTAGAAGCCCCAATGATTCTCGGTGTATTGCATGCCGGATTCCCTCAGCAATCTACCCATCACGGTGTCCATCATCCACACCGGCGGGACATAGCCGACCGGAGGGTGGCCGAAGGCGTCAACAAACAGATCGAGAGCATTCTTGAGACGGCGGCGTTTCTCGGAAGGGCTCGCCAAGACGGATCGCGGTTCCTGATGGTCGAGGCCGTGGAGCACGAGCTCCGCACCTTTCTTCTCGCATGATTGGAGGAGCTTGAGGAATGCGGGCGACTTCTTGAGCGGCCACTTGCCGAGCCAATCCGGGGTGACGAGAAGGGAGAAACGGTTGATGCCTCGGTCCTGGAGCAGGCGTATCAGCTGCTCTGTCTCGGCAGCGTACTTCGGCGTGACGTCGTGGATGGATATCAACAGACGCCTGGATGGCAGATGTTGGTCTGATCGCATAACACTCTCCATAAGAGAGAAACTGAAGAGAACCATGAAAAAAGGTGACAGCTTTCCGCAGTTCCCGTACAAAGTACAGTACTTAGCGGAACGGAGGCTTGCTTGACTGCGGTGTTCGAAATGGGTACCGGTAGCACCAAGCCCCTTTGGCCGTCAATGATGGATAATGAGGAAGCGTTTTTAAGGTTTGCGGTATATAATTACAATATAGCAAATAATAGAATTCCACCATATCAGACAAAGAAAACAAAGAATCCGTAGTCCTGAATCACTCTGCCCGCTTGGCGTCGCGCAGCGAATGGATATGAAATTCCTTCTCGGAGCTGAGATGGCCGGCGAGCAGTCCCCGCGTCGCCAGCACCGGGAAGACATCAGTCTCAAGGACGTGGCCCGCATAGTTGAAGATCTCAGGCTCGACAGCGAAGATGGGCGAGAACACCAGATAGACGTCGCTCTCCTTGGGCTTCTGGATGAACTCCAGCACCTTGTTGCCCTCGACCTTTGCGGTCCCTTTGATAGAAGGCTTGTTGCTGGTCGTCAGCATCAGCGTCGCCACAGAACGATTGCGGAGATGTGCCGCCCAAAGGCTCTCGATGCTGATATCGTCGAAGATGATGTCACCATAGACCACCAGGAACGCTGATGATAGCATGCCCTTGACGATACGTAGGCTGTCAGCCGTGCCCTGGCCGGCCTTCTCCTCGACATACTGGATGCTGACCGCATAGTCGCTGCCGTCCTTGAGGATCTCGAAGATCTTGGTGAGAATCTTGTGCCGCGCGACGAAGAATATCCTTCGGAAACCGTTCTCGCGCAGCTTCTTGACCGCGCGCTCGATGACGCTTTCCTTACCCACGATGGCTGTCATCCGGTACATGCCCGCACCGATCCCCCAATTGTCTTCCTTACCGCCGCAGAGGATGACCGCGTCTCGCTGCTCGCCGATGGCTGTCGTGATCACATGCTCGATGGCCTGAGAACGGTTGCGGATGTAGACATTGTCCACGATGCCGTCGAGACGGTTGAGGACGCCACGGTCGATGGTGATGGATATTTTTTCCTTCATGGTAAGACAAGGTAGGATAAGGGTAAGATACTTATAATCCTTTCGCTCTCGGACCAACAGGTGAAACCATGAATATCACAGTTATCGGAACAGGCTACGTGGGACTTGTGCTAGGCACATGCCTTGCCAATCTCGGCAACGATGTCATCAACCTCGACATCGACAAGAAGAAGATAGAGACGCTCAACAACGGCAATGTACCCATCTACGAACCGGGCCTGCGCGAACTCATCGAGATCAACGTCAAAGAGGACCGCCAGAAATTCACGACGGACGAGAAGGCAGCCATCCAACACGGCGAAGTCATCTTCATCGCGGTCGGCACCCCCCAAGGCGAAGACGGCCAAGCAGACCTCTCCTATGTGCTATCAGCGGCCGGCACCATCGGCAAGCACATGAACAAGTACACCGTCATCGTCGACAAGAGCACTGTCCCGGTAGGCACTGCGGAGAAGGTACGGGAGACCATCAGGAGATCTGGCGCCAACGGCCATAAGTTCGATCTCGTCTCCAACCCAGAATTCCTCAGGGAAGGCGAAGCGGTCAAGGACTTCATGAATCCCGACCGCGTGGTGATCGGCTTGGACTCGGAACGGGCAAAAGAGGCCATGTTCGCCATCTACCGCGACATCGCACGCACCGGTAAACCCATCCTCTTCACCGATATCAAGAGCGCCGAACTCATCAAGTACGCGTCGAACGCGATGCTCGCTACCCGCATCAGCTTCATGAACCAGCTCGCGCCGCTCTGCGAACGCATCGGCGCAGACATCAAGCTCGTCTCCCAAGGCATGGGGCTTGACTCCCGCATCGGACCACGCTTCCTCCAGGCAGGCGCAGGCTACGGCGGCAGCTGCTTCCCAAAAGACGTCCTCGCACTCATCCATACGCTCAAAGAACACGGTTGCGAATCCGACCTCGTCGAATCCGTACACGAGGTCAACGAACGGCAGAAGAAGACCATCGTCCCTAAGGTCAAGGAATCGGTCAAGGACCTGTCAGGTGCGAACATCGCGGTATGGGGCCTGGCCTTCAAGCCCAAGACTGACGACATGCGCGAGGCACCGGCCAGCATCGTCATCAACGACCTCCTCGCCCATGGCGCCAATATCACGGCATTCGATCCGGTCGCGGAGGGCAACGCGAGAAAGATATTTCCTGATATCAACTACGCCAAGAAACCGCTCGACGCGGCGAAGGGCGCAGACGCCCTCATCATCCTCACTGAATGGGACGAGTTCCGCCAGCTGGACCATGCAGAATTGAAAGATGTGATGAAACAGCCAATCATCATAGACGGAAGGAACATTTATGACCCTCAGGAGATGAAAAAGGCCGGATTCTCCTATATCTGCGTCGGCAGGGCATAACACATATAAAAAAGCCCGGATTCGATATACCACCAGAGGTTACCACTATGAAGATTCTTGTGACAGGCGGAGCAGGTTTTCTCGGCAGCCATCTCTGCGAGTACCTGCTCGACAAAGAGCACGAAGTCATCTGCATGGACAATTACCTGACCGGCAAGGAGAACAATGTCAAGCATCTCCTCGACCGGAAAGGGTTCTCATTCGTCCAGCATAATGTCTCAGAATTCATCGAGGTAGAAGGCGAGATCGACGCAGTCATGCATTTCGCGAGCCCTGCCTCACCCATCGACTACCAGAAGATCCCTATCCAGACGCTGAAGGTCGGCAGCCTCGGCACGCACAATACCCTAGGACTGGCGCTCGCCAAGAAGGCGCGCTACCTGCTCGCTTCGACATCGGAAGTCTACGGCGACCCGCTCGTGCATCCGCAACCAGAGAGCTATTGGGGCAATGTCAATCCCATAGGTGTGCGGGGATGCTATTCAGATGATACAGAAATTATGACAGAGAATGGCTGGAAACTCTTTTCCGAACTTAAGAAAGAAGATAAAGTCATGACTCTTAATCCAAACACCGATACTATGGAGCTGCATAAACCAAAAGAGATCATTAAAGAGCAGTATATAGGACAGTTGGTAAGCTTCAAGAACAATAAAATTGATCTTTGCGTGACTCCTAACCACAAGATGTATGTGAAACTGAGAGAAGACAGCAGGTTTAAGCTTGTTGAGGCGTATGAAGGAATAAGATGGGACCGCGCCCAGATGAAAAAGACCGCACAATGGAGTGGAAAAGAGAAAAAAACATTTTCATTCCCAAAAGTACGCTATCAAAAAGTACCAGAAATTAAATCGGTTAAAATGGACGATTGGCTGGAGTTCTTTGGTTATTACATCACTGAAGGATGTGTTCACAAACGCAGGAGAACTCAGGTCATAAATGGAAAGTCATACAAAAGCATTCATCACAATATTCTCATTGCCCAGGATCGAAAACATAAATCTCAAAGAATGAAGATTGCGAATTGCATAAAGCGGCTGGAATTCAAATTTTACGACAGCGATGACCATCAGTTTCGCATATGCAACAAGCAGATTGGAATGCACCTAGAGCAATTTGGCAAATCCTATAAGAAATACATACCTGTAGAATATCTCCAACTCAGCAAGAGACAATTACGCATTCTGTTTGATGCGATGATGTTAGGGGATGGATCAAGAGACGGAAAAAAATATTATTCTTCCTCCAAAAGGCTTATTGATAATATGCAGGAGATTATTACCAAGCTAGGTATGAGTTGCACCATAAGATTATCCGACAGAAGGAAAAAACACCACGTGTATAGTCTGCATATTCTCAACAATACAGGAAAGAATTTCCTCACCCCTCAATATCCTAAAAGGGAAATAATGCAATATGATGGTTATGTATACTGTGTCGATGTTAAGAACCACATTATACTCGTCAGACGAAACGGAAAGACCGCCTTCTGCGGTAATTGCTACGATGAGGCGAAGCGTTTCTCAGAAGCGATAACCATGGCCTACCATCGAGTCCACAAGATCGACACCAAGATCGTCCGCATATTCAACACCTATGGCCCGCGCATGCGGATCAGCGACGGACGAGTGGTGCCGGCGTTCATCAGCCAGGCACTCAGGGGAGAACCGTTGACCGTGTTCGGCGACGGCACACAGACACGATCATTCTGTTACGTGGCGGATCTCGTCGAAGGCATCTACCGCCTCCTCATGTCCGAGGAGAACGACCCGGTCAACATCGGCAATCCAGACGAGTACACCGTGCTCCAATTCGCCGAGAAGGTGCTCGAGATCACCGGCAGCAAGAGCGAAATCATCCATAAGACCTTGCCGCTGGACGACCCCAAAGTGCGCCAACCCGATATCACCAAGGCCAAGAAATTGCTAGGATGGGAACCGAAGGTGAGCGTGGACGAAGGATTGAAAGACACGATCGCATGGTTCAAGACCCAGATCGAGGTGAATTGACATGAAAGTACTGGTTACCGGAGGGGCAGGCTTCGTTGGGAGCCATGTCGCAGAATACTACGCGAAAGCGGGCGAGGACGTCATCATCGCAGACAACCTCTGGCGCGGCAAGCTGCTCAAGAAGAAGATCCCCAACCTGGACCATAATCTCAAGCTTCTCGATAAATACAAGAACGTGACGGCCAAGAACATCAGCATCACCGACGCCAAGAAGGTCGAACAGGTGACGAAGGGCTGCGACGTCATCATCCACACCGCAGCGCAGACCGCGGTGACCACATCCATGAAGCATCCGCGCGACGACTTCACCGTCAATGCGCTCGGAACATTCAATGTGCTCGAGGCCGCGCGCAAGAACGACGTCCGCACTGTGGTGTACGCCTCGACCAATAAGGTGTACGGCGAGAACGTCAACAAGATCGGCATCCGCAAAGGGAAGAAGCGATACCACTTCGAATCCAAGTACCGCAAAGGCGTGCCGGAGACATTCCCGACTGACCTCTGCGAGCACACACCATATGGCTGCTCCAAGCTCGCAGGCGACATCTATGCCCAGGACTATGCCCGCAATTACGGCATGCGCACCGGTGTCTTTCGCATGAGCTGCATCTACGGAACGAGACAGTTCGGCGTCGAAGACCAGGGATGGGTGGCGTGGTTCACCATCGCGACCGCTCTGGGCAAGCCGCTCAACATCTACGGCGACGGCAAACAAGTGCGGGATCTCCTCTATGTGACCGACCTGGTCAATCTGTACGACAAATTCGTCAAGAGCAAGCTGTCGCATGGCGTGTTCAACGCCGGTGGCGGACATGAGAACACGCTCTCGCTGATAGAGCTGCTGGACATCATCGAGGATGTGACAGGCAAGAGGAGCAAAGTATCGTTCGGTGACTGGCGACCGTCAGACCAGAAGGTCTTCATCGCCGACATCTCGACAGCCGAGAAAGCATTGCGGTGGAAGCCCAAGGTCTCACCACGAGAAGGTGTGACGAAACTCGCAGGATGGGTCAATGAGAACAAATCCCTCTTCTCGAGATGAAGGAAGGAGCTTAGACACAATGTGCCGGGACTCCAGAACCCGCCGCGGAAAGGAAGGAACATGAAGTCCAAGCCTCGTGACACGGAGATGCGCAAGGACGTGGCGATCATAGGTCCGGTCCCGCCCTTCCGTGGAGGCATATCGCAGTACAACGACCTTCTGATATCGCAACTCTCCAAATCGACGACCGTACGATCGTATTCGTTCTCTCGCCTCTATCCGAAATCCTTGTATCCTGGTCGGAGCCAGAAAGACATGAAGAGCAAGCCTGTCTCAAAAGTCAAGCCAGAATACATCATCGATTCCATCAATCCCTTCACTTGGATACGGGCCGCGGTCAGGATCGCGAAGGGAAAGCCAGACATGATCATCGCGCATTGGTGGACACCGTTCTTCGCTCCATGCCTTTTCGTCATCCTTACCCTCACCAGATGCATGACCAAGACGAAGGTGATGTACATCACGCACCACGTCCTGCCCCTTGAACGGCGATGGGCCGACCATCTGCTCACAAAGATCGCTTTCCTTCCTGCGACGCATGTGCTATTGCATGTCGGCAAGGACAGGACCGCCCTCTCCAAGGTCCTAGGGAAGAGACAAGCAGCGAAGAAGAAGGTGCTGCAGTCACCCATACCTCCTCTCACCACGGCCCCATTCTACAAGGGAAGCGGAAAAGAGGCTAGAGCAAGACTTGGGATCAAGAGCGAACATGTGCTCCTGATGTTCGGGCTGGTCCGCAAGAACAAAGGGCTTCCATCGTTGCTTGAAGCCATCCCCACGATGGCTAAGTCAGTCGACCTCACGCTGCTCGTGGTCGGGGAATTCTTCGGCGAGGATAAGACTACGATCGAACAAACCGTCAAGGACAAGAAGATCGACAAGCATGTCAGGATCATCGATCAGTATATCCCGGACGACGAGATCGGAGCGTACTTCGCGGCAGCAGACGCCGTGATCCTTCCGTACACCAAGGTGACCCAGAGCGGCGTGGTCCAGCTCGCCTATCACTTCGGGACACCTGTGCTCGTATCAGACCTTCCAGGGCTGCGTGAGGCGGTCGAGGAAGGCAAGACCGGATCGCTCTTCTCGCCAGGAGACCCATCCGACATCGCCCGCACCGCAGTCTCATTCCTGTCCGGCTCGAAAGGAGCCTCGATGAGGAAAAATATCGCGACGATGGACAAGGACCGCTCCTGGAAAGAGTTCTGCGACAAAATCAGAGAATCATTCTAGCCCACGAAGCCAAACAGCAGATTTATTAAGTGCCCCGATTCACTCAAGCACATGAGAAAAGGGCTGCTTCTCGCGATAAGGATCATCTTCGGGCTCTCGCTCATCGGCTGGCTCATCGCCAAGGTCGGCATCCAAGAGCTCATCGGCGCATTCTCCTCAGTCCCCGTCATCGTCGTCGTGGCCATCATCATCAGTTTCCTGGTCACGAACCTCATCGGCGCCTACAACATCCAGATCCTCGCGGATCATGTCAAGCACATCCCGTTCTCCAGGACACTTCGGTATTTCCTTCTGTCATGGGCCATCGGGCTGGTCGGCCTGGGCAAGATCGGTGAGTTCTCCATCCTCCTCTTCCTGAAGAAGAATGAGTCATACACCTATGGGCAGGCCCTCGCTGTGTCCTTGCTCGACAAGGTCAACACGCTGTTCAGCCTGCTCATCATCTCATCCTTCCTGGCCGTGTATATCCTGCCTGGAACGAATCTCATCCATGTCATCATCTTCCTGTTCGTCGCGCTCTGCGGCCTGGTCATCGCGGTGCTCTCGCCCCGCATCAGGACACTTGTCCGGAAGTTCATCCTGCGCAAGCACAGCAAACACCTCGACAAATTCGGGTCCACCTTCACATCGCTGGTCAAGAATGCATGGGGAAGAATTGCGGTGAATCTTTTGCTTACGATAGTCAAGTGGGGCATCACCGCTTGGGCGACCTATTTCGGGCTTGTCATGCTCGGTGCGCAAGCGCCGTTCTTCATCACCTTCATCGTGGTCTGCGCAAGCACGCTCGTCAGCGTCATCCCTGTCTCCATCTCCGGTCTGGGTGTGCGGGAGATGACTTTCGTGGGACTGTTGGCCGCGTTCGGCGTCTCCCAAGACCTCTCATTGACGGTCAGCCTTCTCTTCGCCGTACTCGGCTATGCTTTCGCATTCCTGATATCCGTGACCGTATCAGGGAGCAGGAAAGACAAGAAATCTGTGAGACGCTAGCTACTTTCTCCACATATCTGCCAAGAATCCGAAGACGATGATCTGCACACCGGTCAGGATAAGCAGGGCGGTGAGCACGACCCGCGGTATGCCGCCTACTATACCGGTCGAGAGCAAGGTATAGAGGATGAAGATGCCGAGCAGCACTCCGACGAGGAAGAATGCTCCGCCGATGAGTCCGAAGAACCTGAGCGGTTCATAGTCACGATAGACCCGGATCAGGTTGACGCCAGCCTTCATCGCATAGTCGAAGGGCCCCTTCATAAGACGGCTCTTCGTCTTCTTGCCGCGGCGATCGAAATGGATAGGGACCTCGGCTATCCGCATCTTGGCCCGAGCGGTATGGATGATCTGCTCCTGAGTATATGTGTAGTTCGAGGTCATCGGAAGCCTGGCCACCTCAGGGGAGAACACACGGAATCCTGTCTGGCCATCGCTGATCGGTCTTTTGGCGATCTGGCTGATGACTTTCGAGAAAGCGATGTTACCCATGCGCTTGATCAACGGCATGCTCTGTATCCTACCCTTGAACCGAGAGCCGAGCACGAGATTGTTGCCGTCCTTGAATTTCTTGATCAAGAGAGGTATCTCGTCGGCACGATATTGTCCGTCTGCATCAGTGTGGACGATGATGTCGGCCTTGCGTCTGAGGCATTCTGCCATCTCGGTCCGGAAAGTATCGGCGAGACCGAGGTTGATCGGATGGGACACGACTTGCGCGCCCTCTTTCTTCGCGATCGCAGCGGTCCGGTCTGTCGAGCCGTCATCGACTATCAGAATCTCATAGCTGAAGCCCTTATCGTCCATCACCCTTTTTATATCGCATATGACGCCTGCGATGTTCTTCTCTTCGTTATATGCAGGGATGGTGACGACGACCTTCATGCCTTTGGAGACGGGGGAAACCTATTTAAACTTAACCTTTCCATGCATGCTCATTAATGCCTCTGCAGTGGTATTCAGAGAACATATCAAAAGATTTAAAAAGATAAAAATGAAAAAAAAGATAATTCTGGCGATTATTCTCTTGATCTTCTGTCTGGGACTCTTTCTCAGAGTCCATGACTTCACTGAGAAAAGCTTCTGGATCGATGAAGCGTTCACGGTCAAGGCCGCTCAACAGGATTCGTTGCCGTCCCTAGTCAATTTTGTGAAAGAAGAAGAGGCCTCACCCCCTGCATATTTCATCCTGGCCAGATCGCTCTACTCTGCGACACAGGACATCTACTCATTGAGATTGATATCTGTCTTTTTCGGCGTGCTTTCCATCATCCTCGTATTCTTCTTGGCCAAAGAGCTGTTCGGCATAAGGACGGCCCTCCTGTCATCTCTGTTGACATCGATGTCCGCACCGCTCATACTGTATTCCCAAGAGGCCAGGGTCTGGAGCTTCTTCGTCTTCACAGCATTGCTGTCCTCACACCTCTTCTTCCTCCACATCAAGAAGAAAGCCCACTTCTGCCATTACGCGGCAGCGACGCTGCTCATGCTCTATTCCCACTATTTCAGCTTCTTTGTCCTGACGCTCCATCTGACCTACCTGCTGTTCACCGACTTCAAGCTTGTGAGACTGAACCTCCGATGCTGTGCTATCGTCTTCCTCGCCTACATCCCCCAGCTCCTGTTCATCCTCAATCAACTCCCGTTGATCAATGATAAGTTCCACAATATGATCACATTCCGAGCAGGGATGCCCCCCATCGTCGCCAGCCTGGGCGTGTTCTGGTTCCTTCTCGCAGCCGTAGGATTCTTAGCCTTCGTGCTCTTGACAAGGCGCATCCTGCTCAAGACAGGAAAGAGACTCCTCGGATCGTTCACGAAGAACGCCTGCATCGCGTCGGGCGCTTTCCTGCTGTTCGCGGTGCTGTATGTGCTGACCATCAGGTATTGGTGTTCCACCGCCTTCTATGTCCGGTTCTCGCTCTTCTTGGTCCCGTTCCTCATCATCATCGGCACCTACATGCTTCTCAATGTCCGGAACAAGAAGATCATGATCATCATGATCATCATCACGGTCGCCCTGCACATCTTCAGCACCGCCTACTACTTCAACAATAGCATAAAAGAAGACTGGAAGCATGCCTCAGACATCATCTCTGAACAGCAGGGTGTACGGACGATAGTCATCAACTCCGCTTTCGCGGCAGTTCCTCTCTCATTGTACCTTGACATATCGGCTTACAACATCATCGCCGCGCCCAACGTGGTGCAATACGATGTCCACGAGGAATTCCTGTCAGACCTCGACATTCCGGAGAAAGAGTTCGTCTTTGTCCTTTCCCACGCCCGCTATGGCGACCTTTACCTCGAGAATTTCATGGAGACCCACACCATCAATCAGACCATCCTTCTCAAAGGGATAAAGATCTACAGATTCAGCGACGAATAAAAGGTCAGCGGGTCCTTCTGAGCGTCATCCTGAGCAGGGTATAGAAGAACATGACAGGCTGCTTGACGAGGTTCATCTTCGATTTTCCATACTGCCTGTCCTTGAACACGACCGGAAAGTCGGTCACTTTGAATCCCTTCTTATGGGCGAACCAGATCATCTCCAGGAGCATGGCGCTTCCGGTCTCTTTAGGATATTTTGCGATAGCCTGCCAGCATGCTTTTGTCATGGCCCTGCAATTCAGGGAGAAATCGTTGACATCGATACCGGTCAGCAGCTTCGTGAGCTTATTGCCGTTCACACTTATGAAATGCTTGATATATGTCTTGAACCGCTTCTTCTCATACCTCGCATTCGACGCATATCTCGATCCCACCACCAGGTCGGACCCTTTCTTCACCTGTCTGATGAGCATGGCAACATCGGAAGGAGCGAATGAATCCACATCGATGCTCGCGATGATGCCGCCTTTCGCATGGTTGTAACCCGCGACCAAAGCCGGACCGATGCCCTGCTTCTTCTTCCTGACGATGACGTGGATGTTCTTGTAGGTCCGGTCCAATCCTCGCGCGAAATCCGCTGTGCCATCCGGGGATGAGTCATCGACGACGATTATCTCTGCCTTCAACCGTTCTTCCTTGATCATGGACTCTAGTCCGGGGATCAGCCGCTCCAGATTCTTCTTCTCATTGTATGTCGGAAGAACTATTGACACTTCGGGTTTCATCCTTCTAACGCCGATTCAGGACAGCTTATATTCTTTTTCTTTTTATTGAAATCGTAGGGCAGATACCCACAGATTCAACAAAAATCAAAGATTTTTGAGTGCCAGAAACCTATGATTTCTGAGCATATCTGTAGGAAAAAGCCCGTCGTCTCCCTCCTGTGCACAACATGAAATCCCAGACCTATTTTGTTAATAGACGATTCATCCAGTGACCTCCTCCCCGCACTAAAGTGCGGGGCTTCCGGCTGCGTAGCTGGTTAGGAGTGTTTGGTGGATGTCTTCTTGATGTCTAACGTAATGATCGATTGTGTCAATGGTTGCGTATCCGGTGCTGTTGGCTAACGCGCCGGGCGAGAAGAAATGCCCGCGAGGGTAGCGGAGCCGAAATTTTGGCTGCGCACGAAATAGCTGGTATGAGAGGTTTCCTTTGAGCAGCTGCAACGCCTTGCTCTGACTCATGCCCGGCGCCAGCTCCGCAGACACATGCACGTGATCCGGCATCACACCCACCTCACGCAACACGATACGGTGACGCTGCGCCGTCTCACGCAGGATTTCCTCAGTAAGTTTTTTATACTTCTCCTGCCGCAACATGTGGTAGCGATACTTCGTACACCACTCCAAATGATGCACATTCACACCCACCTTATGCGCCCAATGCCTGCGTTGCAATCCTGACATCTTTGCTCGCCTCCAGACGAGCAACGCTACCGCTAACTTCAACCGGTTAGTGCACGGCGCTCACTACGCTCGCCCGTGCAGCGGGGGCTTTGCCCCCGCAAAAAACTTTCTCCTCAGAAACCTATAAACGGCCTAAAGGCCGGGGATTTAAACCCAGAACTCGCTAACGCTCGCTGTTAAAAAAACTCAAATCAAAATTATTCTTAATATAATCAGTACGAAATTTTAATTGATTTGATAAGATAAATATTTCGTAATTTTTAGACAGTTTTCTTGCAATCTCAAAATCTTCATCTGGAGGATCTGCGTCTAAAGCATCAATTATTGACTTGATTGGAATATTAAATTTATTACTAACTTTATTTAAGAAATCAGTATCATTATTAGTATCACACATTTCATCTTCATGTTCTACCACGAATGCTTTAAATTTTTCTTCATCAATATTGAAGGTTTTTTCAATCTAATAGCTGCAATTTTGTTGTCTGAAGGTGCAAGAGTACCACCCCAATCAAAAATGATTGCTTTTACCATATGCATTTAAATCAAGAACTGGCTATTTATTAATTTTTCTATAAAACTAAAATTCAAACTGAGCCTTCGGCTTTTTTTCTTGCAGAAAAAACACATAACAGCGATTAAGAGACTCCGCCTTGCAGGCTCCATCCAAATTGAATTTTTGTGGGATGCCTCAAAAATTCAACTTCTCTTAACCGCGATGTTATACGCAATAGAGAAAAAAGGCTAAATTTGTGTTTAGGGCAAGAATTTTTACTTCAATCCTTTCAGTTTTTCAAGTAATCCCTCATATACAATCTTTTTCTTTTCTGGAGATAAAGAAAATAATACCTTCTCAACCATCACTTCAGAAACTGTAAAAATATAATTTAGTTTGATAACACTGTCTTTTATTGCTCCCTCTTCTTTTACCAAAGGTATTCCTTTCATTTCTGTATTACTTGTTATTCCTGCTACAACAACATTATCAAATTCATCAAATAATACTAAAGCAGGCCTTCTTTTAACCTCAAAAGTATCTGTAAATTGTACTTTAGTTAATACTACTTCCCCTGCTTCATGCATTTTCCCAAGCCTTATCTTCCTTGTTATCCCACAACTCTTTCATCTTAGCTTGTTGAATTTTATGAAGAAATTCATCATATTGATTCTTGTTCTTTATATTCTTAAATACCTGCACCATATTCTTAATTAATTCATTGTATGTTTGTCTAGGATATTCCCTAACTTCTTTTAATGAATTAACTAATGATTTTTCTAATTGTATTGTTGTTACAGCCATCATATATCGCCTATAGTTAGTATATAATTAATTATATATAAATCTTTTGGTTTATAAAAATTCTTGCCCTTTTTTTCTTTTAGTTTATATATCACTGAGTTCAGCGTAGACGCCTTTTTTTCTCTAGTTCCCTCGCTCCACTCCGTTCCTCCCTTCAGTCGTCACTCGTAGGCTCGATGCGTATATCGGGGCTTAAGAGGTAAATTCTATCGCAGAAAATTTCCCCAAGTTCCTCACTACATTCGGAGCTTCACATAAACCCGATGTCAGTTTCAATTGTGTTTAAGTCTTTTAGAAAAAGGACCTGAATGGTTTATGTGAGAAACCCCCAGCTTTACCTGGATTTATGTTTGGAGGATGTCATTTCCGGCTGCGAAAATCCGGATGAATGACAAAAACCTGTCAGAACAGCGAATAATCACCTATCCAGCCGGCTTGATTGCATGTTAGGATTCTTCTTGTTTTAACAAGGCTTGAAGTTTTTTTGGGATGTTTCTCAGTTTCCCGTTTTTTGTTGCTAGTGGTGCGAGTCTTTGCCATTGTGCGCCGCAGAAGTTGCACTTGAAGATGTTTGGATTTTCTGTGATTTCTAGTTCTGCTTCTTCGCACTCAGGACATGTTCTTGTGGGTCTGAGGAATATTTCTTTAAAGTCTGAGGTTTTTAGTGTTGGCATCGTCGATAATGGGGGGGATGCCCACCAATGAACAAGAGAACCTATGATGTTGACCTTAATAAAGTTGTTGCTGAAGTGTTTCGTTTTTGTCGTTAAAAAAAGGTTCCAAAACACTGGAGTAAAACTAAGAACGAGCGTTATGATGTGCATTTGATGCTGGTGTTTTATGTCCTTTTTTGTATGGCTGATCGGAATCATCAACGGTTTTATCGTTTGTTGGAATCTTGCCCTCCGACGAGTCTTAACCTTAACTGTGTTCCTGTTCCCTCGACGCTGTGGAGAGCGTGGCGACGGATTCCTCCAAGATATTTACGCGAACTTGTGCAAATTAGTGGTAGGGGCGGAAGAGATAAGGTTGGAGCATTAGACCCAACGCACTTTCAAATCACAAGACCCAGTGTTTCTTATTGTAAGCGTACAAAACGCAAACTTGAAAGAGAACCAAATAGGAAAGTAAGCATTGTTACAGGCACAAGAAGTTTGCGTATTCTCGACGCTGTGATCATGAAAGACAACCATCGGCATGGTCTTAGTGACATCCCAAAACTTATGGGTTTATGGGTTAAGGGCAAAACTGTAGCCGCAGACAAAGAATTTGACGCCGAAGAACGATTCCACCAAGCAGTCGCACAAGCAGGAGGAAAAGGAGTGGTTCCTTTACGTAAAAAATGCACAGAAATATGGCGCACCAAAGGGTCTCGACGCAAAGAACTCCGACGACGATGGCCAGGAAGAAGCTACAGAAGACGAAACCTTGCTGAAACCGCCAACAGCATGCTTAAACGAGGAATGGGCGAAACATTACGAGGACGTACCGTCGGAGCACAAGCACGACACTTCTACGCCAAATGCTTCACCCACAACATCCTCATGAGGTGCAACAAATAAAACTTGCAATCAAGCCATCCAGGTGACAACTTTTTTAAACGGTCGATCACCACCACCACCCATGATCATCACCGTCGTCTTTTTTTTTCTGCTGATGTGGCTGCTCGGCTTCTCCGTCCTCTCATGGGCAAAGGAATCCGATGACCTCTTCATGCGCACCATCATCCGTCTTGGGGTCGGCCTCGGCACCATGCCACTGCTGGCAGCGGTGTTCCACACACTCCATATCCCCATCGCATGGTGGGCGTTCCTTCTTGTGGGAGTCATCGGCACCGGCGCACGCATCGGAAAGGGCATGTCGAAAAAAGGCAAGAAACACAAGAAGAAGTCCTCGGAAAAAAAAGACGGTGTGATGCAGGGAAAAATCACCATAACCAAGAAGGGCATCATCCAGCTCCTGGTCGTCGCCGTCTTCATCACATCACTGGTGATGATGGCGACGGGCGCGTTCTCCTATCCCTGGCTCGAAGACGACGATCCCTGGTCCCATGCGCTCGGTGTCCGCTATATAGGCATGGAACAGACCGTCCGCATCCCGATACATATTCAGGAGATCGATTTCTTCTCCTACATCTTCCCCTACCCGCCCGGCTATGACAGCATCATGGGCATACTCTACCAGCTCCATCCGGACGTGAGCGATATCCTCAAACTCTTCAACGCCATCATCATCTCTCTGGGTTTCCTGTTCTTCTACGCATTGGCATTCGAACTCGGCAAGAACCGCGAGAAGGCGCTGGTCGCCACCATCGTGCTGCTCGCCATCCCGTCCTACCTCTCCCACTTCATCTGGGCGCATGCCATGATCCCAGGACTCTTCCTCACGGCGATGTACGCCATGGCAAAGAGCACAGAGGACAAGAAGTGGATCATCCCTGCGGCGATAGTGATCGGTAGCATCTTCTTGACACAGCCCACGCAACCGGTCAAGCTCTCCATCCTGTTCTTCCTCTACTATGCCACGTTGACAATCATCAAGAAACGCCTCGTCTGGCAGCCGCTGGCCGCCCATGCGATCGGCATCGCACTCTCGTTGTTCTGGTGGGCAGAGCATGCCGGAAAATTCATGAGCGGAATCGTCAATCCTGCTGTCGCCAGCAACGTCCCGGCCTCAGGAGGAGGCAATATCTTCACATCCATCTTCAGGTTCTTCGATCCCACCATGGGCACCGCTACCCGGGCATACGGCTTCAAGGACTTCTTCGGGGCTTCGGCCATCAACCAGATCAACATGCCGGTCGGTTGGGGGCTGATCGTCGCGGCGATGATGATCGCGGGAATCGTCGCGGTCTTCCTGGCCGGCAAGAGGCTCCTACAGGACAAGCATGCCTACAAGATCGTCCTGCTGCTGTGGTTCCTCTTCACATTCCTCGGCGTCAACAGCATGACCTTCCATCTCCCTATCGGGCTCATGGCATTCCGCTTCTGGATGCTGCTCGCCATACCTGTGGCCTTGCTCGCCGCAGAAGGCATATGGCTGATCGCATCATTGCTCAAGCCAGTCCCCATACCTCGTCTCATCATCATAGCGCTTCTCGTCGTGGCCATCATGGTCACCTCTTTCGTCCCCAAGTACGAGCTCAACACCATGGAATGGTTCGCTTCCGGATTCGGATCGAAAGAGGCCCATCATGCGGACAGCGCATTCTTCGAGTCATTGCCCTACAACACCAAGGTGTACTCGTTGTCGCTCCATTTCGCGCAATACCTCGCAGGCTATGACCTCATGAGCTGCGAATGGTGCGAACGCGAGATCCTGGAATACCGAAAGACCGCGTTGGAGAAGACGCCCGAGGAGCTGCAGACCTGGCTCCGCTCGAAAGGCTATGCGTATCTCAACGTCGACTACCATTACGCGAACGAATACGGGCAGGAAAAGGTCAACACACTCATCCAGTCACTGCTCGAGAGCCAGCGCTTCCCTGTGGTGCATCAGAGCGACGGCAGGGTCGTGTTCAAGGTCGGCTAGAAGAACTGATGTTCCCCACGTTACCTACACTTACCTTTCCCTGCCAATAATCTATTTCTTCTTGAGGAATCCCAGGGCCATATCGGATTCAGGCTTGCCTATCTCTCTCGTCGCGAGCAATACCAGGAAGTACGCCATGCCTGCGAGAGGGATGACGATCAGGAGATGCCAAGCGGTGGTCAGCCACACCACACCGAAGAGCACGGCCGATGCCAGGATCGGCCTCGGAAGCGCGCGAAGCAGTCCCGGCGAGAAGCCGGCACGACGGTTGAAGAAATCCAGGAGCAGGAAGTTGATGAAATAGGTCACGACGGTCGCGATCGCCGCACCGACATAGCTATAGATAGGTATGAGGATGAAGTTGAGGACGATGTTGAGCACCGCGCATGACCCGGTGATGAACGTGAACTTCTTCTGGTTGTCCGTACTGTTCATCAGGAAACCCATCATATAGTTGAGGAATACGAAGACCTCGGCCCAGATCAATATCTGCAAGGCGACGGCCGCATTCGCGAACTGATCACCATAGATGAAGTCCAGGATACGGGAGGCCAACATGGTGGCGCCGATCCCGACAGGCAATGCTATGATGAGCAGGTAGCGGAAGCTACGACGGTAGAGGTTCTCGAGCAGCTTGCGGGACTTGCCCTCCTGATGGTAGCGTGACATCACGGGGAATGTCCCGATCACCACGGCCTGCGGAATGAAGGAGAGGGCGAACACGAGGCTATAGGCCGCATTGTACCAGCCGACGACCTCGAAACTGTCGAAATACGACAACATGATGGTGTCGAGCCGGAAATAGATGAAGGCGAAGAGGATGGAAAACCAGTACGGCCAACCCCTCGAGATGATGGCCAGCCACTCCTTGATACGGAAGTTCCATGCGAAACGGACAAAACGTCTCTCAGTGATGAAGAAGGCGATGAGGAGCGCGATGAGATAGCTGAGGGCAAAACCTGTCAGGAGACCGACGATGCCGAAGAACGGCATGAGGGCGACTCCAAGCACCAATGCGAGCACCCTTTCTGAGAGGTCGACGACCGCCATGAGCTCGACCTTCTCAAAGGCCACGAAAACCGCGGTGAAAGAATACTTCAACCGGTCGAAGAGAAGCGCAAGACCTGCCAGAAGCACGATCCAGACCTTCGCCGTGTCGTCGCGTGTCACGAGGAAGACGATGACAGGCAGCACAACGATGAAGAGCGTGCCCAGCACGACCCGCATCGAGACTATCGCCCCGATCATATCCTTTGCCGCGCTGTGCTTACGGGCGACCTCCTTATGGGTCAATGTGTCCGATCCGAAATCGATGAAGAGAGAGAACAGCTCGACGAATGCGAAAGCGAAGGAATAGACCCCTAAACCCTCATCTCCCAGGAACCGAGCAATAAGAAGAATGATAACAAAGCCGATGACGCGGTCGAGGATATTGGCTATGAAGGAGACGCTGACGTTCTTGACGATGCGTTGAGGCTCTTTCATGGTGTTTCTGACCGTCGATATACTGATGGAAACTGATGATGGAAACCAACGACAATATTTATAAATAGTTTATGCTTTTTCCGACGAATGCTCGTCACGGTCATCGGATTGGGATATGTCGGCCTTCCTCTCGCACTTCTGGCCCGTAAGAAAGGCCATACTGTCATCGGCATCGATATCAGCAAGGAGAAGATTGAGGCGGTGAGCGCAGGGAAGTCCCCGTTCGCCGATCCTGAGATCGCTGACGCCCTCGCAAAAGAGTCGCTCAACGCGAGCACCGACATCTCAACCATGAAGGATGCTGAGGTCGTCATCGTCTGCGTCCCGACACCTGTGGACAAGGACCATAAACCCGACATGAGACCCCTCGTCAGCGCCTGCACATCTGCGGCAGAGCACCTGGCCAAAGGCGCACTCTTCATCGTGGAATCCACCATCTATCCTGGCACCGTGCAGGACGTGGTCAACCCCATCCTCAGGAAAGCAGGGCTCGAACCGGGAAAGGATGTCTTTGTCGCGCATTGCCCTGAGCGCATCGACCCAGGCAGCAAGACCTGGCCGCTCCATAAGATTCCCCGAGTGGTCGGCGGCATGAGTCCTGAGTGCACAGCCAGGGCCACTCAGTTCTACAGATCGATACTCGACGCCGACGTCATGGAGCTATCCACGGTCGAAGCGGCCGAGGCGACAAAAGTCGTCGAGAATACCTTCCGCGACATCAATATCGCTTTCGTCAACGAGATGGCGATGGGATTCTCCAAGGCAGGCATCGATGTGCTCGAGGTCATCAAAGGAGCCGCGACCAAACCCTTCGCATTCATGCCGCACTATCCCGGCTGCGGCGTCGGCGGCCATTGCATACCGGTCGATCCGTACTATCTCATCGAACGTGGAAGACAGATGGGTTTCGATCATCGCTTCCTCCGTCTGGGCCGCGAGGTCAACCAAGACATGCCGAAATTCACGGTCTCGCTGCTCATCGGAGAGATCAAGAAGCAAGGCGATACGGCAGAAGGCGCAAAGGTCGGACTCATGGGCGCAGCATACAAGCCCGGTATCGACGACATGCGCGAGAGCCCATATCACCCCATCAAAGAAGAGCTTGAGAAGGCCGGTGCGACGATCAGGACATACGATCCGTTTGTCCCATCCTTCAGCGATGTCAAGAGCGCAGACGAGCTGCTGTCCTGGGCAGACCACGTCGTGCTCGTCACCGGCCACAAAGCATTCCTCGACATCGATCCGCAAGAGTACAAGGAGAAGGGCATCAAGACCATCGTCGACGGCAGGAATGCGCTGGACAAGGACGCGCTCATCGATCTCGGCATCGCATATCGCGGCATCGGTCGATGATGAAGATCCTAGAAAATCAGAAAACCCGACAGCACTCAATTCGCTTTCTTGATATGCTTGGCTAACCAAGCAACGATGTCCACTTTCGGCTCCCAACCAAGCTCCTTGATCCGGGTTATCTCGGCAAGCTCACCGAAACGCTCGAGAGTCTCGTCACGGCAGAGCGCATCATCAGTACGCACCGATACCTTCTTGCCCATCGCTTCCGCGATGAGACTGATGGTGTCGGACAACGAATGCTCCTTGCCTGAACCCACATTGAGGACAAGATTCCCTTTCTCATTCGCTGAGAGCGCGAACGCCGTCGCGAGGTCGCGGACATGGAGGAAGTCCCGGGTCACGTCGTTGCCGATGGCCACCACGCCGTCGGCCGCAAGGGCCTCTTCGACCTTTCCCCTGAGCAAAGGGATGATGCCCTTCTCCTGACCCCCGCCGAAGACATGGGATGGGCGGAGCATGGCATAAGAGAATCCGAAAGTCTCGGCGTAGGCCCTAATGGCCTGTTCTGCCATCCATTTGCTCGCGCCATAGGCGGTGACAGGCGTCATATCCCCGTCAGCGATCGCATCTTCCTTCTCTCCTTTCTTGTTGCCGTAGATGGCCTGGGAGGAGGCGAACACGATGCGACCGACCTTATTCTTGACCATGGCATCAAGGATATTGAGCGTGCCAGAATAGTTGACAGAGAAATACAGTCCAGGATCCTTGATGGCCTGCGCGACGCTGAGCAGACCAGCGAGATGGATGACGCGGTCGACACCTTTGAGCGCATCTGCACAAGCAGCGGCATCGGTGACATCGAGCCTCATGCCTCCGTCGATCTCGACGATGTCGGCTCCGATGACCTCATCATCAGGAAAAAGAGAACTGGAGGAGAGAAGGATATGGCCGATGAGCCCGCCTGCACCGGTTATGAGAACGCGCATCAGTCAAACCCCCGCATCAGTCAAACCCCACACGACGCCGATGTCCAGCCATGCCGCTTCACGGCCTCTTCTCGTTCGGTGCCCTGAGGCCGGCCGTCTCCATGTCGGCGTCGACCATGATACGGACAAGCTCCTTGAAGGTGACGCGCGGCTCCCATTTGAGGAACTTCTTGGATTTGGCGGCATCCCCGAGCAGCAGGTCGACCTCGGCCGGCCTGTAATAACGTGGATCTATCTGGACATAGTCCTTCCAGTCGAGACCGACATAGGAAAACGCCTCATCGAGGAATTCGCGCACGGTATGGGTCTCGCCTGTCGCGATGACAAAATCGTCAGGCTCATCCAACTGGAGCATCAACCACATGGCCTCGACGAAGTCAGGAGCGTAACCCCAGTCGCGCTTCGCGTCGAGGTTTCCCAAGAACAAGGTCTTCTGCTTGCCTGCCTTGATGTTGGCGATGGCCTTGGTGATCTTTCTAGTGACAAAATTGCCGCCTCTCCGCGGACTCTCGTGGTTGAACAGGATACCGTTGCATGCGAACAGACCGTAGCTCTCGCGGTAATTGATCGTGGTCCAATACGCGAATACCTTGGCGCAGCCATAGGGACTCCGCGGATGGAAAGGCGTCTCCTCGTTCTGCGGCACCTCCGATACCTTGCCGAACATCTCGCTGCTCGACGCCTGATAGAACTTGGTCTTGAGGCCGAGCCGTCTCACACCCTCCAGGATACGCATGGTGGAGAGACCGGTGACATCAGCGGTGTACACCGGGATGTCGAAGCTCGTGCGCACATGGCTCTGCGCCCCGAGATGATAGATCTCGTCGGGCTTGATGTCATTGAGGATCTGCTGGATCGATGTGGCGTCCGACAGGTCTCCGTAGACGAGGTAGAAATGGACGCCCTTCTCATGCGGATCCTTGAAGAGATGCTCGACACGGCCGCTGTTGACCACGCTCGCAGCACGGCGAAGGCCGTAGACCGTATACCCTTTCTCAAGGAGGAAATCGGCGAGATATGACCCGTCTTGGCCGGTGATACCGGTGATAAGCGCTGTCTTTCCAGTGTGTGTCATGATGCGTCACCTGATTCTGTCTAAATGTTGTCGATATTTCTGTCGATATTACCGATGCATGCTTGAATATTTGGAATGTATACTGACTGAATGGATGTTATGTGGATTGTGCGGATCGCATAGACCGGATCATGCCGTATGCTTTTTGACGAATCCGCCGATGACCTCGATGATGTAGTCGAGCCGCGGCTTGTCGAGCAGCGGGTGGCAGCCGACGAAGACCGCATTGTCTCTGAGCCATCGCGAGACCGGTAGGTCGCCGACCACGCGGCCGGGCGCGTCCTTGAAAGCGGGCTGATCAGGAAGCGAACCGGCGAGGAAAGGCCGGTTCTCTATCCTCTTCTCGTTGAGGAACATAGAGAGTTCATTCCTGGACAGCTTGCCGTCCTTGACGACGAGCACGAAGCCGTAGTAGGTATGATGATGCTCGTCGTGCTCGGAGGGGAGCTGTAACACAGCCTCGAAGGGTTTGAGTCCCTCGACGAGATATGCCGCATTCTTCCTGCGGGTCTCGTTGAAGGCATCCAGCTTCCTGAGCTGAGCAGAGCCGAACGCCGCGGTGGGATCAGCCATGCGCATATTATAGCCGACGAGCTCGAAGACGTAGCGGCGGTCATAGCGACCCAATTCTTTGTTGACCTCGGGATAGCGCTCATCAGACTGGATGCGACCGAATTCGCGCAATGATTTGGCGATGGAATCGAGCTCAGGATCGTCGGTGAAGATCATGCCGCCCTCTCCGGTGGTCATGTTATGCGCCACGAAGAAGCTCAATGCGGAGATCGTGCCGAAGGAACCCAGCTTCTTGCCCTTGACCATGGCGCCATGGCTCTCGCAGAGGTCCTCGATGACCGGAAGGTTATGCTTCTGCGCGATTGCCATGATGGCCTCGATGTCGCACGGGTTACCGAGACTGTGCACCGGCATGATGGCACCGGTCTTGTCGGAGATTGCCTTCTCCACCTCCTTGGGATCGATGTTGTATGAATCCTTCTCGACATCGACATAGACCGGGATGCAGCCGTTCTGCAGGATCGGGGACGCAACAGCTGAGAAGGTGGCCGCAGGGATGATGATCTCCTGGCCCTTCTTGAGCAAACCTTTCTCGATGAGGCATTGGATTGCGATGATGTTGGCGGATGTGCCGGAATTGACCGCGGTGGCGTGCTTGGTCTGCTGATAGACGGCGTATTCCTCCTCGAATGCCTTGACATAGGGGCCTTTTGACAGACGGAATTCGAGCAATGCCTTGAGGACCCCTGCGACCTCTTCATCGTCGTAAATGGGCCAGCCGACCGGGACCGGATCCTTATCCGGATCGAAGGTGTCCCATTCCGCCAGTCTCTCTGAGTAGAATGCCTTGATGATGGGTTTTATCTTGTCAAGTGTCTCGTCTGTATCCATGATATATCCCCCTCTTTACCGTAATCTGGATGATTCAGCGCCCATTTAAATGTGTTATGCTCCTTTCTGCCGGTGTGATCCTGGTCGTGGACAGAACCAGCCCTTGACGGTCTTGGGAAGCAGCCGTATCTCCTGGATCGTCCCCGATAGGTCCTTTCGCTTCAGCCAGAGTATATAGACGAAGAGCAGCAGGGCTCCGGCATAGCGTATGAAGGAGAACCAGACGATGCCGCCGATGGTGGGATCGGTGATCCCTTGTTCGGTCTGTAGCCCCAGCCAGGCCAGGAAAGGAAGGTCGATGCGGGCATTGGTGAAGAGGTAGCCGATGGGAAGCACCCATTTCCAGCCAGGCTCTCCGATGAGCAATGGTATGGCGATGAGGATGATGGGGATGTGATGGTCAGATAGCCAGGGATCAGCGAGGATGAAGACCGTCGCGAGCAATGCGAGGTTGAGCCTGACCATCCGTTCGTCCCAGCGGCTCTTGAAGAAGGCATTGGCCGAGAAGAGCACCAAGAGGATGCCGATGACAGCGTAGGGGAGGAACTGCCCGATGAGGTCGCCTCCCAGCCAGTTCTGTATGTCACGGATCGTGAAGTAGATGGGATAACCGGCCTTCCGTGCGATGGAAAGCTCGTTGAGCGTCTTGAGCATGACTCCGTATCCTGCCATCGAAGCCTTGTTGAAGAGAAGGATTCCGTAGGTGCCGACCGCGGTGATCAAGGCGACGACCATGGTCGAGAAACGCTTGCGCAGGAAGAGATAGTAGTGGAAGATGAAGAAATATATCGAGAAGCTGCATGAGAGACCGAAGAAGAATCCTGCGAGCTTTGGCCGCGTGTCGGCGAAGAGCAAAAAAAGTCCGAAGGCACCCAGGCCGAGCACGATATAGTGTCCCCACGCCAGCTGCCGGAGAAGCGGACTCGACATGGCGACCGCGACAAAGGCCCACACCATCAGACGCTTTCGGTCTTTGAGCGCAGGAGAGATGCGTGATGCGAGGGATCGTGCGAACAGGAGCGTGAGCGGGACCATGCCGACGAGCAGGAAGAGATAGCGCAGCGGATAGAAGATGTGTGATAGCGCAGCGCCGAAGAGTATCATCAACGGCGTGTAGGCGAAATAGCCGTTGAGCTCGACCGTGGACTGGAAGTCATAGACATCCTCGCCCTTGAAGAAGCGATCGGCCGCCACGACTGAGAGCTCGAAATTGCCGCCCGCCACCTTCACGTCCTCGGTGACGGCGCGATGCACACCGAAGAAGATGCCGACCAGGCTCAGGCTGTTGAGGAGCAGTATGGCGACCATGACCAGGACCAATATGCGATCGCCGGTGATGAGCGGCGGGTTCTTCCGTGAGGGATCAGGAGAGGGCTCAGACATGTTCGTTGAGACCTCCGAGAGCCATTTAAATGTTTCCCTCCTCGAGGAGAGCGCATAGAAACCTTTATAAGAGCCCAGAATGTCTTTCCGGTCAGCATGGCAGGAACCAAGGCCAAGGAACCGACATTGTCCGCGTACATCCTCACCACCGACAATGAGGACACCATCAAGGCCTGCTTGGATTCTCTCAAGGATGTCGATGAGGTACTGGTCATCGACGGCGGCAGCAAGGACCGCACCCTCGACATCGCCAGGAAATACCGAAATGTGAACATCTACACCAATCCCTGGCCCGGCTATCCGAAGCAGCGCAACTTCGCGCTGTCGAAGATCAGGACGGACTGGGTGCTCTATGTCGACAGTGATATGGAAGCGACGCCAGAGCTGATCCGCGAGATCAAGCAGACCATCAAGAATCCAAAGTACAAGGGATACATGGTCTCCTACTACAACATCTTCCTCGACGGCTATGCGCTCGAGGGCGGCGACTGGTTCCCCTGCTACAATGATATGCTGGTCTCGATGGAAGCCAAACCCCATTACGACGAGCGTCGGGGCGTGCACGAAGGTGACTCCTTCGAAGGTCCCTTCGGCAGGCTGCAGAACTTCATCATCCACCATAATTACCCCAAGGTCGAGGACTGGATCGCGAAGATGAACCAGTACACCACCCTCGAGGTCGGGCGCATGGAGAAGCTCGGCGTCATCTTCGGCCGCTTCAAGATCCGCGTGAATCCCAGAAGCTTCTGGTCGACCATGTGGTTCCTCCTGTGGTACCCTAAACTCTTCTTCATGTGGGCTTTCTTCTGGAGACGCGGCTACCGCAGCGGCATACCAGGACTCGTCTACGCCATGTTCGGAGCGATCTACATCTTCCTGGCCCATGTGAAATATTGGAACCATCTCTGCGAGAAGCAAGGTTTGAAGAAGCCGCTCAAGGAACTCGTCACCTACGGCCACAAGATCAAAAGCCGCTATCTCAAGCCGGAGAAGTGAAGCGCGCATGGCAGGAAAGACGAAAGCGAAAGGCGCCAAGACCGAGAAGAGACAGCAGGGCGGGCGCCATCTGCGCGTCGGATTCATCCATCCAAAGCTCACCTTCGAAGGCGGCGCCGACCGTCAGATACTGCAGCTGGCAAAGAACCTGCATGACCGCGGCCATGAATGCGTCGTGTTCACGCGGCAGTTCAAGCGCGAATCATGCTTCCCACAGCTCACCAAAGACCTCGATATGCGTTCTCTCGAACTGCCGCTCGGACGACGCGGTCCGTTCCCAGAGTTCTTCCTCAAACATACGCTCGACATCTGCCGCATGAGACATATGGTGAGGAAAGCCGGCCGATTCGACGCGCTCTTCGTCCAGGATGATCCGTCACATTGGGTCGGGGTGCTGGGAGCGCGAAAAGACACCGCGCTGTTGTGGATGTGCAACGACCCTCCACATTGGTTCACCTGGAAAGAGATCAAGAAGACCTCGACATCGTACGGGGAAGGCGGCGGCAAGTACGCCAAAGGCCCGTTCGCGCTGTTCCGTGCAATCTCCAACTGGAAACTTCGTTCCTTCGACTGGTTGCTCTCCAGGAGGATCGACAAGGTCGCGGTGCTCGACACCAAGAACCAACGCATGGTCAAGGAATTCTACGGCAAGAAGGCGGAGATCGTGCGTAGCGGCATTCAGGTCGGACAGTTCAAGAATCGGGACGGCACGGGCGTGCGCAAGAAGCTCGGCATCGGCCAGACTGAACGTATGCTGCTCTGCGTGGGGCTCTTCATGCCGCATCGCCGTTACGAGGACGTCGTCTCCGCGCTCGGAAACCTCGATGATAAGAGGACGCGGCTCGTCATCGTCGGCGACAGCCATCTCAATCCAGCCTATTTCCAGCATATAAAGCAACTCGTCAAGAAAGAGGGGCTCGAGAAACAGGTCTCGTTCGCAGGCTATGTGCCGGACGACGAATTGCCTGACTACTATGCGGCCGCCGACGTCTTCATCTTCCCCAATGACCAACAGACCTGGGGACTCGCCGTGCTCGAGGCGTTGGCATCGGGGACACCTGCGATCGTGTCAAAGGGGACAGGAGTAAAAGAAGTGCTCGATGACGGCAAGACCGCGGTGCTCTACACGCCGGGAGACGTCGCGAAGCTGACATCGCATATCAAGAGATTGACCACGGACAAGACGATGCATGACCGCCTGGCCAAAGCGGGCAAGGATTTCGTGAACGCGAAGATCACCGACCGCACTTATGCAGACCGGATAGAGACCATACTGCTCAATCTGGCCTCTGAACGGCGCAAAAAGTAGAGAAATCATAACATTGTTAAACCATTTCCCTATCCATTCTATCTCATGTGCGGCATATGTGGCATCACCTGGGAAGACAAGGCGCTGGTCAAGCGCATGGCCAAGAAGCTTGAGCACCGTGGCCCTGACAGCGACGGATTCCTGATAGACAAGCATGTCTCGTTGGGATTCAGGCGTCTCGCCATCATCGATCTCTCCCCTGCAGGCGATCAGCCCATCTTCAACGAAGACAAGAATATCGCTATCTTCTTCAACGGCGAGGTCTACAACTTCAAGGAGCTCCGCGAGGACCTCGAGAAGAAAGGGCACCGATTCTCGTCGCATACCGACACCGAGGCCATAGTGCATGCCTACGAAGAGTACGGCACCGCATGCCTCGGCCGCCTCAACGGCATGTTCGGCCTCTGCATCTATGACATGGATAAGAAGAAGCTGTTCATCGCACGCGACCGACTCGGCATCAAGCCGCTGTACTATCATATGGATAAGAAACAGGATGGCGGGCTCATCTTCGCATCCGAACTCAAGGCCCTTCTGGAGGATGACCGTATCAAGCGCAAGATCAATCTCCGCGCTTTCAACAACTATCTCACATTCAAGTATGTCCCTGGTCCAGAATCCATCCTCGATGGTATCCAGAAACTGCAGCCCGGCCACTACATGGAATACGACCTGGCCAAGAAGAAACTTTCGGTGACGAAATACTGGGAGATGGATTTCTCGGAGAGACCGGTCCGCGAAGCCGATGCCCTCAAACGGATCGATTCGCTGCTCACCGACTCGGTGAGACGACGCATGATCAGCGACGTGCCGCTCGGCGTCTTCCTCTCCGGCGGTCTGGACTCCAGCCTGATCACGGCAATCATGGCCAAGCATTCCAGCGAACCGGTCAAGACCTTCTCGGTCGGATTTGACACCGAGGCAGGGAGAGGGATAGCTATCCACAACGAGCTCGAACACGCCAACTTGGTGGCGGAGAAGTTCGGCACTGTCCACCACGAGCTCATCATGTCATTCGACGACATCATCAAGATGATGCCGCAAGTGACTTACCATATGGACGAGCCCATGAGCGACCTCGCCTCCATCCCGACCTATATGATCTCGAAACTCGCAAAGCGCAAGGTGACCGTGGCGCTGGCCGGCGACGGCGCAGACGAGATATTCGTCGGCTACCGTCAGAGCATACTCAACCATTATTCTGACTACCTGCGCGCCATGCCACGCTTCTGGACAAAGGCGCTGCCCCGTACACACAAGGCAAGGAGAGCGGCCGACATCCTCGGCATCAAATCTCCGGTGAAGCGCGCGGCCGCATGGGGCTGCGTGTTCGACCAACCGCATCGCGAAGAGGTGCTGAGCAAAGACGTGAAGAAGCGTATAGAGATAGACAACGAAGATGTCTTCTCCCAGTATAGGGAAAAGATGCAAGGCTACTCGCGCCTGCATCAGAACCTCTACTTCGAGGCCAAGACCTGGCTACCCGACGACCTCCTGGCCAAGGTCGACAGGACGTCCATGATGACCAGCCTTGAGGCGAGAGTGCCGTTCCTCGACCACCGGTTATTCGAGTATGTCGCGCACATCCCTGCGAAGATGAAACTGCATGGTATGCAGACGAAGATACTCCAGAAGAAAGTCGCCCGACGGTATCTGCCGCGGCAGATCATCGACCGCAAGAAGCACGGATTCACCCTGCCGACAGGAGAATGGTTCAAACGCGAGCTGCGCAGCTACGCCGACGACCTCCTCCGCGACAAGGCGATGGCTCCCTACCTCGACGGCAAGGCTGTGGACCGCATCCTGCACTTGCACCGGAGCGGCAAGGAGGACTACGCTTTCCAACTCAACAATCTCATCACGTTCGCCAGCTGGCACAAGATATATATCGAGGGAGTCAGCCCATCGAAACTGTGAGCACGTGACCATGCCATCTCTCTACTGCATCCATCCGGGGAATGTGACTAAGCATAAGACCGCGCTGGAACATTTCCTCAAGCGCTACCCGCCCAAGGTATTCGAACAGACGCTGACCAGCCTCTACTCCGAACGGTTCCGTGGCAATTCATTCGCCATCTGGGTGCATGAGGATGAGGAGGACGGCGGTATTGACGGTATCCTGCCGCTCGTCCGCGAAGACTTCTCGCTCTTCTCCCGCTATCAGACCTGGGGGTCGCTCGGCGTCATCCCCACCGACGAATTCGTCGACGCAGTCAAGAAGAAGCTCGGTCCGCTCTGTGTCTACATCTCGCTCA
Organism: archaeon; assembly: GCA_043817075.1. Classification (GTDB taxonomy): domain Archaea; phylum Nanobdellota; class Nanobdellia; order Woesearchaeales; family JAADFO01; genus CAYVGP01. The sequence continues at coordinate 103,232 of JBDRHG010000004.1, read as the reverse complement.
ATGAGATGGGTGAGGAAGAGGAGAGGACCATACCTGACAAGGACCGTAATCCAGACCACGCCGTCACCTTCATCTTCCCGTTCCCAGGCAAGAACGAGGAGGACATGTGGACCCAGGACCTCCAGAAGGAATCACGCAACCTCGTCCGGAAGGCCAAGAAGAACGGGCTGACGACAGAATTCATCAAGGGCGTCGACTCCGTCGACCAGCTGGGGGAGTTTTACCGTCTCTATGAAGAGCGCATGGAACGTTTCGGCTCGCCGGCGTACCCCATCGACTATTTCACCTATCTCTTCTCGGAATGCGAAGAGAGCTTCCTCTGCCTCGTGCGGCATGACAAAGAAGTCGTCGCAAGCGCGGTCATGATCGGACACGGGAACAGGCTGGCCAATCCCTATGCCGCGGCCAAGCGCGAAGCGCTCAACCTCGCACCCAACAATATGCTGTACTGGGAGATGCTCCGCTTCGGCCTGGAGCATCAGTACGAGCTCTTCGACATGGGCCCGTCGCTCCCTGATGACCCGGTCGCGAAGTTCAAGCGGTCCATGGGCGGTGTCATCCGGCCGTACGAGACACGCGTCGTGGTCTCCCATCTGCTCTACGGGCTGTTCCGGCTCACGAGGAAGATGCTGAGCAAGTTGAAGCGACTAGGTTCATCATCGAGACAATAGAAGTAGGAGGATTGCATGTCTCAGATCTTCGCCTTCTTGACATAATCCGACATGGAGATGTAGTCTATCTTGGTCTCTTTCTCGAGAGTTTTGAGGAAGCGGTCGAGGTTGAGCAATGAGTGCTCGTCGATCTCCCATGGGTGGCAGAGGAAGCAGAGCATAGGATCCTTCTGCCCATGCCAATAGGACAGGATGTCCTTGGCGATGTCGACGAGATGATCCGGACCGTAATCGTTGAGCAACCCCATCATCAGGCTATCATAACGGAGGTGTGGCAGCGGCAGCGGCCGGATGTTCGGCCTCGGCATGCGCGAGACAGGCACTTCGACCAAGCCGCGTGACGATCCAGCGCCCTCTTTCGAGCCCGCGCCTTTACCTTGCTCGCTGAGCCTGAAGGGCAACAATGTCGGATTATACGGCGGCATCGACGAATCGATTGAGAATCCAACGTTTCGCAGTGTGTTGAGACCCGATTTAGAGATGGAGAATTTCGGGGCCCGAAAGGCCCGGGGTCCGACACCATATACATCCTTGATGATGTCGTGGCTCCGCTTGATCACGTCATCGGCACCCATCGGACGGGTGTCGCGCTTGACCCACCAGTCATCCCCGACAGGGATGTGGAGATATCCATGGCTGCCAATCTCGCTGTCGCCTAGGTCCCAAGGCTTCCCTCCTTCGACCAGACCCGCATCGAGGAACATCGTCCCGGGCCCATAGCCCTTGAGGAAAGAGACGAGGCGATCGGTCCGTTTCTTGGCATCCTGTACCGAACCGGACGGACCTACCTCTACGTCACAGGTGAGAAGCATGCTGATACGTCCAGGCATCACGGGTTGAGGCGTTCTCCTGAAGGCCGCACCGATATTGGCGAGGCTACGACGCTCCTGGAAGCGGGAGAAGCCCTTCAATGGCCCATGAGGTGGTCCCTTGGAGACAGGCATGATGTATCGGTGCGATGAGGGATATTAAATGGTTTCTAATTGGTTTCGCTAGCGTCGTCGGCAGCGTCGCCACATGATTTATATAGAGGCATATCCTCCACGACGGCATGAGGATACTGATCTACACTGTCGAGTTCCGGCCTATGCCCGGAGGCATGTCACAGTACTCGACCGACATCGCCCACGAGCTGGTGAAGCAAGGGCATGACGTCGAGGTCATCACCCCTCATGAGCCCGGAGACGCGGTATATGACGCGACGACAAAGCTGCCCATCACCCGCATCAATCCCCGGTTCTTATTCAGGGAACTCTCCGCCACACACCTCATCGCCAAGAGATTGGTCAAAGGCCAGACCGACCTGGTGATGACGCATATGTGGTATCCGTGCGGCATCGTTCCCTGGTTTCTGTCATGGGTGCTCAGGATAAGATATACGGTCACGGCGCATGGCGTCGAAGTGATGGACTCGACATCGACCATGGTCAAGCGCATCAAGAAATTGCTGAGATGGGTACGCATCTCCATCTTCAACCGTAGCATCTGCACATATGCGGTGAGCAATTTCACCCGGGATATCCTGGTACGCGACGGGGTCATGGCATCGAAGGTGTTCTTCGTCCCCAATGGCGTCTACCCGAAATCATTCTCACCCATGGACAAGGGAAAAGCGAAACGGCACCTGGGTCTGAATCCCAAGCGAAAAGTCATCCTTACCGTCTCCCGTCTCGACGACTATAAAGGGCATGACATGGTTATCAAATCCCTGCCGAGACTCAAAGAGCTCGTCAAAGAACCGTTCTCATATGCCATCGTGGGCGATGGGCCCTACCGGGGCGCACTGCAGAACCTCACCGAGGACCTGGGACTGGACGAGGAAGTGCTCTTCAAGGGATTCGTCAAGAACGAAGACCTGACCCATTGGTACGGAGCGGCCGACGCATTCATCATGGCGAGCCGCGAGATCACCGAGCGACCAGACGTCGAGGGTTTCGGCATCTCCTTTGTCGAGGCACAATCCACAGGCGTACCGACCATCGGAGGCAATTCCGGCGGGATACCAGATGCAGTCCATGACGGGAAGACCGGCCTTCTGGTCGATCCCCTCGATCCGAAGGATATCGCCGACAAGCTCGCCAGCCTGCTCAACGACACCTCGTTCGCGAAGAGCCTGGTAAGACAGGCCCATCAACGCATCAAACGGGAACTGACCTGGCCGCATGTGGTGCGCGAGATGTTGGCATGCATCGACAAGAGATTGTCGCTCATGAAGAAAAATTGATGCAGATTGATAAAAACTTGTTCTGAAGGTCAACGATTAAAGGTCCTGTCCGAGATGAAGGTTCAGACCAGTGCCTGATATGCCTCTCTGACCTCACGGGCGATCGGTCCGGCACGATAGGCGTGGGCCTGCTTCTTGCCGCCGGCCACCAGATGCGCGTGCAGTTTTTTATCGATGATGAGACGACGCAACGCTGTCTTGAGGTCTTCGGGCGCACCTGACCTGACGACCAGCCCGTCCTTGCCGTCCCTGACCAGCTCAGGCAGGGCACCTGCATCGGAGGCGATGACGGCGCATCCCGCGGCCATGGCCTCGATGGGGACACGGCCGAAACCCTCCGGGATGAGGGAGGGGAACACCACGGTGTCATGAGACGCCATGAGTGCCGGCACCCGATCTTTTGGGACCGCAGCATGCATGGTAGCATGCAGTTTATGCTGCCGGATGAATGCCGCAGCCTCTTCCTTGATGGGTCCGGCACCGTAGATGCTGCAATGGTATTGGTTGCCGATCTCCTTGGGGAGCCGGCGCAACGATTCCAGCAGGACCATGACACCCTTGTTCCGCGAGAGCAAACCAAGATAGAGGAAACGATGCGTCTTATGCAAGGATGATATCTGCGAACTGTTCCGAGATCCGCGATGCGCTTTGGCAGTATCGAACCTTCCGGTCTCGATGATGTTGGGGATGATGATGGTCTTGCCCTTTGCTATGCCCTCCTTGTGCAGACGACCGCGCATGAATCCGCTCGTCGCCATGTAGAGGTCGAAGGTATGCGCGATAGCGATACGTCGCCGGAAAGAACGGTGTAGCCAACGCTTGAGCAGAGGATTGTTGCGCATCCATGGAGCGATTCGCATCTTGCCGACCTCCGTGGACAGGCCGAAGCAATCGGAGAACACCTGATAGGTGCAACACTCATGACAGGCATGACGGTCCTCGAACATCAAGGTTCCTTTGGGGCAGAAGAGCACCGGACTGTTGACATGCATGACCTGCGGGATGTCGAGGTCCGGGCGACCAAGAATGCTCGTGGTGTTGAAATAGTGCACCACATCAGGACGATGCTTGGCCACGACGTTCCTGATGGTCTTCTTCGCCATAGGACCGAAAAGCATTTCGCGATGAATGTTCGAGAAGAAAGAACCAGGATTCTTCCCGGTGGACAGCTGCCTGAGGACAAGGACGCCGTCCTCTTCACTTGAGGACGGAAGCCCTTTGCCGCGGGATGTGAGCACGACGACGTCCACACCTTCTTCCTGGAGCGCTTTGGCTAGCAGCTTGCAGCTGTGCTCACCGCCGCCCTTGGCGAGAGGCGGATAGTATTCAGAGACGAACAATACCTTCATGATGCCACCGTTTGTTGGACAGACGCGATTGTATCCGTCCTCATCCTTTGTCATGTACCTGGTGATGGATGCTTCGCATATCACGGAGCAGGTCGAGCACGACCTTGGGCTTGATGAGTCCCAGCTTGTTCTGGAACACGGCCGTGCCTTCCTTGCGGGCGAAATGACGGACGCCCACCTCTTTGATCCTGAAACCCGCATGCATGGCCTTGATGAATACCTCGGCATCGGCCATGCCGGTCTTGCAGGTGATGGTGATTTTGGAGAACATTTTCTTCTGATAGATCTTGAACGCGCAGTCGATGTCCTTGACTTTGGTTCCGAAGACGATCTTGAGGAGGAGATTGTACACCCATGCGGCGAGGATGCGCATCGGTTGGTCGCGACGCCGCAAGCGGTAGCCGGTGACGAGTTCATTGCGTTCCACATGAGGGAGGAGACGATCGATGTCGTCCACATCAAATTGTGCGTCTCCATCGGTGTAGAATATGTATGGCATGCGGGCATTCGTGACCGCGAGACGCAATGCCTCCCCATATCCCCTGTCGCCATGAGGTTGGACCACAAGACGTATCTCTTTCTTCGCCTTATGCGTCTTGACAAGGGATTCGACAATCTGTCTCGTCTTGTCTGACGAACCCTCGTAGAGCACGACGATGACCTCGCATCTGCGGGCGACGGCGCGGCCTTTCTCCAGGCAATGGAGTATAAGCCTCTTGATGGTGCGTTCTTCGTTATATGCAAGAATGCACAGCGACAGACCTTCTAGCATCTCAATCCCGGGTCGGCGTTCCGATATAAACGTTTCGAAATCTTTTTATAAGCCCCTCCCTGCGCAAGATTCGGAATGAAGTTCTTTGTCACCGGAGGCGCTGGCTTCGTCGGATCGCATATCGTTGACCGTCTGCTCACGCGAGGTTCAGTCACTGTCTATGACAATCTCTCGCTCGGGACGCTCGACAACCTTGCGCACCACCATGACGCCCAAGAAGAAGGACGCCTCACATTCGTGGAGGGCGACGTACTGGACAGGAAGGCTCTCGGCAAGGCCATGGCGGACCATGATGTCGTGTTCCATCTCGCGGCGAACTCCGACATCTCGCAGAACGACAAGACAGATATCGACCTCAACCAAGGGATTCTCGCCACCTACAATGTTCTGGAGGAGATGCGTCTCGCCGGCATCAAGAGGATTGTGTTCACATCGAGCTCAGTCATCTTCGGCGAGCAGGAAGGAGCGGTCTTCTCCGAAGATCATGGACCTTGCCTGCCGATTTCGTTCTACGGCGCGTCGAAGCTCGCTGCCGAAGGCCTCATCACCGCATTCTGCCATAATTTCGGCCTGCGATGCTGGATATACCGCTTCGCCAATATCGTCGGTTCCCGCGGGACGCATGGGGCGCTCGTCGATTTCATCAAGAAGCTGAAGAAGGACCCGCGCTCGCTCGAGGTCCTGGGCGACGGCAAACAGAGCAAACCATATCTCGAGGTCAATGACTGCGCCGACGGTATGCTGTTCGGTTTCGACAATGCCAGCGACGAGGTCAATGTCTTCAATCTCGCCAACACCGATGCCGTCTGCGTCACCGACATGGCAAATGCCATCGTAACGGCGTTGGGTCTCAAGGATGTGGAGATCAGGTACACCGGAGCGGACCGCGGATGGAGAGGCGATGTCCCGAAAGTCCGCATGACCAACGAGAAGATGGCGACGCTCGGCTGGACTCCGGTGCGGAATTCTGAGCAGGCCGTCGAGAAAGCTGCTGCCGATCTCGCCGCGGAATCGGCCGGAAGGGGATGAGCATGCAGGCCGTGATCCTCGCCGGGGGCCTGGGCACACGTCTCCGTCCATTGACCGAACAGATCCCAAAACCCATGGTGGAAGTCGATGGAAAACCCTTCCTTCTCCATCAGCTGCGCATGATGCACCGTCATGGCATCAGGGATGTGGTGCTGTGCACCGGCTACCGTTCCTCCATGGTGGAGGAATTCTTCGGGGACGGCAGCGGGCTGGATATGGAAGGGTTAAAGATCAGGTATTCTGTGGAGGACGAACCGTTGGGGACCGGCGGCGCACTCCTGCTCGCGTCCAGTCTGCTCGACGACCGCTTCATCCTCGCGTATGGAGACTCGTATCTTGACATGGATTATGAAGGGCTGTGGGCCGCGCATGTCAAGGGCGGCACAACAGGGACCATGGTCGTCTACGGCAATGAGAAGGACACCCAAGTGGTCAACAATGTCCTTGTCGATGAGGACAGCCTGGTCAAGGTGTATGACAAGAGCGGCGCCATCCCCGGACTGGGCTTCGTCGAGGCAGGCGTGCTCGCCTTCGAGAAGAAGGTGCTGGAATCAGTCCCTGGACAGGAGGATGAGACCGTGCGGGAGCGGCTGTCGCTCGAGAACGAGATCTTCCCCACATTGATCGCGGCAGGACAGATGAGGGCCTTCATCACCAAGGAGCGTTTCTACGACATAGGCACGTTCTCCCGCCTCGATACCTTTAAAAACTCCACTTCCTCTCGCAAGAATCGAGCATGATCATCTCCAGAACCCCTTTCCGCATCAGTTTCTGCGGCGGGGGCACGGACCTCCAGGCATTCTACCAGCACGAACCTGGCGCAGTCGTATCCACCGCGATAAACAAGTACATGTACATCACGGTGAACAAGAAATTCGACCATCATATCCGGATCAGCTATTCCAAGACAGAGAATGTCGAGTCGGTCCATGATATCGAGCATGAGCTCATCCGCGAGGCGATGAAGCTGACCGACGTCACCAAAGGCGTCGAGATCACATCTGTGGCAGACATCCCTGCGATGGGGACAGGATTGGGATCATCATCATCGTTCACCGTGGGACTCCTGCATGCACTCCATGCGTTCTCCGGTAACTTCAAATCAGCGGCTGTGCTGGCTGAAGAAGCCTGCCATATCGAGATCGACGTGGTGGGCGAGCCCATCGGCAAGCAGGATCAATATATCGCGGCATTCGGCGGACTGCAATATGTCGAATTCAATACGGATGGGACGGTCTTCGTAGACCCCATCATCTGCGATCCGGACACGAAGGCCAAGCTCCAAGACAACCTGGTGATGTTCTATACCGGCATCACCCGCAAGGCCGGCGGGATCCTTTCAAAACAGATGAAGGAGACCAAGAACAAGCTTCCGGTGCTCAAGAAGATGCGAGACCTGGCCATCCAGACCAGGGATGCCCTCAACAGCAACAGGATCGACCAGCTCGGGGAGCTGCTGCATGAGAATTGGCTGCTCAAGAAGGGGCTGACCGGCGGCATATCCAACGACGAGATTGACACGCTCTATGAGAAGGCCCGCAAGGCCGGTGCCACCGGCGGCAAGATCCTCGGAGCTGGAGGGGGTGGATTCCTGATGTTCTACGCTCCAGGCAAGGCAAAAGAACGCGTCCGTGATGCGCTCTCTGACCTGCGAGAGTTCGAATTCCAGTTCGAGCCGCAGGGAAGCAAAATTATTTATGTGGGTGACTGAGCCTTTCTCGTGTCAGGGGCTCCAGCAGGAGGGGATTATCATGGAGATCAAATCTTTCGCTCAGAACTATCTCGACAATCTCAAGGCTGCCATCGATGGAATCGACCTCGATGAGCTGGCGAAGGTGGCGGACGCCATCACGACTGCGTACCAGGGAGAGCGGCAGATATTCATCCTCGGCAACGGAGGCAGCGCGTCGACCGCGAGCCACATGGCCTGTGACCTGGGCAAGGGCACATTGATGAACCGCTACGACACCAAGGAGAAGCGGTACCGTGTCATCGCGCTCACCGACAACATCCCGCTGATGACGGCATATGCCAACGACCTCTCGTATGAGGATATATTCTCACAACAGTTGAGGAATCTGGTGCAGAAGGACGATCTCGTCATCGCTATCTCTGCCAGCGGCAATTCACCCAATGTGATCAAAGCGGTCGATGTGGCCCAAGAGGCGAAAGCCATCGTCATCGGCTTCTCAGGGTTCACCGGAGGCAAGCTGCTGGAGAAGTCCGACATCTGCCTGCATGTGAACCAAAAACACTATGGACGCGTCGAGGACCTGCATCTGGTCTTCGACCATCTACTCACAGAATTCTTGTCCAGTCTCAAAGAGAAGGAAGCATGAGATTTGGGATCAAAGAGGCCGCATGAGCACTCATACCGCGAAGGGAAAGGGAGAAGGCTCGGAGAACAAGAGCAAGAAGGAAACAGCCAAAGAGAAGAAAGAAAGCGGAAGCGGTGTCCGCAATCTTGGCGGTCGTGACCTCATCGTGCTGACGCTGCTGTTCATGGCATCGTTCTATATCTACTCGAACCCCGCGCGCACAAGCGATCTCCCTTTCGGCGAAGGGGACGCGGCGCACCAGATCGGCAGGGCCAACTACATGGCTGTCTACGATTCTGCCAGCAGGGAACTGCCGTTCTATATCGCGTCATGGTATTCATGGGAGAACCCTGACGATTTCTTCGCGCCCATCAATGCCGCCCCGTTCATGGTCAATGCCGCCATCATGCAGGTCATAGGCGGCCAAAAGATCGTGCCCATACAGATCTTCTACGCCATCATCGCCAATTTCACCATCGTGCTCGCCGTCTTCTTCGTCATCCGTAAGCTCTACGGCTTCTATCCGGCGACGCTGGCAGGCTTCTTCCTCCTCTTCCCGCTGCGAAATACCATCGGTTACATATGGGGTCAACGGACCGTGCTGCTGGCGCTTGCCTACATCCCCCTCATCGTCTACTGCTACTACCGTTACACTCAATCGGTACTCAACGGAAAAGAGAAGAAGACCTACATGTTCCTGGCCGCCGCATTCCTGGGCATCGCACCCTTCTTCCATCCCGCAACCGGACTGCTCGGCATCAGCGTGCTCGGCTCATACACCGCATTGCTGCTCATCCTCAAACGCAAGCTGCCGTTCAGGATCTCCACCGCCATCATCGGTGTGGTCATCTTCGCCGCGCTCTTCCTTCCCTTCTACTCCGACTACGCCGGTCAGGGACAATCGGCCCTCGGATCGTTCAAGATCCAGCATCTCGGGACATTGTTCACCTGGTACACCCATCCATCTCCACAAGACAACCCGATCATGTACGACTTCTCCAAAGTGCATGGCGGCATGTGGACCATACCGTTCATCCTCGCCGCAACACTGCTGCTCATCGTACGACGGCAGCCACGGGACATCGCGCTGCTCGCATGGCTTATCGGACTCTATCTCATGCTCCATGCCGACGTCCTGGGGTTCCATGTCCATGCCGACCGGATCCTCAAGGGCTCGTCACACATATTCTACCCGCTCGTCGCCATAGCATTCTTCATGCTGCCGTCGTTCATCCCTGTCAAGAAAGACATCAAAGGATGGATACGCATCGGCGCGATGGTCGTGCTGGCGCTGCTCATCTTCACCTTGAACAAGCCGCCGGTGATCAAATACCTTGAGGATCCCTACCCTGTCCATACGCGTATCAGCCAGGCCCAGCTCGAGCTCGCGGACTGGATGGCGGCAAACCTCCCTGAACATGCCATCGTCTACTCGATGGGACAGCTCACCTATCCCAAGGAGCGGTTCACCCATGTCCTCTCAGAACGCGCATTCATGCCTGGACGATACCTCTCCTACGAGGCCGCGGAAGAGATGGTGGCGAAATATCCCATAACTGACCATACCACCCATCTGCTCTTCGACTATTCGGATTGGGTCATGGTCGGTGAACAGGGCAAGCCATACATCGCCCAACTCCAACAGGCAGAGGCCGCATTGACCGGGGACCATACCACATTGGTCTATGATCAGAACTACATCAAGGTGTATGCTGTTGGATGATCGCATGACGACCTGGACAGAGAAAGGATTGCTCGCGCCAGGCATCGCTCTCGTCGTCGCGGTCATCTTCGGGGGTTTCCTCTTCGGGATGGTGGGCGTCAAGGTGGTGCTTGCCGTTATACTCCTTTTTTTCCTGCCGTTCTGGCTGCTGTTCAGGCATCTGCCGATCGACAAGGACGAGGCCGCGGTATTCGCACTTTTCATCGGCCTGGGTTGTTTCTCGCTGCTGACCTATTACCTCAACATGATCATCCCTTCATTCAGGGTCTCGATAGGTGTCGTGTTCGTCGTCCTCATCGGTGCCGGTATCGTTCTCGCGGTCCTGAAGAGCAAGAAAACTTCTGGGAAGTCCGGCAAGAAGGATTGATCGGATCGATTGGAATTCTTGGAAAGAAGACTGAGGCGAGTCCCGGGGATCACTCGCTATTTCTTCTCGACGACTGCGCACAAGGTCATGCCCAGGCAACGCCGTCCTGTCCATCGGTCGAGATGCTTCGGATACCATCCTGAGACGATGTGGAAGAAGGGCTTGGTATTGTGCACGGTGAATATCTTGCGCACACGGAAATCTTGCTCCTCCAATGCCTTTCGCAGGGAGCCGGGGGAGAAATGCTCCAGATGGGTATCACCATAGTTGCGGCTGTCCCCGAAACGGTCCCATACGGCCTCTACGATGGGCCAAAGTGAATGCTTATTCTCGACCGTCACGAGGGCTTGGCCGCCGTTCCGGAGCACCCTGCGGGCCTCTTTGAGGCAGCTCTTGTAATCATAGCAGTGATCGAGGACATCGGAGAGGAGCAGGGAATCGAATTCTCCATCTTTGAACGGAAGCTTCTCGGCATGCGACGCGATGAACTTGACATCTTTTCGCTTGTTGCGTGCGTTGGCGGACTTGATCGCGTCGTCGTTGAAATCGACGCCGACATACCGTTTGAAACCGGCAGTCCTGATGATCTCGAAGCTGACGCCTCCACTGCCGCAGCCCACATCGAGCACTTCCTTTCCATCGAGAGGGAGATAGGTCTTGTACGCAGATATCTTCTCACGATGCCATTCGCGCTGCACCCGCTTCTTGCTGTGCACCGCCTTGGTGTCGACATCCTCAGGAAAGCTCTTGTAGATGCTGATGAGATGGTCAGGATCGCGTTTCGCATGTTTGCCCATGAGTTCACCACATGTTCTTGAGGGCGACCTTGATGTATTCGGGCCCTTGCTTGAAATAGTTGAGGTTGGTCTTGCCTGCCTCACGCTTATGGTAGATGATAGGCACCTCAGTGAGGGAAAATCCCCTCTTGTGGGCCTTGATGGGAATCTCGATGTAGATGCCGAAACCCGTGCTCTCCAGAGGCATGATGGCGTCGCGCACCTCCTTGGTATAACAGCGATAGCCGGATGTGAAGTCCTTGACCGGCAGGCCGAGCATGATGCGGAAGATGATGTTGAATGTGCCGCTGATCAGGATGCGGGAGAGTGTCATGCTCGCCTTGCCGCCATCAACCCTGCGTGATCCGCAGACGAAGTCATACTTCGGCATCTTGGCCAGGAAGCGAGGGAGCTCATGCGGATCATGGGAACGGTCGCCGTCAAGGGTGACGATGAGGTCTCCCTTGGCCGCGGCAAGTCCGGTCTTGATGGCGTAGCCCACCCCTGGCTTGTTGCGCCGGACAATCTGCCGAAGGGTCGGGACGGATTTTGCGAGACGGTCGATGACAGCCTCACTGTCATCGGAGCTGTTGTCGTTTATCACGACGATCTCGAAGGTCTGCCTGAGATTCTTCATGACCGAAGTGATCTCCTTCACGAGCTTCGCTATGTTGCCGCCCTCGTTGTGCGCAGGGATGACGAATGAGAATGCAGGGGTGCCGGTCTTCTTGCGTGCAGATGCGCGTGTGGCGGATTCCTTTGTGCTGGATTTCTTTTTAGCCATGGATATCAAGACGTGCAGATTTATCGTGTAAGAGTCAGTGTGAGGAGGGGTGGCCGGTGGCCCTTTTTATAGGTTTTCGCCGCGCCACCGCGACCAGACTCAGGCCGACGGGCAGGTCGAATGCGCGGACAAGGCTGTTCTCCAACAAGAGGAGCCGGTAGAGTAACCTGTTCATCAATGGATGTACGTCATGGAGATCGTCATCCTTCTTCTCGTTTTGTTTCTTAATCGTGCGAGTGAGCATACGCCATGGGGCGAGCGGAAAGAAGAGCAGCATGTTCCAGAAGGACAGGCGCTCTATCTTGAATCCTGCCTTACGGAGTTTTCTCCGCAATTCTTTCCTGGAGTATCTCCGTTTGTGGTGATTGGTGTCGTCATGCTCACTCCAGACAAAGCCGAAGGCAGGCACGGTCAGGATGAGACGCCCGCCGGGCTTGATGATACGATGCCATTCATGGAGCGTCTCAGCATCTGCCTCGATGTGCTCGAGGATCTCGGAGGCCACGACGGTGTCGAAGGTCTTCTCAGAAAACTTTGTCTTCTGCCCATCCATGACATGGACGTCTTTGAGCTTTTTACGCTTGCATACTCCGATAGCGGCGGCGCTGATGTCGATGCCGGCGATATGCTTGTAGCCATCGTCGCGCAGACGCGTCAACAGTGCGCCGCCTGCGCACCCAACCTCGAGGATGCTCTTCTTTCTGCCCTCCCTCTCAATGAGGCTGAGCAACAAATCACGTTTGGCATGGAACCACCAATACTCCACTTCGATACGATGGTACTTGCTCTCATAATCTTCGTCCATTGGATTTTAGGGGTCCCGCCAGTGCTATATAAATGTTGGTCACAGACCAGGTGGAGCGGAGCGCCGTTTCAGTGACCGGATGGTGGTTAAAACCGATGCAAAAGCCGATGGGATGGCAAGATGCATTGAGAGACCGGTCAGGCGATGAGGGAAAAGCATAAAAGAAGGCCGGAGACCACACATGCAATGGTCATGCGCTCCATATTCATACCGCTGTACAACGAGGAACGCATCATCGAGAGGAATGCGAAAGCCGTCCATGACATCGTCTCTTCCTGGGACGGAGATGGGAAGTTCGAGCTATTCATCGTCGATGACGCATCTAAGGACAAGACCGAGGAACGCGCAAGAAGGCTGACAGAGAAACATCCTGAGATAAAGTATATCCGATTCGAGAACGGACCGTCACGTCGGGAGAACCTCGGCAGGGCACTGCTCAAAGCTAAAGGCGACACCGTCATCTTCCTCGACGCCGATCTCGCCACTGACCTATCGGCGCTGAAGCATCTTGTCGATGCGGTGGAGAAGGAGGGGTATGATATCGCGATCGGAGATCGCTATCATCCTCGCAGCAAGACCTATCGGTCGACCGACCGCAAGGCCATCAGTGTGTTGTACAACGCCGCCTTGCGGTTGTATTTCGGATCACGTCTGCGGGACCATCAATGCGGATTCAAGGCGTTCAGGCGAGAGGCGCTTTTCCCGCTGTTGAAAGAGATGGGATACGACCGACGCATCCGACGGGGCTGGTTCTGGGATGCCGAACTGCTGATCAGAGCGCAACGCAAGGGCTTTCGTATACGATCCCTTCCTGTCAGATGGCGGGAAGGGGAGAAGACGACATTCTCGCCGATCCAGGAGATCAGGATGATACCCTATGTGCTGCGGCTGCGGTTCAGGCTCTAGTCTTCTGAAAAGAAAAGTATTGAAAAGAATTCCGTGATATCAGCATCAAGCTTCCGCAGGGACCTCGAACTGCTTGGGGGTGATGCAGTCGCCACCCACCATCTTGTTCTTCGCGATGATGACGACGTCGTTGTCGAACACACGCTCGACCGATTTCTCTTCCACCATGGTTGCATAGACCACGAGATTATACTGCGCGAGCACCTCGTTCCTCGTGGCCTGGTCGAAGACGAAATAATCGAATTCGCAGATGTCACGTTCCTTGTTCTTGTAGAACTCAGGATCATCTTCCTTATGGTATCCGAATGAGAACAACCCGGTACGATAGCCATAGTCGGACATGTCTTCGCCAGTGGTGCGGACTTCGTAGTTACGATTGATGCGGAACTCCTGGATACCCTTGGCGATGGATGCGTCCAGCACACGATAGGACACTCTCTTCGAGGTGAAGAGGACAGCGTTCTGGTTGTAGATGTCGCCGTAGAAGTACAGCACCTTGGCGTCTTGTGGCAGGTTATGCCCTATCCAGGAGAATGCCTCCCAATGGAACTGGTCGAGAAGCCCTGGTCCGCGCATCGGCATATAGCTCAGGCCGGCGACGGCCGCGATGACCGCGACACTCACGGCACCGGTGATGATGATGGAACGGGCTCCAGGCACGGTACGCATGAGCTGGAACAGCGCGAAGCCGAAGAAGACCGCTAGATAGATGGGCCAGAAATGCCGGGTCTGGAATGCCCGATGGCCAAAACCGATGAAGTTGGAGAAACCGATGATGAACATGAATAGCCCGAAGACCGCGGCGTCGTTCTGCTTCTTCCTCAGCGCCATCACAGTGAGTGCGAGACCGATGAGGCAGATGATCAGCAGCCCCCAGGGAAATGTCCAGAGGCTAGGGAAGATGTTGCCGGAGTATTCCTCGAGCCGCAGGATCTGGAACCGGAAGGGTGCGGTCTTGGCCCAGGTCTTAGAGAAGATGATGAGATAGTTGGAGGCGAGCAGGACGGCGATGGCACCCGAGACGACATACCGAATGACCTCTTTGACAGTGATGCCGCCGGTGAACAGCTTGATGAGCAGATAGAAGCCGATCGCGAGCACAGAGAAGATGAATTCCGAAGTGTGGGTCATCGCGATCGCGGCAAGGATGATGCCGAGCATGATGACATCCTGTTTGTCCTTCATCCTGCTGATGAAGAAGAACGCCACGATGAGGAAGAACGATCCTGCCGCAAATATCCACGTGCCGAAGAGGTAGAAGATGCGGAAATTGCCGAAATTGACCAAGAGCATCAAGGGCAAGGACAGCATCGCGACCTTGGGATTGTAGCGGTGGATGAGGAGATAGAAGGTCAGGCAGGCGAAGAGCACCATGATGGTCAGGATCTGGTAGAGACCGTCATGCAAAGGGAGGTCGTTGATGAAGCGGGTGAGGACCCCGAGCTGGTAGAACACCGGCGGATTGAAGGCATCCACATCACTGTGCCCGACCGACATGTAGGCAGGGTAATGCTGCCAGGCCCCTGATTCCTCAAGGCCCTGGCTGTAGCCCAGATGCATGAACGCGTCAGACGCGTAGAAACCATAAGGGAAGGGATGAGTGATCTGGCTGTCAAGGATGTTGCCTGAGCCCGTGACCAAGAAGGCGATGGCGAAAACCACCAAAACGACCGACTCAATGACCCTCTCTTTATGCAGAATCATCTTCTCTCGACGTATTTTGCAAAGCTTTAAATATTTATCTCTTCCTCGGAAAGACCACAATGGCGCACGTTTTAGTGACGGGGGGCGCTGGATTCATCGGCTCATTTGTCGTCGACCTTCTCGTGGAAAAGGGTCATGATGTCCGTATCCTTGACAACTTCGAGCCGCAGGTCCACAAAGCCGCTCCGGATTACCTCAATAAAGAAGCAGAGCTGATAAAAGGGGATGTGCTGGACCGCTCATCGCTCAAAAGCGCGATGCAGGATGTCGACATACTCCTCCACCAGGCCGCCATGGTCGGGGTGGGACAGAGCATGTACCAGATTTCCCGATATGTTGGGGTCAATACCATGGGCACCGCGAATATGCTCGATGTCCTGGCCAATGAAGAACACGACATCAAGAAGGTCGTGGTCGCCTCGAGCATGTCGACATACGGTGAAGGCGCTTATGTGTGCAAGGCCTGCGGACCGGTGTCACCGTCGCTCAGACCTGTGGAGCAGATGAAGGGCGGCGACTGGGAAGTGCATTGCCCCTTATGCGGCATGGTGCTCACGCCTGAACCCACACCAGAGACCAAGAATCAGGAGATAAATTCTGTCTATGCGCTGACCAAGATGGACCAGGAGCTCATGTGTCTCAATGTCGGCTCGGCCTATGGCATCCCGACGACGGCGCTACGTTATTTCAATGTCTACGGTCCCCGTCAGAGCCTCAATAATCCTTATACCGGTGTCGCTGCCATCTTCCAGAGCAGGATCAAGAACGACAATCCGCCGCTGGTCTTCGAGGACGGCGACCAATCACGCGACTTCGTCTCGGTGCATGACATCGCGCAGGCCAATATCCTGGCCATGGGATCCAAGGCTGCAAACGACGAGGTGTTCAATGTGGGCAGCGGCAACCGGGTCAGCATCCTGCAGGTGGCAGAGACCATCGCTAAGCTCTATGGCAAAGATGGAGACATCAGACCCAAGATCACCGGCAATTTCCGGAAAGGGGATGTCAGGCATTGCTTCGCAGACATCAGCAAGATCAAGGATAAGCTTGGCTTCGATCCTAAGGTCTCCTTCTCTGATGGCATGGCCGAGCTCATCGCTTGGTCCAAGGGCCAGGAGGCCGAAGACCTGGTCGACAAGGCCACTTCGGAGCTGCAGGAGAAAGGATTGCTCGAATAGACGGTTACCCCATCATATCCGGATCTCAGGACCATGTACAAGAACCAGAAAGTCTCAGTGGTGTTCCCCGCGTATAACGAGGGGAAGAACATCAAGAAAGCAGTGGGAGAATTCTTTGCCACCGGCGTGGCAGATGAGATCATCGTCGTGGACAACAACTCGACGGACGGCACCGCAACAGAGGCCAAGAAGACCAAGGCGCGAGTGGTCAAGGAGACGAGGCAAGGATACGGCTGGGCGTTGCGGCGAGGTATGGCAGAGGCCAAAGGCGATCTCATCATCACGGTCGAGCCCGACGGCACGTTCCTGGCCGATGATATCACCAAACTGCTTCTCTACTCCGGAGAGTTCGACGTGGTGTTCGGCACCAGGACATCCAAGGAGTGCATCTGGTCGAACGCCAACATGAACTGGTTCCTGCGCCTCGGCAACGTCTTCGTCGCAAAGCTCATGGAGTATTGGCACAACGGACCATGCCTGACGGATGTAGGATGCACCTTCAAGCTCATCAAGCGCCCTGCACTCAAGAAGATCCAGAAGAAGTTCTCTGTCGGCACCAGCCATTTCTCGCCGGAGTTCATGATCCTGGCGATCAAGAACGGGCTTAGGTGCATCGAGATCCCGGTCAACTACCGGGGCCGAATCGGGGAATCGAAGATCACCGGCTCGATGTGGAAGGCTTTTACCCTCGGCCTCGTCATGATCTGGCTCATCGTCCGCTACAAGTTCAAACGATGACTGTACCGTACGCAATCATCGTCCGCGTAGGATCTTTCTCAGAATATTGCTTGTCGAGAGCCCGGCATATTTGGGTATGAGATGGAGATGCGCACCCATCTCCTTGAGCAACGGCGCTTCGATACAATCCGTACCATACTCTTCGCCGTTGCAGAACACATCAGGATGGACCTTCTCGAGGAAATGCAGCGGGACAGTCTCATCGAAGATCGTGACAAAGTCGACGCAGGAGAGGCCGGCGATCATGGCTGCACGGAATTCTTCCGCGATGATGGGACGAGGCGGATGACGGCCACGTTTGTAGCTGCGAATCGACGCATCGCTGTTGAGACCGACGACGAGGACATCCCCTTGACGCGCGGCCTCCTCGAGGAAGGCGAGATGACCGGCATGCATCAGGTCGAAGCTGCCGTTGGCCGTCACGATGCGTTTGCCTTCGCTACGGAGACGCCTGCAGATCGCAGGCAAGGCATCCATCGGTTTAAGCTTTCTGCAATTCGATCTGCTCGATCCATGCGACTGCATCTTCGAAATCCTCCGATTGGTGGTCTGCCTCGATATCCCCATGCTTCTTCCCATGGCCGGTGAGGATATGGACGGTCGTCATGCCGGAATTCCTGCCGAACCCGATGTCGGATGCATGATCCCCTATGATATAGGAATCTGCGAGGGATATGCCGAACTCCTGTTCAGCATCCTCGGCATGCTTGGGTGATGGCTTGCGGCAATCGCATCCATCCGTCGGTTGATGTGGACACATATAGGTCTTGTCAATCTGTATACCTTCTTTCCCGAGCCGCTTGAGGAGTTCGGTGTGGAATAGGTCATACTGCTCTTTGGTATAGAAGCCCCGACCGATACCGGACTGGTTGGTGACGATGATGAGCACGAACCCCATGTGCTGGAGCAGCTTGAGCCCGTCGATGACACCGGGAAGTATCTCGAGGTCCTCGACCTTATGGATGTAGCCATGGTCCTCGTTGATGACCCCGTCCCTGTCGAGAAAGACCGCTCTCATGGTCTCTCGACCCCCCTGAGCAATTCTGGTCTCGAGACTGTCGAAGTCCCGATCTTGCCGACGGTGATGCCGGCCGCGTAGTTGGCGATGGTGGCGGCATCCTCGAACGTGGCACCGGCACCTAGCGCGAGAGCGAGAGCAGCGATCGTGGTGTCCCCTGCGCCGGTCACATCGAACACCTCCCTGGCCATCGTGGGGATATGGGAGACGGTCCCGTCCTTGAGCAGCAGACTCATTCCCTGTGCGCCCCGCGTTATGAGCAGATTGCTCTGGGTTCGCTCGAGGAGCATCTTGCCGACCTTGACCACATCATCCTTGTCTGAATAGGGAATACCTGCCATGCCAAAAGCCTCTTTGAGGTTCGGCGTGATGAGAGATGCGTTCTGGTAGCGGACATGATGCGTGGGCTTGGGATCGATGATCACCATTTTTTTCTCCTGGACTGCGAGCTTCTCGACGCCGCGGATCAAGCTCTCGGTGACCAGCCCTTTCGCATAATCGGAGATGACGACGATGTTGACCTTCGGAAGGGTCCTCTTCACATAGTCTAACACGCGCTTCTCGTCCTTTCCCGAGATGAACTCGGACTTCTCGTAATCGATACGGAGCAACTGCTGACCTTGGGCCACGACGCGTACCTTCTGGGTGGTCGGTTTGGCGGGATCGATGATGACCCCTTTGGTCTCTACGCCCCGCTCGGATAGGATGACGTTCAGCGTGGTACGGGCCGCGTCGTTGCCCATGACACCGACGAGAAAAGTCTTGCCGTCCAGCGCACCTATATTGGCCGCGGTGTTGGCTGCCCCACCAGGAGAATGACTCTCCTTCCGAACATTCACGATCTGCACCGGGGCCTCTGGACTGATGCGATGGACATCACCCCAGATGTACTTGTCCACCATGATGTCTCCGATGACCAATACGCTGACATCGGAGAAGTTGTTGATGATTCCTCTGAGTCGTTCCATTGGATTTCGCTTCAGGAGCTTGTTTGGATTTTCATGAATGCAAGCATGTACATGAATGTCATGGGTCCGTCCGGTACCGGTCAGCCTGGAGCCTAGTCCTGAGACACGAAGGACTGTTCGATGAGGTCTGCGAGGATGTGCAAGGCGAGCAGGTGGTTCTCCTGCACGCGTGGCGTCGCGGTGTCATCGACATTGAGCTCGATATCCGTCATGCCGTGCGCCTTTCCGCCGCCCTTGCCGGTGAACAGCACCGTCGTGAGCCCCAGGTCCTTGGCTGTCTCGATCGCCTGGACGATGTTCTCGGAGTTGCCGCTGGTGGTCAATACGATGAGCACGTCGCCTTTCTTCCCCAGCGCTTCGACCTGACGGGAGTACACCTCATCGAAGCTCGAGTCGTTGGACCAGGCCGTGATCATCGCCGAGTCCGTGGTCAACGCGAGGCATGGCAGGCCTTTGCGGTCTCGGAGATATCTCCCGGTCAATTCAGCCGAGAAGTGCATGGACTGTGAGGCCGATCCGCCGTTGCCGGCGATGAGCAGTTTGCCGCCGCCGCTTATGGCCTTGATGCAAGCCTCTGCGATCGCAGGAAGCGATTCCACAAGCAGATTCTCGGACTGATCTATGACCTGAATCGAGCTCTTGACCTGTTCAGCAACCTTTTTCTTGTCTGGTAGTACCATTTCATACTACTATTTACCGTCGAGTTTATAAATATTTCTTCAAAGGAACCCATATGATGAAGAATAGAAATGTTTATATTTCATACTTTTTCATACCTCGAGTATGCCAAAAGAGAAGATCGCCATATCCATCTCCAGCGACCTGTTGGCGGCCGTGGACAGCGTGGTGGAGACATCAAGATATCCCTCACGAAGCCAAGCGATGGAGGCACTGCTCCGGAAAGCCATCTCCCCAAGGATCGAGGAGGCAGTCATCATGCTCTCTTCCGCGCATGTGCCGCTGGCGACCAAGGATGTAGGGAAGCAGTGTCTGCTCTCGCAACAGCTCTCCCTTTTGGCCCGCGCAGGCGTCAAGCGCGCCATCATCGCTGTGGAGAAGGGATCCGACACCTCGCCAGCACTGGAGGAGATCTCGAAAGGACAGGATAAACACTGGCCGGATTGCATGGTCAGGGAGATCGCGTCAAAGGGAACGGCCGATGCCATCCGGATGGTAGGCGATGCGCTCGAGGGGCCGTTCTTGGCGCTCAGCGGCGACCTCTCATGCGAAGAGGACCTGGCGAAGCTCGCCGCAAACCACCTGACGAGCGGAAGGCTCGCCACCGTAGGGCTCTCCACCAGCAAACAGACCGAGCGCATGGGCGTTGCAGTCGTGGAAGGGGATATGGTGGTCGAATTCGTCGAGAAGCCCAAGGCCGCAGGATCCCTCGTGGTCAACAGCGGCATCTATGCATTCTCGCCCGAGGCATTGCCGTTCTTCTCAGGGTGCAGATCGCTGGAACGCGAAGTGCTGCCCAGACTCGCAGAGGTGGGACAGTTGCACGCGTACTTCCTCAAGCATATGCCGACGCATCACGGTTGAGAATCAGATGATCAAATGTGATGTTCTTGTTTTATCGTTTTGTCCGATACGTATCTTATGATGCATGTTTCTAGTAGTTGGGTGCCCATCACGAGAGAAGACGTTTCGCTTCCTTGAGGACGTCGTCGACCGATATCGCCTTCATGCATTTCTGGTAATCAGCGCTATTCTTCGGATAGAGGCAGTCAGGGGTCTGACCGAGATGGACATTGAGACAGGGTGAGAGACGGCAGGAACCCTCCTTATAGATGCCGACATTGTCTTCGCCGAAAGGGCCGAAACGGGTGGGCAGGTTCGGCCCGAACAAACCTACGGTCGGTGTGCCCATCGCAGCACCTATATGCATCGGGCCGGTGTCGTTTGAGACGACAAGGGAGGCGAGCTTGATGAGGGCGTAGAGCTCGGTCAGGTTGAGCTTACCGGCGATGCTCACCGTCCCTTTCCCTGCCGCGGTCTGGACCAAGCCGGCCAGCTCACGTTCGCTCTTGCTGCCGGTGACGACGACGGTGACGTCTTCTTGTCGATGGAGCTTTCGTGCCAGCGATCCGAAGCGTTTCCAGGGCCATATACGGCTCCGAGCAGTCTCGGCCGCTCCAGGGACGATGACGATGAAGCGGGATGTATCGACGCCTGCCGAGGCGAGGACTCTCTTCGCCGCCCTCAGATCCGCTTCGGAAAAGTTGAGAGGAGGGAGGGCATGAGCATGGTCAGTGATCCCCAACGGTACGAGCAGGTCCTCGAATGTATGCACCACATGCTGGTCGTCGCGATACTTGACGGTCTTGTCGAAGACCTTGCCGCGCAACCCATGAGCATAACCGATCAGCGCATGGCCTGAAGCCCAAGCGAGCACAGCCGAGACATTGAGATATTCTTCCATGTCGATGACGACGTCGTAGCGCCCGGTCTTCCTGACGCCTGAGAACACCCAGCCGAGGACGCCTCTCGCGCCGGGCTCGATGACATGGACATCCGATAGGTCTCTGTTCCCTGAGAAGACAGCCTTGTTCCGCGGGGTACAGAGCATGTCGATAGTCGCCGTCGGAAAATGCCTGCGCAGATGGAAGAGGGCGGGCAGAACGCAGACGGTCTCACCGATGCCCCATAACTGGATGAGCAGGATCCGTCGAGGCTGCGTCGGGACAATCTTCTTCCTGCGCAGCAGGGACAGCAGGCCGACGAGGCCTCCGATGACCACGCGGTCGATGCATTTCGTGAGCGTGATTCCCATGCAGAATCGGTGTACGGACCGATATATAAAGATGGCGATGGGTACAAAGGCACCGGCCAGAGCACAACCCGTCGACGAGATGTTGCGAGGAAAAGCCTTTTATAGCCGTGAACCTGGCCAGGGAATATGACGACCCGCGCAGAGCCACGACCTGATGCGAAAACTGATAGGAAATCGCATCAGGTCTTGCCAGCGATGGCAGCCCTCACATTCCTTTTCCTGTTGATGCCTCTTATTGCCGGGTTCGCCAGTGCCCAAGAGGATGTCGTGGTACGTTCATATGTGGAAGACCGCGCCAGTGTGTTCGACACTCAGGAGAAAGCGACCCTCGAAGCGAGACTCCGGGACCTCGACAGCAGGACCGCGGTGCAGATGGTGGTCTTCACCGTGGAGAGCGTCCCGCCGGATGAAGGACTAGAAGAATACTCGCTCCGCATCGCAGAGGAGAACGGAGTAGGCAAGAAAGGGAATGACAATGGCGTGCTCCTGCTGCTCGCCACCGTGGACCGCGTCTACAGATGGGAGGTCGGCTATGGCCTTGAAGACGTGCTCAACACACCTCTGCTCGGCAGGCTGTCTCGGGACCGCATGGCGCCCTTGCTCTCGAAAGGGGATTTCTCAGGAGGAATGATAGCAGGAATCGATGCTGCCATCGGCGTGATAGACGGCACAGATGATGCTGACATCTTGCGTGAAGGCGGAGGCATCGCCACCGGAGATGCCGACTCGCCGGTTCCGCCCCAGTTCGCAGGCCTCATGGGACTCATGTTCCTCATGGTATTCATCACCATCATCAGTCGCGTCAGCAGACGCGGCAGGAAAGGCCACAAGGGCGCGATGAACGACGGCATCTATATCGGCGCCGCCTCATTGCTCTTCTCAAGGGGATTTCGTCCCGGCGGCGGATTGGGAGGCCTCGGAGGAGGATTCTCAGGCGGTGGCGGCGGTTTTGGAGGCGGCGGCTTCTCTGGAGGATTCTGATACAGATATCGAAGAAAAGGTGGAATCATGGTGCTGAAGAAGAAAAGTAATGAAAAGGGGACGGACAAGAGGGGAAAGGAATTCCAGATGGCTCCGCTCAACTGTCCGCGATGCGCAGGCGTCCGGATGCGGAAACTGAGCCATCCGACAGGCGCGGTGCTCGATATCTGCGACCGCTGCGGCGGGATGTGGCTGGACCGCGAAGAGGTGCTCACGCTCTTCCGCAAGGCCGGCGGGAAGACATCGACAGCGGCCAAGAAAGACCGCAAGGGCAAAGATACGGAGGGATGATCATGGCAAAAGGAAAATCACTAGGGACCGGATCCATTGTGCTCATCGTGATCGCGATCATCGCGGTCGTCATGCTGCTCTGGCTGGTCTCGGTCTACAACGGATTGGTCACGCTTGACGAGACCGTCAACAACAAATGGGCCCAGGTCGAGACGGTCTATCAACGACGGGCCGACCTGATCCCTAATCTCGTCGAGACCGTCAAAGGGGCGGCTGAATTCGAGTCCGGCACGCAGACCAGGATAGCGGAGCTCCGGACGCAGGCGGCAGCAGCCAAGAAGGCATGGGACACTGCCGGAAGTGTCGACGAGAAGGTGGCAGCCGCCAACCAGCTGGAGCAGGTCGCCACGGGATTCCGCGGACTCAACATCAATGTGGAGAACTACCCTCAGCTCAAGGCGACGGCCAACTTCCAGGCTCTGCAGGACGAGCTCGCCAACACAGAGAACAAGGTCGCGGTGGAGAGGAAGCGGTATAACGACGCTGTGACGGCGCTCAACGCCAAGCTGCGTCGCTTCCCGACCAATATCATCGCGGGCATGTTCGGCTTTGACCAACGGACATACTTCGAAGCGCAGGAAGGAGCAGAATCGGCGCCCAGCGTAAAGTTCGTCTGAGGAAAAAGAATCAATATATACATCATTATACATTATTTTTCTCTTTTATTTTTCTCTCTCAAGCCTTCTGTCTTTTCCTGCCCACAAGATGTTCTGCCAGAATTCAACCCCTCATTCGTCCAGCGCATGCCTATGCTTGTTGACGTAGTAGCGCAGCACGAAGGGGAACATCAATGTCGTGGTTATCGCCATGATGACGACGGCGGAATAGATCTCGATGGGGATGAGACCGTTGGCCCTCGCGATCTCGGCGATGACGAGCTCGACCGCGCCCCTTGAATTCATGCCCCAGCCGACGATATGGGTCTGCGTCAAAGACAGGTCGGTCAACGGAGTGACGACCATGGCGCCGACGACCTTGCCCAGCACGGCGAGGATGAGGACGAAGAGGACGAGCCAGATATTGGCCATGAGGGCGGAGAAATTCATGTGCAGCCCGATATTGATGAAGAAGAACGGGATGATGAAAGCGAAGGTCATCACCTTGAGCTCCTTCACGATCTCACGCTCCTCATGTTTGTCCTTGTCGCGCATCTGGATGATCACACCGGCGATGAAGGCGCCGACTATGGGTCCGAGCTCAAGCCCCTGCGAGAGGATGGCCACCATGAGACCGAATATGATGATGATGGAGAATGTCGCCGTGCGGGAATGCTCCTTCCGTATGAGACGCAGAAGGGTCGGCATGAGCTTGAAGATGACATACACAAGGATGATGAAGGCCACCAGCTTTATGGGGAACCATATCAGCTTCTCGATGCTCTCATGGGAGATGATCAGGATGATGGAGAGGAAGATGACCTCGAATATGTCGTCGATGATGCCTGCGCCCAGTATGGTGGTGCCCACCTTCGTGTTGAGCACATTCATGTCCAGGAGAACCTTGAGGGTGGTGCCTTCTGCCGTCAACGAGAGACAGATGCCCAAGATGAGCGAGACGATTGTTGAATAGCCGATGTATTTGGCGAAGAGAAAGCCCAGTGAGAAAGGGACAAGGGCGCAGAACACGGCGATGATGAACGCGCTTTTCTCCGAACGCTTGAGCTTCTCGATATTTATCTCCATCCCTGCCAGCATCAGGAGGAAGATGATGCCCAGATCGGCCAGGAAAGAGATGTCATCCATCACCGACGGGGTGAATACCGTACGGATGAAAGGGATGCCGAGAAGGATGCCCGCCAGCAGCTGGCCGATGACACGGGGATAGTTATAACGATGGAAGAGCTCGGACAGCACGAAGGACACGAACAGGCTCACCGCGAAGATTATCAGGATGTTGCTGGTCGCCATGCTATCTGGTTCCTCTTTTTTTGTGGCCTGCGGGACTGGAATCGGCAGGCCGATCTGAATGTCGGGTACGCGGTCCGGAGATTTTAGCGTTTTGGCTTCTTACGACGCTCGATGGCTAACGTCCGCACGAGGTTCTCTACCTTCTTCTGCGTACGCTGCACCACGGAGAACATATAGAAGACCAGCCCGACGATGACCATGAAACCGACGACGACCAGGAAGTCGAATGTCCTGGCGAAGTCGAATGTCTCGACGATGGGATCGAGGATGGAGGGGAATAGGGATATGGAGATGAAGAGCAGGGCGAACATCATCCAGAACACGAGCTCGGAGACAGAGAACTCCTTGCGTTTGTAGTAGAGGAAGGTCAGGTAGATGAGACCGAGGCCGAAGAGGATGCCGAAGATCTGGATACCAAGCATGTTTGTTGCACCTTTACGCTGTCATCATTGCTCTCTCATCGCTTGACTTTCCACCACAAAAGATCCGCGACGATCTTGACGCCGTCGATCACTGTCGTGCCTTTGTATTTGTCCGCATATACGGTCGCGATGGGAATCTCTGTATACCTAAGACGGTTCCTGCCTGCCCGGGCGATCATCTCAGACTCCATGCTGTAATCCGTCGCGTCCCACCGCACCTGTCCGTAGGCCTCGGACGAAAACGCCCGGAAGCCGCATTGGGTGTCCCTGAGGCGCACATGATATAAAATGGTTACGATTGAGGAGATGACGCGGTTGCCCAAGCGCAGGACGAATGGCATGCGTGTGTCCAGCCTGCGGAATGAGAAGACGATGTCATGGCCTTCCAAGGCCTTGAGGATACGGGGGATGTCTGCCGGGTCATGCTGGCCGTCAGCATCGATGACCACGATACGTCCGGCACCCTGCTCTATAGCGAAATCGCAGCCGGTCTTGAGTGCGGCACCCTTTCCGAGGTTGATGCAATGGCGTAGCACGATGGCTCCTGCACCTTGTGCCTGGTCAGACGTGGAGTCAGAAGAGCCGTCGTCGACCACTACGACGCCTTGAGCGTGGTGGTGAGCCTCCTTGATGACCGGGACGATGCGCTCCCCCTCATTGAAGGCAGGAATCACGACCCAGGTCTTCTTGGCTGCGATCATAGTAGGAGGAGAGCGGTCCCGTTAAAAAAGGTTTTGGGCAGAACTAAGGCCGGAGGATATATCTTCACCCCTCCTCTTTCCGTCGTCTCCTCCTGGCGGCGAGGATGAGGAAGAGCACGATGAGGAGCACGACCGCAAAGATCGTGATGCTTGTGGGGCCGAGAGCGATGACATTGCCCACGATGAGCGGCTCGGACACACGCTGGGAGACGGCCATGGAGAAATTGGTCATGAATAAGGTGTCCTTCTCCCCGTGGAAGACGTTGATGCGATAGTTGTTGTCGATGATGGAATCTCCGCGCCTGTACGGGGTAGGTATCTGGGCGATCCCGCTCTCCAGAGACGGGATCGTGATCAGACCCGAGGC
Source organism: archaeon (assembly GCA_043817075.1). Taxonomy (GTDB): domain Archaea; phylum Nanobdellota; class Nanobdellia; order Woesearchaeales; family JAADFO01; genus CAYVGP01. The sequence continues at coordinate 76,460 of JBDRHG010000004.1, read as the reverse complement.
GAGCACATCGCCAGGAGCGAAGATGATCTCGGCAAAGACCTGCATCGGAGCGTCGGTGGGGTTGAAGAGCTCCAAGAAGAGGATGCCTTGACCATCGTCATAACCCACAGAGCGCATCTCGATTGTCGACTGCTCGATGTGAGAATCAGAGGTGGCGTTACGGAGGATGATCGGAAGGCCTTCGGTCGTCTTGATGCGTTCGGTCAACGGCGGCTCGATGCCATACTGGGTGTTGATGACCACACGGACCGTGTCGTCATCGGCTGAACCGAGGAAATAAGGGATGGTGATGGTCTCGCCCGGAGGCACAGAGTGGATATTGTCGTCGGAGAGAGCCTCGCCTCCGAACTCCACCTGTGAGAAGAACCTTGTCGGGACATTGCCGGTGCTCCTGAAGGTGATGGCGAGGACATTGAGCGAAGGGTAGTAGACCGTATCGACAATCTCGAGACCAACTGCAGGAAAGTCGAACTTGATGGTGTCCAAGTCAAGGAGCTTACCCCCCATGCCAGGCAGGTTGGTCACGGTCCTCGCATATTTGAGCACCAGACGGAGATCCTTGCCAGAGATGATCTCAGCCTCCTGGGCGATCGCGACAGTGTCCGCACCGATGATCTCAACATTGGTGATGCTGCTGTCCTTGATGAGGTCGGCGATGTCCTCGGTCGAACCGGTGTAGACCAGAAGCGGAGGGCCTTGGGTGAGCGTGTAGGGGTCAATCCTGTCGATCCTGGTGATGATGGCCCAGGCCCCGTCATAGTCCTCCAGATAACGTGAGGTGATGGCCTTGGCGTTCTTGTCTGCATGATCGGTGATGAACTCTCCGGTCATATCGTCTAGAAGACGGATGGGGAAATGGCCCAAGAAAATGACATTATCAGAGCCTTTGATGATCTTCTTGACCTCCCCGATGTTATACTCATCCATGAACAGCGGGATGAGATTTTGCTCCAGTGCATAGGCAGTGGCCGAAGCGGCCTCGACACCGAACTCGGGATACAGCACGAGATATCCGTCCGCCTTGGCATCATCCCAGAGAATCTCCTGGAGATCCTGGAGGCTCTCGTAATCGATCGTATAGAAGTCCTGGTAGCCATTGACCTCGAGGAAAGACTCGTAGTTCTTGACCACAGCATTCTTCTCAGGCTCCAGGATGACGATCTCTTCGTCCTCGTCCAGCTGACCGGATTTTATCTGGGCCTCGCCAAGCGTCTTGAAGTAGATGAGCTCAGCATTGTTGATCCCTGCATAGAAGGCGGCCAGGTAAAGCTCGCGCCAGTCCTTGGTGTTGGCGACGAGGACGTAATCATATTCTTTATCGGCGAATACGATGGGAACCACGGTACCCAGGATGATGAGCAAGACGAGGAAAGGCAAGATGACGTTTCGGGCAATACCCTGCCTGCCTCGTATCGATCCTCTTGATGTCATGCATCTCCCTCGTGGTGTATGGGAAGAACTCATCGCGACGTTGACTGCCGATACCATCCTTTTATCTTTTTCTCCTCTTGACTACAACAATCGTCACGATGATGAGAACAACGACGATGAGACCGATGAGCGCAGGGATGGATCCTTCGCCCACGATCGAGGTCACGAAGCCAACGATGCCCGCACTGCCTTCGGTCCTGAACGGCAACTTCTTCTCGATGGAGTTGAAGAGGAAGGATGAATCGCTGCCATAGGCGATTGTGATATCGAAATTCCTGTTCTCCTCGAGATCGATATCGTCGAGTTCGATTGGGATGTAGACTGTGGCTCCTTCGCCGCCGATGAGCTCTCCCTCGGTATACAGGTCCTTCTTGAGGCCGTTTACGATGAGATTGCGGATCTTGGCATTGAAGTAGACAGGGGTCGTGACGTTGTTGGTCAGATCCATACCTATTCGCTTGTAGCGCAGGTAATAGGCGACATCGTCGAGCGTGATGACCGCGGGATCCTCTTCGATTTCCTCGAGCTCGAGAGTGAGCGAGAAGGGAGGGCCGAACTTGTTCGTCATGGTCAGGAAGGCGTCGAGCTCAGTGGGCTGGATGCCGAATGATGTATAGAACTCGACGATGGTGTTCTCGTCGATGTCATCGATAGGGATGTCGAGGTCGTATGCGACAGGCAGGACTTCTCCTGCACCGAGGAAGATGACGTCCTCGTCCGACGCTGAACCGATCTCGTCGCCGTCAACCTTGACCGTCATCGTGGTCAACGTATAGGTGCCGACATTTCCCAGGTTATTGTAGTAAGCGATGAGCTCTTTCTTGATCGGGTTGTAGATGACCCTGTTGACCGTGATCTTGAGCGTCGGCATCGGCATCGGATACATGGTCAGGGCGTAGACCCGTCCCAGCTTCTGTGTCGAGCTCTGGCCGAACTTGATGAAGACGCTGATCTCCTTGTTGCTGCTCGCGCGTATCTGCTCACCGACCACCGAGAGCTTGTTGCCGACGATGACGACATTCTTGATGTTGTTCTCTTGAAGAAAGGTGATCGTGTCGTCGATGATGCGGTTGTAGCCTGAGAGGATGACAGGATTGGGTGTCGTGAAGAACTCCGCCTCGAGGGTGGATCCGTCGGTGATCACGACACTGGGGATCTCGCCGAAACGGGACGCGATCTCCTCGCTGTCCGTGTAGATATTGTTGTTGTTGATCCATTCGGTAAACGAAGGTTCGATCGCCTCGAGCACATCGCGGGGGAAATTGCCCACGGCGATGACCTGGCTTGCGTCCTCGATGCGGTTCGCCACTTCATCCAGATTGTCCTGGTCGACCAGGAGCACCCAGGAATTCGTCTTGACGGCATACGCGGCTATTGGTAAAGCGAGACGGTAGTTACTGGTGGAGACAAGCAAGTACCGGCCGTTCTCAGGATCGAGATCGAGATTGAAATTGCTAGACCGCACCTCCTCGTTGACCTCGAATCCAGCGGAGGCCAATTGACCAAAGGCCCGCCTGATGAGAGGCGTGTCGGTGGATTCGAACATGGTGATGGAATCGGCAGGAGTGATGCGGGAAGTGATGCCGATGATGGATTCAGAATTGAGGAATATGCCGCGCTGATCGTTGAGGCCTGAATAGAGCATCATTGAATAGACGTCCTTCCAGTCCTGGGAATTGCCGACATTCACATCTGCGAATGCTGTTAATGAGAGGGCACAGATGCAGAAAATTAGGATACAAAACCAAGTCAAAGGACGTCTAGTCGTAATTGTCATTACCTTCCCCCGATCTCAAAAACCACCAATGGGTCTCGTCAATATCTTATGCAAGAAGGGGACTATAAATATGTTTCGATTGATGTTTTTAAGTGTCATCAGCGGAGAGAAGTAAATGGATATCAGAAAGAAAGAAAGAGGAAAAAAAGAAAGTTAGAGCGCCTTTAGGGCAGCTCCAGATAGAACTCGTACGGAGTCGCGTATGCGGACTGGGCCGGAACAATCAACTGGAAGTCCGCTTCCACGCCATTGATGAACGAATCCGCGTCACCGACGGCCTTGGCTGCGAAGATTTCCGCATTAGTGTCCGACGTCGTCAAGGCATATGACTTGAGAAGCGTTCCCTGCACTCCGTCCTGCCACGTCATCGCATACTTGACGTTATCGATACTGCGAGAAGTGCCAACCGTGAACGTCTCGGACGAGTTGAATGTGTTGTTGAAATTATCGGTCGCCTCACCCTGCAGATTAACGGGCATATGGGTATCGTTGGCCCTCTGCATCAGATCCCAGTCGGTGACAGAACCGTTGACCGCGTAGACCGCAGCTCCAGTGACGTTGCTGACCGTCCATGCATAGAACGTCTGGACACCGTCGGTGAGATTGATGCCTGCGGTGATCGAACCCCAGAAGCCTGCCCACCTGCCAGTGATCTGTGCAGCAGTGATGTTGACTTCGGTGACATTACCGCCCGTGATCGCCACCGATGTTGCTGTAGTGCCCGTGCCCGTCTTCTGGGTGCCATTTTCCGTCGTGACGCCAAAAGGCTGAGCCATCGCGACTTGGGCTACCGCCAACACAGCGAGTATGATCAGAACCATTGATGCGCTAAATCTTTTCATCCACTTCACCTCTCTTTTTTCCTTGGCTATAGGAAGATTCGCAACCGCGAAAAGCTGTTATCACTTTTTCCGGGGATGCTTCTCCTTTATTAATTTATTGTTTCCTGCGAAAGTGATTAATGCGAAAGTGATTAATGCATGAACGTGAAATACGCGCCACCCCTGACACCTATTCCGCATGCATCTCTCTTCTTTGTCGGTATTGCTTGCAGTATCATAAAAAAATGAAAAAAATGGCCATCGCGGCCTTATACTAGCTCCACCCAGAGGTACCAGGCCGTGACTGCAGAGTCAGCGCCTGTGCCATCCTCAGGGATCAGCATCTGGTAGTCGTGCACATTGCCGTTGAAAGCCGTCCCGTCCACTGAGACCTCGCCTGCGAAGACCGTCTCCGAACCACCGGAGTCGTACAGGGCATAGGTATACCATTGGTCCGAACCATCATTGGCGAACGTCGTCGCGCGAGAGACCGTCGCGATCGAACCGGAGCCGAGCACATCAGAGGTCACTGTACCAGTGCTATTGAATGTATTGGAGTAGTTGTCCTGTGCAGGCGTGTCAGAAAGGAACGTAAATTGCGTCGTAACCTCTCCGCCGGTCGCAGCTGCGGTAACGTCAACCCATGAAATCGAGTTGGCATCGGCGGCATAGACATATCGTCCCTCGCCTCCCCAACTATACATGATGTTGTAGCTGTCGTCACCCAACACGATGTCGCCGGTCACGTTACCTACGAGACCTGCCCAACGCGTGGTCGACTGGTTGACCTCCAGATCGGCCTGGGTGATGTTTCCTGCCTCGACATTGACGCCTCCCGGAGTCCCCATAAGGTATTCGCCAAGGTTCGTCGCAGTCACTGTCGGTCCGCCCGGCGGCGCAGCTATAACATAAACGGCCGAGAGCAAGAACACAGACAGAACTGCCAACAGTAGTAATTCCTTCTTCATACTAACACCTCTTTTCACCACTTTTTTAATCTGACCACCTAAAGATGCGGATCCAACTGCCGTCCAACAGCCAAACCACACCCACAATATACGAAAGTGTACATTGGGGCGGATAACCAATCTCTATTTCTGCGAGTACTTGTTTAAATACTTTTCGATTATTTACCTATTCACTCTGCCGGAGGAACGACGAAAAAGAGCATTTCCCTCGTTAATACCATGAGAAATTCTCCTCATTGGGACCAACTGAGAGATGACCAATTCATTCGCATAATGGAGAAAAAAATGATCATTAGGCACTAAAACCACATATCTTCTGCCCCACCAAGTGATAGGTTGAAAACCCCCTATATAATTGTATGTTCCGAAGCCGATGGAAAAAAACAGAAAGGAAACCTTTTTAAAGGGGCGGAGGTTCACCCACATACCATCATCGGCAGCCCGAGTTCCCAGTGAGCGATTCCAGGGCCGAATTCGACCTTCGAGCGATTTCTGGGCTATCTGCTGCCAAGACGTGATTGACCATGGACAAGAACAATCCGCAAGGCGAAATCAAATACATCATCCGCGTAGCAAATACAGATCTCGAAGGCAAAAAAGCTGTGCTGTATGCGATGCGCAAGATCAAAGGCATCGGCCTGATGTACGCAAACGCGGTCCTCGCGATCGCAAAAGTCGACCCCGCAAAAAAGGCGGGCTTGCTGGCCAACGAAGAGGTCGAGCTTCTCAACTCTGTTCTACAGGATCCTAAGAAGTTCAACATCCCCACATGGATGATGAACCGACGCAAAGATTACGAGACCGGCGAGGACGGGCATCTCCTTTCCGCCGACCTGCGATTCACCAAGGACAACGACATCAAGAGACTCAAGAAGATCAAGACCAATCGCGGCATGCGACATGCATGGGGACTGCCGTTGCGCGGACAGCGCACGAAGTCCAACTTCCGCAGGAACAAAGGCAAGACCACACTCGGCGTCTCCAAGAAGAAGGACGTCAAGAAGTAAAGGTAATGGACAATGGGCGACCCCAAGAAAGCGAAGAAAAAGTATGAGACCCCGAAGCACCCCTGGGAGGGTGACCGCATCGAGGAAGAGAAAGAGCTCAAGTCCGAGTACGGCCTGAAGAACAAGAAAGAGATCATGAAGATGAAGTCCATCCTCAAGGGATTGAAGGGTCAAGCCAAGGTTTACAACGCTGCCATCGGCAAGCAGGCAGAACTCGAGCGCAAGCAACTCCTCGAACGCGTCCAGCGACTGGGCATCATCGAAGGCGTTGTGACCCTCGACGACATCCTAGGTCTCAAGGTCAATGCCATCATGGAACGACGCCTGCAGACCGTGCTCTTCCGGAAAGGATTATGCCGATCGGCAGGACAAGCAAGACAGTTCATCATCCACCGCCACGTCATCGTGGCAGACAAGAAGATCACCATGCCATCCTACCTTGTGACCAAGGAAGAGGAGAAGCATGTCGCGTTCGTGGCCAAGTCCACGCTTTCAAACGACGAGCATCCAGAGCGCGTCCCTATCGAGAAGAAAGAGAAGAAGAGAAAGAATATTGACGAGAGGAACCAATATGGCAAGTCCGGAAAGAGATTCGGCAGGTCCGCCCGCCCAAGAACCCCGATCAAGAGGAGGTAGCATCAGATGGGGCGTCGCCCACATCTTTTCCTCGTATAATAATACTATCATCCATGTCACAGATATCACCGGCACCCAGACCATCGCTAGGACTAGCGGAGGCCAGGTCGTCAAGAGCGATCGAATGGAAAGCTCACCGACCGCGGCCATGGCAGCTGCAAAGAAAGCGGCTGAACAGGCATACGAGGGGGGTGTCAACGGTATCCACGTCAAAATCAGAGCCCCTGGCGGCCACAACGGTCCGAATAATCCCGGACCCGGTGCGCAAGCGGCAATCCGTGCGTTGTCCAGGATGGGACTGCGCATAGGCATCATCGAGGATGTCACGCCTGTCCCGCATGATGGGTGCAGGAAGAAAGGCGGCAAGCGCGGAAGAAGGGTGTAGACATGGAAACCAAGCTCCTAGAGAAGAACAAGGAGAAGACCAAAGCGCGATTGCTCGTCAAGGGAGTCACGCCTCAGTACATTAACGCCATCCGTAGGTACATGATGGACGAAGTCCCGACCATGGCCATCGAGACCGTGGAGTTCCGCAAGAATTCATCGCTGCTCTATGACGAGATGGTCGCGCACCGTCTCGGCCTCCTCGTGCTGACAACCGATCTCAAAGGCTATGAGCTGCCCCCTGAGAATCCCGATGAGGAACTATCGGCCAAGAACTCGGTCAAGCTCACCCTCAAGGCCAAAGGCCCCGGCACCATATGCGCCGAGGACCTATCCAGCAAGGACCCGAAGATCAAGCCGTTCCATCCCAAGACACCCATCGTAAAACTCATCAAGCATGGTAGCGAGGTGCAAGAACTCGAATTCGAGGCCACCGCGGTGCTGGGCAGAGGAAAGACCCACACCAAGTGGAGCCCCGGCCTGTTCACTTATACCTACCGCCCGGCAATCACCGTCAACAACAAGAGCAAGGATTTCGAGAAGAACAAGGACAAGTATCCGTCCGCGGTCTTCGACAAGTCCGGCAAGATTGACAAGAACCTGATCATCGATAACGATCTCGTCGACGCCGTCGACGGGATCTGTGACAACATGGTCAAGGTGGAGTACGACGAGAACAGCTTCATCTTTTCCATGGAGTCCTGGGGTTCGCTCGACGTCAAGTCCATCGCGGTCATCGCGACGGAAGTGTTCGACGAACAGCTCGATGCCTTCCAGAAGGCCATCGACGTTTAAGTGCCCCTGAGCCCCATCCCGTTCACTGCGGGGGTGGCAGAGCCTGGTCAAATGCGCAAGGTTGAGGGCCTTGTCCCTTAGTGGGTGCGCGAGTTCGAATCTCGTCCCCCGCAGCCTTTTTCAAAGGCGGGACGATACCGACACGCGACCGTTTGCGCCAGAGGCTATGCCGACCCGACAACAAAGGAAAGTAACATGAGACACCCAAGCAACCCGAGGCTGCAGAGCCTCATAAAGGAGCTCAAGACCCTCTCCCAGAAGGAGAAGGTCGCCGTATGGAAACGGATAGCCAGCGATTTGGAGAAGCCGAACCGCAATAGGCGTGCCGTTAACCTCTCGCGTATCTCGCATCATGCCAAGGAGAATGAGTCAGTCGTGGTTCCGGGTAAAGTGCTGGGGACAGGCGAGCTCTCGCGCAAGGTGACCATCGCCGCATTTTCAATCTCCTCATCTGCCAAGGAGAAGGTGGGCAAGGACAATTTCCTGACCATCGAAGAGCTCATGCAGAAGAACCCCAAGGGGAAGAATGTCAGAATCATCGGTTGAACAAAATGATCATCATAGACGCGACAGACCTGGTGCTTGGACGGCTTGCTACAGTGACGGCCAAGAAGGCACTCCTCGGTGAGGAAGTTGCCATCGTCAACGCTGGCAAGGCCATCATCACCGGCAGCAAGAAGCAGGTGCTCACCCACTACCGAGAGCATAGCGAGAAAGGCAGCATGAGGAAGGGTCCGTTCTTCCGACGCCAGCCTGAACGCTTCGTCAAGCGGGCCATCCGCGGCATGCTTCCCTATAAACAAGCCAAAGGCCGTGTCGCGCTCGACCGAATCAAGTGCTACCGAGGCATCCCTAAGGAGTTCGAAGGCAAGAGCATCATCAGTCTAGAGAATGCGCATGCCAAGAACCTATCCATAGGCTTCGTCACAGTAAACACCATCTGCAAGGAGATGGGAGGATCCTTATGAAAGTCATCCATGTTTCCGGCAAGAGGAAGCGCGCGATCGCTCGCGCCACGATCAAGCCCGGCAAGGGCACAGTGAGAATCAATCGCATGCTGCTCGACAACATCCAGCCCAGACTCTCCCGCATGCGGATCCGCGAGCCCATCCTGCTCGCAGGTGACATAGTCAAAAAGATGTCCATCTCCGTATCCGTCATTGGCGGAGGCATCACCAGCCAGGCAGACGCTGCAAGGCTGGCCATCGCACGCGCCATCGTGCAATTCTCCAACGATAAGAAGCTGGAGACCACATATCTCGATTACGACCGCCAACTGCTCGTCGCCGACGTGCGACGCAAGGAGGTCTCCAAGCCCAACAGGCACGGAAAGGCCAGGGCAAAACGACAGAAATCGTACAGGTGAAATGACCATGATCATTCCAGTCCGATGTTTCTCATGCGGAAAGCCGATAGCGCACCTCTGGGAAGACTTCAAGGAGCGAACCGAGAAGAGCGAGGATCCCAAGAAAGTACTCGACGAGCTCGGGCTGGAACGTTATTGCTGCAGAGGAATGTTCCTGGGGCAGGTCGACCTACTCGACGATGCGGCGCCTTTCAAGAAGTTCTAGTTTTTTCTCTAATTTGATATCTACGACTTGAAGAGCGGCTTCATGGTCCAGAGCGCGTCCTGGAGATTCTTGTCGTAGACGGGAAGACTAGTCGTGATGTCCTGACGTTCCTCTTTTTTATCCGGCCCCTTGGTCTTCGAGGCAACGTCCTCCCATTTTTCCAGTTCCACATTGAGAATATGTTCGTACATCGTCGTGGTCTTTTCTTTGGATTTCTCTTTGTACAGGCTGTTGGCAGCTGGTGACTTGGCAAACAATGCCGGCTCATCCACATCAGCATGGACAGTGAAGAATTTTAGGACCCCGAGCCTTCCGCGACTCACATACTGTTCTAGCAGAGGAAGCAGCCCGCCTCCCTCGACAGAATAGGGAAGCGCAGCTTGAAGGTAGGTGATGAGTTCTTGATGCTCATCGTATAGTCCATTGATGGCGCCCGAGACCTCTCCCGATGAAATGGATATGCGATAGGTGTTATAATCGCTTCCGAGAGCATACCCAGCAAGCGCATCTTTCGCTTCTGACGCATCGGTAAAAATTTTGTGTTCGGTTGTGAACTCTGCGGCTTCATCATCCGAGACATCCGTATCCTTAACGAATCCGTTGAGTATCGTGAATTCCAAGGAATCCTTGTATTCGCCCTCCTGGTGCGCCTTGAGGAGGGTGATGATATCAGTGATGTCTGGGAACATGGCACTAGATAATCCCTACTCAGTAATAAATTTTCTGTTTAGAGTAACTATGCCCACGCCAATAACGCTTATAAATCCCGGACGATTCATCCCTCAAAATGATCGACTTTCCTGCAATCGAGAAGAAATGGGAGATGCGCTGGAACGAGAAGAGGATCTTCGAGGCCACGCCTGAGAAAGGCAAGAAGAAGTTCTTCGCGACGTTCCCCTACCCCTATATGAACGGATTCCTCCACATCGGACACTTCTACACCCTCATGAGGGTGGAAGCGTTCACCCGGTTCAAGCGTCTCACCGGCCACAATGTGCTCTTCCCGCAGGGCTGGCATTGCACCGGCTCGCCCATCCAGGCCGCGGCTGACCGCATCAAGAAGGATGAGCCCAAGCAATGGGAGAGCATGAAGAAGCAGGGTTTCTCGGACGACGAGATCAAGAAGTTCGCCGAGCCCGAATATTGGACCGAGTTCTTCCCCAAGGAGGCGGAGAAGGACTATCGCCGCATGGGCGTTGGCGTCGATTTCCGTAGGCAATTCATCACCACATCACTCAATCCCCAGTATAATAAGTTCATCGAGTGGCAATTCCGCAAGCTAAGAGAAGGCAACTATGTCATCAAAGGTAAATTCCCAGTCGTGTGGGACCCAAAAGAAGGATGTCCTGTAGGCGACCACGATAGGGTCGAAGGGGAAGGGGTCACCACCAAGGATTTCATCTGGGGGAAGTTCCGCATGCGGGACTCAGACCTGATCCTGATGGCAGGCACCACCAGACCTGACGCGTTCTACGGACAATCGAACCTATGGATCGATCCAGAAGGTGACTACGTCATCGTCGAGGTCGGAGATGAGAAATGGGTGGTCGGAAGGGCTGCAGTGGACAAGATAAAGAACCAATTCGCGGAACCGAAAGTGATCGGGACCATCACGCCCGAGGAGCTGATAGGCAAGTGGGTCAAAGGTCCGCTGATCGACAATGAGATCTATGTCCTCCCTGCATGGTTCATCGACTCGAAGGTCGGTTCAGGTATCGTGTTCTCCGCTCTCGAGGATCCTGTCGATCTGTACGAGCTCCATAAGATACAGGCAAACAAAGACCTGCAGAAGAACTACAAACTTACCGAAGATGTCGTCGCCGCATTGGCGCCTATCAGCATCATCAGCGTCCCTGGGATGGGCGATGACTTGGGGACTGATATCGGAAAGGAATTCGGGGTGAAATCCGACCAGGACAAGGAGAAGCTCGAGCTCGCGAAAGGCGAACTCAACAGGAGGGTCTTCCGGAAAGGTGTGATGAAGAAAAATTGCGGCGAATGCGCAGGCATGACCGTTCCAAAATGCCAGGAATTGCTCAAACGGAAGCTTCCCGAGGAAGGGGACGCTGTGATGTTCTATGAACTGGAAGGGAAAGTCGTCGCACGATCGCTGTCTGAATGCGTAGTAAAGGTGGTGGACGACCAATGGTTCATCGACTACGCCAATCCGGAGTGGAAAGAACTGACGAAGAAGAACCTGAAGAATCTGCGCCTGTATCCAGAGAAGGCCCGACAGCAGTTCGAATATGTGATAGACTGGCTGCATGAATGGGCCTGCACCCGCGAGGCAGGGCTCGGGACGCTGCTTCCTTGGGACAACAAATGGCTCATCGAGAGCCTGAGCGACAGCACGATATACAATGCCTATTATACATTCTCCCACAAGATTTCGGATATCCCGATCGAGCAGGTCGATGACGAGCTGTTCGACTATATCCTGCTCGGCAAGGGCAAAGCGCCCATCGACAAGGCAGAAGAGATGAAAGCGGAGTTCGACTACTGGTACCCTGTGGACTTCAGGAATTCGGGGAAGGACCTCATCCAGAACCATCTCACCTTCTTCCTCTTCAACCACACCGCGCTCTTCCCGGAGAAGCACTGGCCGCAAGGCATCGGCGTCAACGGCTGGGTCACGGTGGACGGCGAGAAGATGAGCAAGTCGAAAGGCAACATGATCCTCTTGCGTGAGATGGCCGACAAGTTCGGCGTCGACACATCACGCTTGACCATCATGAGCGGCGGCGAAGGTCTCGACGACCCCAACTGGGATTCAGAGTTCGCGCGCAGTGTACGCAGCAAGCTCATCCAATGGCATGAGTTCTGCTCTGAGAACTACAAGGCCGATGCGAAACCTGCTAGCAAGCTGCGCCGCATCGACGAATGGATGCTCTCCAAGCTCCATGAGACCGTACGCGACACCGCGGCCGCGATGGAAGAGACATTGTTCCGCACCGCGTCGCAGAAGGCGTTCTTCGACCTCAATAAGGCGATGCGATGGTACCTGCGCAGGAGCGCGGGTAAGCCCGATGCCGGCATCATCTCGAAGATCATCGAGGCGCAGGTCATCATGATGGTGCCTTTCACCCCCATGCTCTGCGAAGAGACCTGGGAACGGATGGGAAAAGAGGGGATGGTGTCTCAGGCGAGGTGGCCGGAGAGCGACGAGAAGCTCATCGACCCGCGATTGGATAAAGAGGAGGATTTGCTCTCCAAACTCATGGAAGACTCTTCTGAGGTATTGCGGCTGGCCAAGATCAACAAGCCCAAGAAACTCACGCTCTTCTGCGCGCAAGGGTTCCTCTATGACCTTTTCTCATTGCTGGGAAAAGCTATGGAAGAGACACGCAATCCCAAAGACCTCATCGGCAAGGTCATGGCCGATCCTGAACTCAAGAAGCATGGCCAACAGGTCATCAAGCTCATCCCGAGATTGGTCAAGGGCGGCATACCGCAGACCGGACTGTCCAAGGTCGAGGAGTTGGCCGCACTCGAGCAGGCGAAAGTGTTCCTGGCCGAGGAATTCTCCTGCGACGTCGTGATCGAAGACGGCGAGACGAGCAGCGAGGCCAAAGCGAAGCAGGCATTGCCTGGCAAACCTGCGATACTGGCTGAATGAACACTGCTTATTCTTCGAAAGGGAAGTAATTCCACGCTTCGTGCATCCTGGCGTAGAGAATGGAATCGTATTCTTTGATCTCGTCGGGGAAGACGCGACGCAAATCATCCATCATCGCGTAGAATTCGTTGACATCTTTGCAGATTGCACGGAACTCAAGCTCGCAATAGCCGATGGTCTTGGTGATGGAAGGACATGCACGGTGCTGACGCAGAAATTGGATGATGCGCCTCTCGACCTTGTCGGTCAGGCTCTCTAGATGGAGGAAGACACGGTAGTGCAGGAAGCCCAGCAGCTGGTAGTCGATGAATACCCGATAGCCCAAGATGATGCCCTCTTTTTCCAGACGGCGGATGCGTTGCTTCGCTCCGTTGGCGGTGAGGCCTGCCTTCTTACCCAATTCCACCAAGGGCATACGGCAATCGGAAGCGAGACCGCTGAGAAGAAGATGGTCTTTCCTGTCGAGCTTGGGGCGCTCGATGACACCGGTCATGGAGAGCATACGGTCAGACGGCTTGTCGAGGATCTGGGTCGGTTTGAAGTAGTAGAAGTCGGTCTCCATCATGACGTCTTTGCTCCTGATGAAGCGTTCCCAATCCCCCATCGCCTCTTGGTAGCGCAGCTTGAATTCCACGACGTCCCTCGCCCAGATGACGATGCAATGGTCCCATTGGCCGTTGATTGAGATGTTGACACCCACGTTCTTGGCCTTCCCGATATGCCTGATGAAGCGCTGCTGCTCGTCAGGCGACATGCGCTGGAACTTGAAGTAGATGACGAATATCTCGTAGCCGATCTTCGATCCTGAGATGTCGGTGTAGAATCCCATGATGACGCCACGCTTCTTCAGGCGCTCGATGCGGTAGGCCGCGACCTGCTTGGAGATGCCTATCCTCTTGGCCAGCTGTGAGAGCGGCATGCGAGCGTCGAAATCGAGGGTGTAGATGATTTTCCTATCAACAAGATCAAGTATTTCCAGCATTTCAGTACAGAATGCAACTGAGATTAAAAATATTTCTTTTTGTCAAAAAAAATAATAGAAAATTATAACTCATACCACAATATAGATACTACTAAATAATGGAGATATCATGCAACCTCAAGATATTTCACAATACTGGAACAAGGTATATGATCAATTCACACAAGACCGGTCAGTATGGCGTGAAGGCGCGACACCTTTTTTCATCGAGAAGATTCCATTCCTGCAGTATAGGGGCGATTCCCGCATCCTCTTTGGAGGCTGCGGAGACGGCAGGAACATGCTGCCCTTCGCAACAGAAGGATTTGAGTGCTGGGGTGTGGATGCAAGCCAGAGCGGACTTGAACGAGCCAGAACACGACTCGGGATGCACGAGAGCCGGCTCATCCACGCCCACCTCGATGACACCGGAATCTCTGATGAAAGCATTGATGGTATTGTGTGCGACTTTGTTATGGAGCATCTCGAGAAGCCGGTTCCGGTAATCAAGGAATATCATAGAATGCTCAAGCCTGGCGGATTAGCCATGCTAGAGTTCAAGACGCACAACGATCCTCAGTATGGAACAGGTGAGCGCATCAATGATGATGAGTGGATCCAGGACGAGATATATGTACGGTACCATACCCTCGCGCAGATCAAACAACTGCTCAGGGGCTTTCGCATTCTCAGAGTCGACAACCGGCAATACACAGATCCGCCGCATGGACCAGGATATCACCGTAAAGAACGACACACCCATGACTCGTATTTTGTGCTGGCAGAAAAGATAGAAAAATAAGATGACACAAAAAAGCCTGCGCGTGTACAGCCCGAACGATCGGTGGAAAACCCTTGAGCGACTCGTGCACACTGCGAGCATCGAGTATTCAGTGACTGATGCAGATGCGTTCAAACATCTCTATTACCGCCAATTGAAACAGTACCCGCTGTACGCGAAATGGGAGCAGTTCCTGCTCGATGAGATTTCACAATGCAGAACTGAACTGCGCGTCCTTTCCTATGGGCCAGGCCCAGGCATCATCGAAGGAAAGGTCGTAGCACTTGAGAACGTCGCATACATGCGATTGGTGGAGCCAGACAATTTCTTTAGGCAACTTTCAGCGAAATCAATCGAAGATTCATTGAGTTTTGCAGGACGACGCACCTCTTTTGATGTAATTGAAGGGACTGCGGAAACGTATAGAGGTAAAGGACAATACGACGTGATCATGCATACTGCTACAGGACATCATTTCCCTGATAAAAAGCTGGCATATCAGAATCATGCCAACGCGCTGCGTCCGGGAGGCCGTCTTGTCATGACAGATGTTATGCTACCTGAGTACGCATTTGATTCGGAGACATTGGAACCAAACGATCTGAATCAATTCTTTTCTCTTGTCCTATCATACATCGCAGAGCAGATCCGAGGAATGCCTGATTCAGGCAATGGAGAAGTAGCTGACCAGATCAAGACCGCGTTTCAGGATGTACTCAACACTGGCGAGCACAAGGTGTGCCTTCCTGTCGTCATCCAATGCCTTGAAGAAGCAGGATTCTACAACATCCAGACAACATTATTCACCGGACAAAAGCCGGGAATCGACTGGACACGCTACGGATGGTGGGGAATTACAGCAGACAAGACGTGAACAAAAAATGAAACTTCACCTTCTGTGGGATAAAATGGGGGTCATTTTCCAATATCCTGATGATATTGAAGACGTATTTCTCCCTTTGTTGAGAACAAGACAGATGATTGACGAGAATGCATTCAGAGCGTTATACTACAGGAAATTAAGCATTGGAAGAATTACCTCTGAAGCTTTTTTTGACTCACTTGGCATTGATGGTCAACAGGTGCTGTCCGAATACATCCCTCACCTTCGAATCGATCCCGATTTCATCAAGACTGCACAGGAGTTGGCAAAGACCTATGAACTGTCTATCCTCTCCAATGACGTAATAGAATGGCATGAGGCACAGCGACGCTACTTTCAGTTAGATGATGTTATCACGCATCATTTTATTAGTGGAGAATTAGGCATGAGAAAACCAGATGGCACTGTATACGATACGGTTGTACAACGTCTGCGCACGACTCCTGACAGATGTATATACACAGACAACCTACTCAAAAATCTCGAACCTGCAGGAAAAAAAGGGATGACTACAATTCATTTTGATCGAGAAGGAAATATAAAAGAAGATAATGGGTTTGAGCCGAATTTCACAGTACACAGCCTCCATGAATTGAAAAACATTTTACAGAACACATCCGTTCGGGACACATATAACAATACAATTTAATCCTCCACAACCTTTTTTAATGAGCATGAATTCTTGCACCCTCTTATGGGGGAAACAGGCATGAAGCTCCTTATAGGCTATATGCAGACGGCATCACATGAACATATCCGCACCATGCGAAAGCTCAGGACAGAGCTTGAGCGCTATCCTGACATCGAAGCCAGATGGAAGGATCGCAACCATATCACTTTGTCAGACACCAAGCGGGCAGATGTCGTGATCACTGTGGGCGGGGACGGGACCTTGCTCTCAATCTCCCATCAAATCTCGGACGACACGCCGGTGCTCGGCATCAATTCCGATCCCAAGAACAAGGAGGGAGCGTTGACCAGAGCGACGCGAGCCAGCATTCCAGAGACGATACGCGCGATCGTCGAGAAGGAGTACACGACCCAACCTATCCAACGCCTCTCGGCCGTCAAGGGACATCGCAAGCTCGAACCTGCGCTCAATGAAGTGTTCTTCGGCAACGAGTTGGCGTGGCGCACCAGTAGGTATGAGGTGCGCATCGGCAAGAAAAGGGAACGGCAGATGTCCAGCGGCCTCATCATGAGCACCGCCGCCGGTTCCACCGGATGGGCGGCCTCGATGGATGAGAAGCCCATACCGATCGGCTCGAAGAAGATACGCTATCTCGTAAGGGAGCCGACCAAGGGCAGGATCTGCGGCCACAGCCTCATCCGGAAAACATTGAAGACAGGGGGAAAAGTCACCATCACATCATTGGATGATTACAACATCGCGATCGCGGACTCGGTGGGTAAACCAGTCAGGGTACGGAAAGGCGAGACATTGACGATCATGGCGGCAGCACAGCCACTGCAGCTCATCAGACTCAAGAGGTAAGACACATGAAACAGGACAAGAAAGGGACATACACACTCAAGACAGGACTGGCCCAGATGCTGAAGGGCGGAGTCATCATGGACGTCGTCACGGCAGAACATGCCAGAATCGCAGAGAAGGCCGGCGCAGTCGCCGTCATGGCGCTCGAACGGGTCCCTTCTGACATCAGGGCGCAGGGAGGCGTCGCCAGGATGAGCGACCCCAAGCTCATCAAGGACATCATGAAGACCGTCTCCATCCCGGTGATGGCAAAGGTACGCATCGGCCACTTCGCCGAGGCGCAGATCCTCGAATCGCTCGGCATAGACTACATCGACGAATCCGAGGTGCTGACGCCCGCCGATCCATCGCTGCATGTCGACAAGAAACAATTCAAGGTCCCCTTCGTCTGCGGCGCCACCAATCTCGGCGAGGCGCTGCGACGAATCGCAGAGGGCGCAGCAATGATCCGCACCAAGGGCGAGGCCGGCACCGGCAATATCATCGAGGCGGTCAGGCATATCCGAACCATAAACGAGGAGATCGCATCGTTGCGGAAAGCGAACAAAGAAAGGATGCAGAAAGCGGCCAAGCAGATGCGCGTCCCATTAAGTCTCGTCACCGAGGTAGCAAGAATCGGCAGATTGCCGGTGGTCAACTTCGCCGCAGGCGGCATTGCGACCCCTGCCGACGCATCATTGGTCATGCAGCTTGGCGTAGATGGAGTGTTCGTGGGCAGCGGCATTTTCAAGTCTTTAGCTCCTGCCAAGATGGCCAAGGCCATCGTCGAAGCCACGGCACATTACGCCGACCCTGCCAAATTGGCGAAGGTCTCCGAAGGCCTGGGCGATGCCATGCCAGGCAAGGAGATCGACAAGCTCGACGTCCGCATGCAGGATAGGGGATGGTAAATGCGCATCGGTGTGCTCGCCCTCCAGGGTGACGTGATCGAACATAAGTCAGTGCTACGTTCTCTGGGGATGGAGCCGATAGAGATCAGGACGCCTGAGGACCTTGAAGGAATCTCCGGACTCATACTGCCTGGCGGCGAAAGCACCACCATCGGAAAGCTCATGCGACGGGTCAACCTTGACACGACCATAAAGAGGCTCGTTCGGGAAGGCATGCCGATCTTCGGCACCTGCGCCGGCATGATACTGCTCGCCAAGGAAATCGAAGGCGAAGAGAAATCGCATCTTGGGCTCATCGACATAACGGTGCGACGCAACGATTACGGCCGCCAATTAGATTCGTTCGAGACGAATGTGAAGACATCCATCTCTTCGAAACCTATACATGTGGCGTTCATCAGGGCGCCGGTGATGACAAGGCATGACAAGGATGTGGAGGTACTGGCCACACATAGCGGTCATGTGGTGCTGGCACGGCAAAGGAATGTCCTCGTGGCGAGCTTCCACGCAGAAATCACCGACGAGACCGCTGTGCATGAGTATTTCATCAGGATGCTGAAGGGTGACGATCCGTGAAACAGGAGAAGAATGCCGGATTCGAAGTGCTGCGTCTGTTCGTAGGAATCGTGTTCCTCTCTGCCGCGGCCTACCGTACCGCCGTATGGTCCACAGGAGCACGGGAGATGCAGGCCCTCGGTCTACCTGAAGCGTTCTCGTTCATCGTGGTGGTCTTGGAGCTCGTCGTCGGCTCGGCGCTCGTGCTCGACAAATGGGTTGCTTGGGCAAGCATCGTAGGAATGGTTTTCATCGGCATCGCGTTGGTTATGGGCCTGTTGGCCGGTGGCGCGGATCTGCTGCGGCAAGCCGGCGAGCTCTTCGTCTTCGACCCCACACCGACCGACATGATATTGCATGGCAGCTACCTCCTTATGCTGCTAGCGCTGTTTCTGTCTCTGAAGAAAAGGAAGAAGGAATCCTAACTATTCCTGATCACGTCAAACAGTGCCTCGGCCGCGGTCTCAGGACCCTTGTTCTCGAAGCCAGGGATGGCGAGCCTTGTGCGGAGCTCAGCGACACGCACACCTGAATCGAAGAGCGCCTTGAAGAATTTCGGCGCGAGCCCGTCATGCAATTCTTTGTACTGGGCGGGACCGAAGATATTGGCGAAATAGGTCTGCACCAGTCCAGTCTCTGTGGTCGTGCCCTTGCCGATGCGCGCGCCCTTCTTGAAGACCGCCATGGCTTCTTCGGGCTCGGAGAATTCCTGGAAGAAAGGATGGTCGTCATCGACCTCCTCATAATTGTTGGCGTAGAGGAAGTAGTCGACGCTGTTCCCCCTGAGCACCTCTTCGATCGTCGTGACCGGTAGGACGGCACGGGCATTGATCTTCTGAGGGCTCATGATGATGGAACGGTCCAGATTGCCGAATGCGAAACCCGGCTGGAGGTCGTCCAGACGGACAAATGCGCCGGTCTCAGTGCCGTAGGCCTTGAGTTTGCCGTCATCGGTGAGCTCGAGCGAGCCCATGTCGTCGAAGACGATGACCATGTCCCGGATATGCTTGTCGGCGAGCACCCGGAAAGCTTCGAGCGATTCTGACTTGCCTGCGCCGCTGTCGCCGACGATGATGATGTTGGCGGATTTTCCGTCCTTGAGACTGATGCGCACCATGGCACCGTGCAAGGGTATGCGACCCCGCTTCATCTGGATGATGTTGTGCAGCGTCAGCATCATCTTCTTGACATAGCCGAAGTAGCCGAACTCGTCGCCATCAGGAACCGCACCCACCATGATGCCATTGTCGTCGTCCTCGTAGAAGACAGTGGGCAGGTCGCCGAACCTCTTCAATTTCTCGGCAGGCACGCCATAAGCATAGATGGCATCGGGTTTCCGTTTGAGGTCCTCTTCTTCGGCGAGGTCGAAGAGGTTGGCGCATGCCGTGCCCAGACCGATGAACTTGTTGTGGAAGAAGAGGTGGATGAGCAGGTCGCCGACCTTGGCAGGATAGCAGAGCCAATCCCCGTCTGTGAAATCCACGTCCGCGATCGGGTTCTCCTTGACCTGAGAGAATTGCCCGTTACGCTTGTTCATGGGCGGATCGATGATGAGCGGGGGCTCGATGAGGAGCCTCCGGATGAAGGGAATCTTCTTGAGATGGTCGTAGGTAGAAGGGCAATTCCACTCCTCTTCGCTGACGATGAGACCGACTTGGGCGCCGGCCGGCATCTGGCGGTAGATGCGAAGATGATGATGCGTGATGTTCTTGGCGATATCCCGATACACCTTGCGGACGAGATGGTTGAGCGACTCGATGGTCACCTGGAACGTGCGGTAAGGCGTCTTTTTGGCAGGGACCTTGTTCTCCCCTTTGCTTTGGGAATAATGCACGAAGAACCGCTCGTAGTTACGCCAGTAGTTATAGAGCTGCTCGACGAATTGGTGCAGCATCTCGATGTCTTCGAAGAACGGGGCGAGAGAAGAATTGTCAGTGGTCACTTCCTCTTTCGTGTTCATGGAGAGCTCTTGGAGGAGCTTGAGGACGAGTGCGTCTTGTTGATCATCCGAAAGGCCATCGGGGATGACGGCGAGGAGAGGCGAATCTTTCTCCCGGAGGATTGCGAGGTGATCTTTGACAAGTCGCTTGAAGAGGCTTGAGTATGTGAGTTGTGCCGACTCTGTCGGGATGCTTCCGTCGCTCTTGATGATCGCTTGCCTGCCGTAAAACGCGAAATCCTGTCCTTGCATTAGTGATGACCTCCGGTATGCGCCTTTGGGGTAAACAAAGCCGCCTTTATTAAGGTTTACGATGGCGGCAAGAATTGGAAGAATTGAGGATTATTTGAAGGCTTTTTGGATCTGCTCTTTATGGGTCGTGACCAATTCGGAAAAATAGTCACCGTGATTTCCTGAGATTACACTGCCCACTACGAAATATTTGATAGGATATTGGCCGAACCGATTGGCGATCTGTTGATACGTGACCCCTTGATCTCCCCTTTGAAGATAATTCAACCCACCCCCCCATAGAAAGATCTGGGACTTTCTCGTACGCATCATTTAATGTGGATATAATTTTCTCAACACCGTCGAGTGTGATTGGTCCTCCACAGAGCTCGGGTTCAGATCGGTAGCACAGACCAACCGGACTGATGTCGACGAAGAGAAGATTGGGATTAAGAGGATACTTCACAAATTCTTCGCCATGGGCAATGGTCGAGATGACCGGAACATGAGAATCTGTTCTTCGACGAGTATATTTACCAACTGAAGGTTCTTGAGTATAGATATAGGGAGTGTACAATTCAAGTCCTGTTTTATCCTCCTCCCAGTCAATGTATTCATCAGTGAGGATGATTTGATCCGGATGCGACTCGCTCGCAATCTCTCTCAATTCGGATTTGTCAGGATAGTCCACCCAAGCTATCCCATCGGCACCGGCGGCTAATAAATCCCGAATTTTCTGCATGCGGATCTGTTTCCGATGTGAACCCCATTGCCAGGAATTCCTGATATCCGGTGTCGAGACGATCAATCCCGGAATATTATCTGTCATCGGTACGGATAACCAAGAATTATTTATAAAAGAATCGAATTTCGTCCTCAGAAAATAGTAAAAGAGGCAGGCATGCCGACCGATGAACTGAGGTTCCGCACAAAGGCGACCCTGTTCGTTTCTCCCTTCCGCGACCCTCCAAGCATCAGCGTTCTCGGTTAGAGCTGCTCCATTCCTGGCCTGACTCGATTCCCAGGAGCGTCGATCCTGAAGGACAGAAGGTCATTGTCCAGAGCAGGACCCTCATACAGGGCCCCAGCCGCTCAGCCAGCTTCAGTCCCATCATGAAGCCGATGTATGGTTACAGGAGACGGCTAACCTCCCGACCTAGCCTGCCAGGGACGGTAAAGGCGGGGGCCTTTAAAAATGTATGCTCATCTTGGCAGGATGGGAAGGCCTATGTTGGGCATATTACCGTTTATAAATAGAGGAACATCGGAACATCGGAGCGAAATCAGAAATTCCACCGCTCGGAGCTACCCCGACCTATAAGGTCAGGGTATCCTGCTCCTCGCATCGAACAGGTGGAATTTCTGGTCTGAAAATGGACCACACTCTGAAGAACGGGGTATGAAACCCATTTTCAGAATCAGAAGCCGCGAGCGGGAAAAAAGATATGATTAAATATCGATACTCTCAAAGTGATACCAAGAGGCGACACCCATGAAAAAGAGGCTCCTGTTGATAGTCCTGTTTGTCCTGTTCTCGGCGTCTGCCTTTGCGATGCCCACATCCTCCAACGGAAAGTACTACATGGATGACGGATCGACCTATACCATGAACGGCATCAACTATTTCATGATAGGGAACCGATGGCCGACAGGCATCAATACCGAGGCCGAATACAACCAATGGGCAGACGATTTCTTCAAGGACATGGATGGATATGATGGAGCCGCATGTCCGGAGCCTGGACAATACCCATCCGCTCTTGGTCCAGGCGAACACGTGGGTGTCGTTCACTGGAGGGAGCTATACACATCTCGTCGAGCACATCGACGGGATATCAGTCAGGTATTATGAAGGTGACATGGAGACTGCTTTGGACACGATCCATTCCAGGATAAAGGACTCGCTCTCGTTGGACAAGCCCGTCTATGTCGGAGAGTTCCGGTTGGACAGAGACGTCGCGACGGTCTCCACCGCGACCATGCATACTTTATAGATCACCTATGCGTCGGGAGGTGCCGGAACGCATATCTGGGCAGGGGACGGCTCAGTCCACCTCCGCCGTACGAAGCGGAGCTCGACTATTATCTCGCCATCTCCAAGGTCCTCGGACGAGTGGGTTTCGGAGAGATGGGTTTTGCGAATGCGGATGGCGCATTGAGCACGACCGGAAGCGACATCAAGGACTACGCGGTCATGAGCGAAGACAGCAGCAGGCTGTTCAGCTACCTCTGGCATGTGTCGGGAGGCACGGCGGCGACCATCGATGTTGTCGGACTCGCATCAGAGGAGCACACGATCGAATGGATCGAACCTACCACAGGAGATATCTTGAGGACTGACACTGTGAGCGGAACGAGCCTCTCGATGACCCTGCCTTCGTTCTCTGATTCTATCGGACTGTTCATCCATGCCGGCGGCGGCACGGATTCGGATCCGCTGAACGAGACCAATCCCCCTCGGCCATGCCCTGGATTAACCGAGGATGTCGATGGTGACTGTTCGGTCAGCGTGATGGACATCATACTCGTCGCAAGAGCATTCGGGGTTAGCATCTGACAAAAGCAAACGTTTATTAACGTCCCGGCTCTCTGTCGCAGCATGAGGCCGCGTATCCTCTTCTTAGGCACAGGTGGCGACGCCCAGGTCGTGGGCGCCCAAAGCAGAGCTTCTGGAGCCCTTATCATCCAGATGCCAGACAACCAATTCGTCATCGATCCCGGACCTGGCACCCTGAACATGGCCAAGGCCGCAGGCATCAACCTCCGCGAGACCACTGCGGTCTTCGTCTCGCATAACCATCTCAACCATGCCAACGACATCAACGCCGTGATATCGGCCATGACGCATGGCGGCCTCGATCCTCGAGGAGTGCTGGTCGCGGCAAAGAGCGTCATCGGCAATGGGCAAGCACATGAGACATTCCTCTGCCGTCACTATCTACGATTCATCGAGCGCGCCATCCAGATCGAAGCTGAGCAACGCCTCGGCATCAACACTGCCGAGATCCTGGTCACCCGGGCGCATCACACCGACGAGTCCGCAGTGGGATTCAAGTTCTTCACCGACAAGTTCACGCTCGGATACACCGGAGACACGAATTACACCAAAGAGCTCGCCCAAGAATACAAGGAGACGGACATCATGGTGCTGTGCGTCAAACATGCGGCAGGCGAGAACCAGGAAGGCAATCTCAATGTGGACGATGCCACCAAGCTTATCGGAGAGATCGATCCCAAGCTTGCCATCATAACGCATTTCGGTGTCAAGCTGCTCGACAGCGATCCGTTGGATGCCGCCCGGACCATACAGAAGTCCACCAAGGTACAGACCATCGTGGCGACCGACGGGCTGGCCATCAATCCGGTATCGTATTCTGCTGGCCTACGGACCAAGACGCTGAATCTGTACAGAGATTAACAAAAAGATGACAGCAACAGAGTCCTCGAACAACGAATAAATCGACGAGAGATGAATTCTTACATAAGCGGAACTGAGCGACAACCAGAAACATCTTATAGTAGAACTACCACACCAAAGTAGTCATGACCGATAATGGCTCTCTTGACTTGGAATCTATGCTCGGATTAGACGAGAAAGTAAGCAAACAGATCGGTTGCATGAGTACTAAGGGGTATGCTGCATGGCTCCAAGAAACGTTTGATCTGGCCAAACCACCTCATATATACACTTCAAAGATCAAACTCAAGAACGTCATCCCGACCCAATACGCGGTTCCCTTTGACTACGAAAAACGCGTCGCAGAATTTCTAGAGACACCAGTCACAGCGGTTAAGCTCAACTACCCAGAGTGCCAAATGTATATTGTTATAGGGCACATGAGAGGTCTGGTGTTGGTGAATCGAGGAATCAAAACAACACAAGCATTCATCATCGACCTCACAGAAGAAGATTCTCAGATCCAAAATAACATTACGGACGTCTACGAGAGATGTGCTCCGAAAAATATAAACACATTTCGCAACCCCAGCTACCTCAGACTCACGCACCTTGAAATTTTATAGAGCTAACAAGGCACACTCACAGCAACAATGATAGGAAGTAACCGACGAAGCATCCTGCTGAGATGAAAGGCATGGCCGGATAGAACTTGTTCTTCTCAGAGTAGTAGAGCAGGAGGAAGAGGGCTCCGGCGGCGAAGATGGTGACCAGGAAAGGCGCACCGAATCCTCCGGTGTGCTTCATCACCGCGCTTGAGAACAGGAGCGGAAACGCGATGTCTCCCCCGCCGAGGATCGCCGTGCGGACCTTTGCGTCCATGCCTTTCGGCGGCCGGGGAGGAGCGGGCAATCCCTTCGGATGCTTGACCCGCTTATGGGCGGTCTTCGAATAGGGGATGGAAAGCCCGGCGAAGAGCTTGGAGTCGGTCTGGAAGTTGGCCATCTTGACCATGTGCGTGGATTGCCATACCGCGAACATGTCATATGCAGAGATGAGCAGGAGGAGGACTATGCCTGATGCCAGGTTGATGACCGGAACGAGCAATGCCGCGATGCCGCCATAGAGGAAGATCTCGGTGAAGTTGTGCACAAAGGGATTGGGACGGAATACCTTCCAGGACCCCAACAGGATGGCTACGATGAAAGCGATCGTCGGCGCTGCTGAGAGTGTTTCCTGAGGGAACACATTGAGCATACGTGTCACGATAGGCACGAATGCCATGGTCAGCGAGACCACGACCGACATGAGGAACCAATATTTCCACATGGTGCGCTGGCGGAAACGGATGAGCAAGAGCACAAGCAGGGTCCCGAAGATGATGATGGCAAATATCCAGATGTAGGACAATGACTCGTTCTCCACCCGTGGAGGCTCGAGCACATAGAGCTCCTCGTTCAAAACGGTCTTGCCGGTCTCCGATGTGGAGTCGATGTCGATATATTCGGAGACGATGAAAAGGCCCATGAACTGGGCCGCGAGGAAGATGAGGACCAGGAGAAGGGAAACATTGATGGTGTGTTTCATCAGCGAAGCATGGGACTGTGATGTATATAATAATGACGGTTCGTCACTAGTTTTCCTCAAAAGGCTTATATATAGACTTTGACCACTCTCGAGTGAATCTAGATGTTGGATCTAATACTGGATAAGAGAGCGAGACTGACAGATAGCACTCAGTCAAAACACACCATTTTGGTCGAACCTATTCCTCCACGAGATCCGGAATCGATCGACCTCAATAGATTCGATCTCAACAGCCTCCTTCCTGGCGAATATGATTTTCTAGAATTTCCTGACAATCCTGGAGGACGGGTGATGAGGATCGAGTTCCAATCCAAGACGAAGAAAAACCTCACCAGACATCCTGCAAAATTGGTGGTGTACCATGACAGCCATGGATATCCTGTACACATCATCGCGAACGAGACGTACTTCGCTCCATCCGAGATGGGTCACAAGATCATCAGGGAGAAAAATCCTCAAGATTACATCAGCTTCAACAGGACCATCACCGGGACCTGGCTCCAACTGCATCCGATCGATTTCATGTTTGAGCCTGGACTCTCAGAAATGCCAGAACACAAACACCACACCCTTTCCTACTTCCCCGAAGTTCTCGATGCTGAGAAGAACCGGTTCATCGACACTGTTGTGTTGGACACGCAAAAGGTGGAGCTACATCATAGCCTTGCCCTAGCAGACCTTGATCCGAGAGAATCAGAATACATGCTTAAAATCCTGAACCAGGATTCTCGAGACGCGCGGACCCATTTTCAGGAACTGCACGACATATTGGGAGGGCCCATACCGGTCATGCAGCCTGAGTTGCTGTACGAACATTACCATGCCGCCCCTGTCGTCGTGATGGAAGGCTGCCAACATGACTGCACCGACTGCGCGTTCTATGAACGAGGCACGTATAGGAAATTAGGACTCGACGAGATAAAGGAACAAATCGATCTCAGTGCCGCATTCTACGGCGAGGAAGTTGACCACATCAACAGAATATCTCTTCTTCACAGCGATGCCTTTGTCCAAGATGCTGACACGCTCGAACAGGTGCTGGTGTATGCGCGAGAAAGATTCACCATCAAGAACGACATGAATTCTGACATGAAGAAGAGTGGCTTTGCTTATGCATTCGCCCATCCTAAATCGATCCTTAAGATAGATTTCACGGACCTGGAAAGGCTTGCACCGTACCTGTTGGGTGTGAATCTAGGCGCTGAGAGTGGGGATCAAGAGCTTGTGAACAGCATCGAGAAAAATCTTGATATCACAGAAGTCATCGAAGCATGCGAAAAATTGCTAGATGCGGGAATATTGCCGAGCGCCAACATCATGCTCGGACTAGGTGGAACAATCTATCAGGAAAGCCATGAACAAAAATCGATCGAACTCATCAAACAGCTCCCCAAAGGAACCCACATCTATTCTCCGAGATTGAGAATAATCGAAGGGTCAAGATATGAGTCTGAACAGATGCGAGAATGGGGCCGACTCGATAACCGACAGATTCTTCAGCAAGCGTTCAACTTCAAGAGAGCGGCTGATATAGCAGGCAAGGAATGGAGCTCATATTTTATCATCCCTATGTGAACCCAATGCCTTTTCCCAAACGTTTTTATAAAGGATGGGCTTCGCAGGACCATGCCAAAATTCATCGTGACGCCATGGGAAGTACGGGGAGACGTCGACTACAACAAGCTCATCGCCGAGTTCGGCACCGAGAAGATCGACGACAAGCTGTTGGAACGAATCGACAAACTTGCCGGTGGGTTGCACACCTTCTTACGCCGCAGGCATTTCTTCTCCCACCGCGACCTCAATTGGCTGCTGGACGAATACGAGAAGGGAAACCGGTTCACGCTATACACCGGCAGAGGCCCGTCAGGAAATACCCATCTCGGCCATCTCATCCCCTGGATGTTCACCAAATGGCTGCAGGACACATTTGACGCTGAGCTCTACTTCCAGCTCACCGACGATGAGAAATTCCTGTTCAACCCCAATCTCACGCTCGAGGAGACCAATCGCCTCGCATATGAGAACGCGCTGGACATCATCGCGGTGGGCTTCGACCCCAAGAAGACCAAGATATTCGTCAACACCGACTACGCCAAGACACTCTATCGGGAAGCCATCAAGGTGGCCAAGAAGCTGACCTTCTCCACCACCAAGGCCGTGTTCGGGTTCAAGAACGAGAGCAATGTCGGACAGATATTCTTCACCTCGATGCAGGCGGTACCGGCATTCCTGCCCAGCATCATCAACGGCAAGCCCACGCCCGTGCTCATTCCGTATGCCATCGATCAGGATCCGCATTTCCGCGTGGCCCGCGACATCATCCCAAAGCTCGGCTATCCGAAACCCGCCGCGATCCATTGCCGATTCCTCCCTGGACTGGGCGAAGGCGGCAAGATGTCGGCCAGCGATCCCTCCAGCGCCATCTACACCACCGACGACGCGAAGACGGTGAAGAAGAAGATCCTCAAAAACGCGTTCTCCGGGGGACAACCCACCATGGAAGAGCATCGCCGTCTGGGCGGCAACCCCGACATCGACATCCCCTACCAATACCTCACGTTCTTCGAGGAGGATGACGACAAGCTCAAGGCCATCCACGACGACTATAAGTCCGGCAAGATGCTCACCGGCGAGATCAAGATGCTCCTCGTCGAGAAGCTGACCACATTCCTCGAGGAACACCAGCGGAAGAGAGAAGAGGCCAAGAAACGCCTCGACGAGTTCATCGTCAGGGACTAGGTTCTCGACGAAACATTAATTAATGACCAGACTTCTCAGCCCGTTATAAAAAGAGGTGATTCTCTATGCGAAGGAACCCTGCCGCTTCCGGCATGATGCTTGTATCTATCATCGGGTTTTTCATCTCAGTCTTCACAATCTACAACTGGTGGCCTGAATGGGGCTTTACGTTCGCCCTGTTCTTCCTGATCCTGTTCGTGGCCTCGCTCATCCGGCTCAGCAAGGCCGAAGCCGACCTCATGCTCCGACGGGAGGCCGCCCTCGCCCATGAAGCGAGACGGAAACCCCGCATATCGAGAGCGTTACGCATCAGGCCTGCTAGGGCTACGCAAAAGGCCCCCTTGAAGGTGAAAAAAGCACCAGCCGAGAGAAAGAAGAAGAAAGCGGTCAAGGCAAAGGTGACGAAGAAGAAGACCGCCAAGAAAAAGACGGCCAGACCCAAAGCCACAAAGAAGAAAACGAAGAAGAGGACATGACCATGAGATCGAAACATATCACGATTCTGCTCATCATCGCGGCACTGCTGCTCGCAGGCTGCGGCCAAAAGGAATACGTCTGTCCGGACGGGTCAATCGTATCATCACCGACGCAATGCGTCACCACGGACCCGTCCGAAGCCGCTACCGAACCGGAACCCACGCCGATGCCTGAACCGGAGGTCGAACCGGAGCCGCCGCTCGAGATGGAACCGCCTGAACCGGAGACCCCTCCTGCGGAGACCGAACCGACCGAACCTGTGGTCAAAGAGGGTGATGAGGAGCTCTTCGAACTCCTTGAAAGCGGTGCCGCATTCACCGGCGGCGTATCGTATACGCTCTACACACCGGACGAGGTCCAAGATGGTGACCGCTACCACATCCTCAACCGCAAATACAAGGTCGAGCTGTTCGAATATATCACAGACGGGGACAAGCCGATGACCGTCATGTACGGCGCGCTCGGCAATTCGCTCGCGGCGGGTTTCTGTGAAGACATCAAGAAAGGCATCTGCACTTCGCCCAATGAGAAGATCACCATACCCACGGAACGGTTCCTCAAGACGAGCCCTATGGATTGGGCTGGGCTGGTGAGCTATGCCAAAGAACTGGGCTCAGAGACCATCAACAACAGGAATGCGCTCATCATCGACTTCAAGACGCCGGACGGCACCAACGGGAAGATGTGGGTGGAAGCATACTATGGTCTGCCGATGAAAGTGGAAGCCGATTCCGGTACGTATGAATACCGCGACATGACCTTCAACAAGGTCGAGCAGACCGAGATGGAACACGAAGAGATCGAGTGGATAGACACGACGGATACCGTCAGCGGTTAGTGCCCATTTTTTCTTTTGCTTTTCTTTCTTTATGGTATACCGCGTGAGAGGCACGCTTCTCGAAAAGCGCGATCCCTGCAGCGACGATGTTCTCGTCCTCACCGACCAGGCCCCTCTTGACCAGGAGCTCTTTTGCGTCGCTCAAGCATTCGTCCATCAGACGTAGGTTCTCCTGTCGGGCTGATTCGTCGACTGCGCGCTCCTCCTCTTCCGAGAGCTCGACATCCACCCACACAGGGTATGCGCTCTTGTCAGAGCGCTTGGGGAAGGCCTTTGAGAACGGCATGGGTGGATGGGAGGTTGGAGTGTATAAATATGTATCGGGGAGGATTTCCGGTTGAGGGAACACAAGGCTTTTATTAGTTACTTGAATACCACTATCAATGACTTCAAGCACGGATCTTCTCCTGAGTATTGTGGGATTTGGGGTTTCCCTCTATGGAGGGTATGCTAATGATCTTCTCTTCGTGACCATGGGGCTTCTCGTACTTGCTGTTGCGATAACCCAAATTCTAAGAACCCTTGAAGAAGACGTAAAAGTATTAAAGGCCCAGATTAACACACAGTTAGAATTGAAAAAAATCTGGTCTGAAATCGCCATCTTAAAAGGTTTGAAGATGAAGAAAAAAGGTTCAGCGCAATTTCTGACAATTGTCCTTCTTATATTGATATTCCTGTTGCTGCTAATATGGTTAAAGCAGAGAGGGTATATCTAAGATTTCGGTTTGTTCTTTGTCATATCCTTAATTCGCACGATGTCTTCAGCGCGGTCAGGCAAAGGTTTGATTGCATCAATTGTATCATTAAGTGCTTCCTTTGCACGCTCTGACTCAGAATCTTGATAAATGTCAGCCAATATCGAGATTAAAATAATTACCACTAATGTCAGCACCGCTAAAGATACCGCCGTATTACCCTTCATGAATATTAAAAGTCGAATATCTTCTTCTTCTTGTGGATGGCCACCGGGGCCTCGCCGCCGTGCCAGGTGAAGCGCGGCCTCACCTGGAAAGGGTAGAGCTTCTCGTTGGTGTCGTCGAAGATCAAGGCCGCACCTTTCCTGCGAGGCAGGTTATCCAGCTGGATGTCTAGCCCTTCGCGCATGTAGCTTTGCATGAGCACGCTCAATGCCTTGGTGTCGATCTTGGCTGTGAGACGATGACTGATGACCGTGTCGCTCTGCGTCATGACATCAGTGTGGATCTTTCCTGGCTGCTGCGTCGCCAGGATGAGTGATATGCCAGGCTGACGGCCCTCACGCAGGATGGTGACGAGGGGGTCGGTCGCCGTCGTCTTGCGGTCGTTTGGCAGCAGCTCATGGGCCTCGTCGAGCACTAGCCATACCAACGGCATCTTCTCATCGTCCGATTCCTGGTCTTCGGAGAAGTAATGGAGAGATTCCTTGATCGATGCATACTCCTCATTCTTTCGTGAGACCATGCGGTCGATGAAGAGCTTCTGCGCCACGAGACCGACCACGAGGCATTTGATGGCCCAGCCGTTCGCGACGGTGGCGTAGCAGGAGACGTCGAGCACCGTGACCTGACCAGGTGCTGCGAGATCCTTGAGCGGTGTGCCCTCCTTGGAGAAGACACCCCAACGGTCTGCGTTGAGGAAATGGTTCTCGGCGCCGTCCTTGACCGGCTGCTCTGAGCGGTCATCACTCTTGACCTTCTCGATGATGTCCTTGATGTCGAATTCCTTTCCTGCGTCTCGTAGCTCGCCGACAGACCGCTCGATGACCACACCGATAGGACTGTTGGGATCGACGTCGAAGGATATGCACCAGTCCGACGACTCCAGCTCTGATGGCTTGATCGAGAACGGGACGTCAGTCGGGATGCCTTTATCCTTGTACTCCTTGAAGAAGCCATGCGGGGTGAATATCTTGATGTCGCAGGGTTTGGCTTTCAGGTCCCACTCATTGAGCAGGAGCTCATCTTTCTTGTTGGGATACTTCATGGTCCAATAGATACCCATGGTGTCCAGGAGGATGAAGGAGAGGTTCTTGTTGATCTCTTTTGGCAGGTCGGCCATGCCTTCGGCCACGACACCCATGGTATAGGAATTATGCACGATGACATCGTTGGCGACGAAGTTGTGCTTGCCCGGCACGGTGAAATCGTAGACCTCCGTCTCCCCGTCGCATTCCTCGACGGAGACGATCTCATCCCAGAAGATGTCTGAGCGGGCAAGTGCCTCGAGCCGCGGATCATTCTCGGAAAGCGCAATCTGGAGCAGTTTTTGCCTGCTCGGAGCGTATCGAGTGGACTCCCGCAACGCCTTTGGGTGCTTGTAGCCGAGATTCCTTCCTGCTGCGGCCCAATTCCGTGGTTTGAAAAAGCTCCAGATTTCTTTCGGAACGGTATCGCGATCGGGATTGGAAGTCTTGGAAGCGAGGTCAATCAGCGCAAGCTGCTGTCGCTCCTCTTTATCGCCGAAGAAACCGATCTCCTGGAGATAGGTCTTGACGAAGGGTCCCTTGATCTCGATCTCATACGCCCTACCGTGGGCCGATGACGTGCGTTTACTGCGGAGCCGGCTAACCACCCCGAATCGCAGGAGCAGATGAGAAAC
The DNA here is from genome assembly GCA_043817075.1 of archaeon. Lineage (GTDB taxonomy): Archaea > Nanobdellota > Nanobdellia > Woesearchaeales > JAADFO01 > CAYVGP01. Next base: position 44,101 of record JBDRHG010000004.1, on the reverse strand, counting down.
GGCTTGTGCGAAAGGTCTTGATGCTGAAGAGTAGGCCACCTTCCAATATGATAATCCCTCTCTGTAGATGGTCCCGTCACAAGAGAAAAGCCGGTTGAGAAAGAGGCTCAGCTTGTGCTTCGGCAGAGAAAAAACCGCAAAAGGCATGGAGCGTGAGACCGCTTTCTTTCCGTAGACCCCTATGTCCTCTAGCCAATTGCGAAGCGTGTTCCGGCTGTCGAAGACAGACTCAGGAGTGAACCTCCCTTTTTTGTCCCTTTTCCCGGACACGTGCCGTCTCCTCTCCGGATTGACGACCCTGACACCCCCTGGACCATGAGGCCGCAACGTGAGAGAAGGATCGATCGCTCTGATCGCGGAAGAAAAATCGTCCTGAATCCCGGAGTCCATGTTCGAGAATAGGATAAAGCCGTTCCGGAGATGCCCCTCAGCGAGCAGATAGGCCAACACCTTGATCTTTGCTTCCGGGATGTCGCTGTCGCCGAACGCTGGAATGATCCTGGGGGTGGCGATTCGTGAACCGACCGGAAGGACCGATGCGGGCTGCCATCCTCCCAGCGTGAGAAGCGGATGCTCAGGGGTGAGATGAAGCCTCTTTCCTGACCAGAGCGTGACCTTGAGCGTCTTGTTGACAGTCCGCGAATAGAACCCTTCTTTTTGGGCAGGAATGATTTTGAGGTCATCGTCGAGGCTCACGACCGAGCCAGAACGATTCGCGAGATCCCGTATCGGGAGCATAGAACCGTCGGCTGACGTGATGAGCGTATCGCCTGCGAGGCATTTGCCGCCGCCGCGTTTACCGCAGATCATGACGACGTGAGAGCGGGAGATGTCGAGGAGGAGCCTGTTCGAGAGGGATGTGGTCCGCCCCATCTTGATGTAGTGACGGCCTAAGAAGATAGTACCGTCGGAGCCGAACTTCTTGCGGTCGCTGTCGCTGCGGCCGATGATGATGTCTTCCATGCAGTCTTTTCCTGGAGGCTGAGTTTAAAATGGTTTCGCCGTCAAGATGGGATGCCTGAGAAAAAAGGGACAAGGACATTTCCCATCCTTTCGTCACCTTCTGAGTGGAAATCATAATCATTTTATATCTGGACCTCTTCACTCCATGCATGAAGAGTATGACGACTGCCGGAATTTGCATGATTACCGCAGTCGTCACTATGACCAAGGCCATTTGTATGGCCTCGGTGCATTGCTAGACGCCAATCATCCGCGGTTGGGGTCTTGCATGCGCCGAAGCTCATTCTCGGCACCTTTCCTAGAAAAGGTTCGCAAGACCCCATCTGCACACCAACAACAACACGAGGTGGAACCCGATGGGACCGCAGAACAATGAGGCGAGATGTGTAGTGTGTGATGAAGCGATCACAAACCCCATCTGCCCAGAGTGCATCGAAAAGAGCGTGAAGACATGGCTAGTGGGAGTCAGACCGCAGCTTATAGGCAAGGTAGAGAATCTTGCCGAAGCCGGTTCACATATGACTACCGGCTCGACCCGGTGTATTCAATGCGGCCAGGACATGGTGATCTGCCCACATTGCTTCTCCAGGTCGGTCCAGGAACTGATCGAGGACGAAGGCAATCCGTATATGGAGGAGGAATTCTTGACCTTCTTCGATTACGACCTGCGGGAGCGGCCGTATTTCTTTTGATTTTTTTCTTTTTATTGTATGGCGCCGATCTGCTGGGGAATCAGGATAGCCTGCGCGAATAATACCGCTAGGATTGCAAGAACGGCGTAGATAGCGATAGGGATGAGGTACCAGAGCAATTCGTGCCAATTCTTAGACCGGAAAATGTCAATGATCGGCTCGAAATTGAACGCAACGAGAGCTATGAGGAAAATTATGGGTATAGGGATTGAGATAGGGAAAAAGAGCATTACCAAGCCGGATGAGGATGCAGTGGTCAATTCCTGTAGACGAAAAGCCATCTCACTGATCACGGTGTTGACCAGAGTTCCCGCCGCCATCAGGAAGGCCAGGACGCCACTGATGCTAGCGAAGGTCGCCTTTCTTTTTGGCATACTGCCCTCGTAGGACAAAAGCCAGTAGACCAACTCACCTGTCCCGAGAGAGAGGACTAGGGCAACCCAGACTGGAAACCATGCACCGTAATCGACCATGGCCATAGCGAGCGGGAAGAGGGCGAGGAGCAGCACATAGATGATGATAACCAGGACGGAGAAGACAATCCGGATGACACGATTGTTCTCCATCATAGATAGATATTCGTTTTCAGGGTATAAATATGTTCTGTTATTGGGTGAAAAACGAACCTGTTTCGCCTCTCACCACATCAAGCAGAACCATCACGATTAGTGACTTGCCAGACCGATTCTCCATATGCAGCATAGCCTCCTGACGCTCGGACATCATTTAAGTACATTTCCTCACTAAAAAGTGGGAGTTCCACTGGAAACATAGGAGGCTACTAGTTTATAATATACATAACCTGAAAAATCGGTTTAAAAATGGAAGTATTTATAAAGGAAGGCTGCTTCCTTTTTTAAATTGGGGGAAGGAATGGGTTGGACACATCCATAATACCACTCTGCCAATTATTGCGGAATCGGAGGTGAATCCTCGTGGCCGAAAAATCAATCGAAGTTGTTAACATCGTCGTCAGCACAGCCTTTGAGCACGATATTCCACTGGAGAAGATGGCGGCAACGCTTAGCAATACTGAATACAATCCTGAGCAGTTCCCAGGACTGGTCATCAGAATTAAAGACCCTAAAACCTCAGCGCTGGTTTTCTCGTCAGGCAAGGTCGTCTGCACAGGCGCACGCACCATGGAAAACGTGAGGTTGTCTATACAGAAAATCATCAAATCGCTTGAGAAGATTAATATCTTTATTAAAATCAAGCCGGAGATCAAAATCCAGAACATCGTCGCCTCAGGCCATACGGGCATGGACCTCAATCTCAACACTTTAGCCATGAAGCTGGAGAACATCGAGTACGAACCCGAGCAGTTCCCGGGACTGGTCTACAAGCTACCGCAAGCCAAAGCAACATTCCTGCTGTTCTCGAATGGGAAAGTCGTATGCACGGGCACCAAGTCCGAAGAGGCGGTGCATCAAGCGCTCGACATGCTCATCGTGAATCTTAAGAAGATCAAGAAGTAGCCGGAATATTTACATCTTTTAGGGGGGAGGCATTTTTAGGGTGTAAAGCTTCCTAGCCAGAGGGCTCTTCCGATGGACGCAGCAACCCAAATACGAAAATTCCAGGAATTTTTTGAACAGCAATATACTGAACAGATTCTGGACAATTTCCGCAAAGGCGTAACATTCCTGGTCACAGACTTCGCCGACCTCTCCAAATTCGACCCTGAGCTCGCCGAACTCGTTCTCGAATCACCAGAAGAACTGATCAAGGCCGCGGAGATCGCGATAGAACATTTCGATATCCCTCAAGGCCTCGGCAAGTTCCGTGTCCGTTTCTTCAATCTTCCGTCCGGCCAGCGTTTGCTCATCCGTGAGATCAGGAGCAACCATATCGGCAAGTTCATCCAGACCGACGGTGTGGTCAGGCAGAAATCCGATGTCCGACCGCAGGTCACCGCGGCTCGCTTCGAATGCCCGAGCTGCGGTAATGTCATCAATGTGCTCCAGCTCGACAAGAAGTTCAAGGAGCCGACGCGATGCGGCTGCGGCAGAAAGGGCAAGTTCCGCCTGTTGTCCAAAGAATTGGTGGACGCACAAGGGCTCGTGCTCGAAGAGACGCCAGAGGACCTCACCGGCGGCGAACAACCCAAACGCGTCAATGTATTTCTGCGCGACGACCTCGTCACCCCGTTGTCGGAGAGGAAGACCAATCCAGGCCAGAAGATCAGGATCTTCGGTTTCGTCCAAGAAGTGCCTGTCACGCTGAGGGATGGCGGACAGTCGACGCAGTTCGACATCATGGTCGCGGCCAACTACGTCGAGGCCATCGAAGAGGACTATTCCGATATCACCATCTCTGACGAGGAGGAGGCGGAGATCAAAGCGATTTCCACCGATCCCAAAATGCTCTTGCGCCTAGTCGAGAGCTCAGCACCTTCTATCTACGGACATGATAAGGTCAAGGAGGCATTGCTCTTGCAACTCGTCGGCGGATGCCAGAAGAAACACGATGACGGCGTGGTCCGGAGAGGCGACATCCACGTGCTGCTCATCGGGGATCCGGGCGCCGGTAAATCGCAGCTCCTCAAGCGAGTCACTGTCATCGCACCCAAGTCCAGATATGTGGGAGGAAAAGGCGTGTCGGGCGCGGGATTGACCGCTACCGTAGTCAAGGATGAATTCCTCCGCGGATGGGCGCTGGAAGCAGGAGCGCTCGTTCTGGCCAACAAGGGCGTGGTATGCATCGATGAGATGGACAAGATGGACCCGGATGATCGCTCTGCCATGCACGAGGCGCTCGAGCAGCAGACTGTCACCATATCGAAGGCCAATATCCAGGCCACATTGCGTGCCGAGACCACGGTGCTCGCGGCGGCGAACCCGAAGTTCGGCCGCTTCGATCCCTACGAGACCATCGGCAAGCAGATTGATCTTCCTCCCACACTCATCAACCGTTTCGATCTCATCTTCCCTATCCGTGACATCCCTGAACCGGTGCGGGACAGCGAGATGGCCTCCTTCATCCTCGACCTCCATAAGAATCCGAAAGGTAGGGAGCAGGTCATCGAGACCGGCATGCTCAAGAAATACCTTGCCTATGCCCGCACCAGGATCAAACCAGAGATCACCGATGCGGCGATCGTCGAATTGAAGGACTACTACTTGAAGATGCGCGGAAGCGATTCGACCGAAGGCGAGATAAAAGCCATCCCTATCTCTCCGAGACAGCTTGAGGCCTTGGTGCGGTTGGCTGAGGCGTCCGCCAAACTCCGACTGTCATTTAAGGTCACGAAGAAGGATGCCAAGAAAGCCGTCGAACTGCTCCACTACTGTCTGGCACAGGTCGGCATGGATCCGCAGACCGGCAAGATCGATATAGACCGCATCGCGACAGGGATCACCGCTTCGGAGCGAGGAAAGATCTCGCTTGTCAAGGAGATTATCGTGGAGTTGGAGAACACATTGGGCAAACAGATCCCTATCGATGACATCATCCGTGAAGGCAGCGACCGGGGCGTCCGCGAGGATGAGGTCGAAGAAGTCGTGGAGAAGCTGAAGCGCTCCGGTGATATCTATGAGCCCAAACCGGGCATCATTAGCAAGATGTGATCATGATGGCAGATGATGAGCAACCCAGAGACGCGAGAAGACAGGTAGCGGTCATCACCTCGATCGACGAGCTCATGAAAGGCAAGTACAGCACCCAGGAGGGTTGGGCGCCGAATTTCATCGAACTGCCGCGGGGAGACAAGGCATCGAGGGTCAACCTCCTCGGGGTGCTGGTAGACAAGGAGGAGGGCACGGACGGACGTCTCTTGTCTGCCACGATAGATGACGGTACTGGCACCATGTCGCTCCGCACCTTCGATGAGGTAAATCCCCTGGCCGAACATTCGGTCGGATCACCTGTCACCGTCATCGGCAGGCCTCGCGTGTATGGCGATCAGAAATACATCATGCCTGAGATCGTGCAGCGCCTGAAAGATCCGACATGGATGCAGGTGAGAAAACTGCAGCTCAAACTGCGGGAACTGCAGGCAAAGAACGACATTGCCGGAAACCCCCCTGCTTCGGCAGAGGAGACGGCTTCTATCACAACCAGTCCGACCCCTGCCCAAGCACCGATCGACACAGAGGAGACCAATATCGAGGAGATCTCGATCGACGGAGGGAATGACAGCGAGACCATCATCGAGACCATCCGCAAACTCGACACCGGTAACGGAGCGGAGACCGAAGAGGTCATCGCGCAATGCGGTGTGGCCAACGCTGAGAAAGGCATCGAGATGATGCTCAAGATGGGTGACATCTTCGAGGTCGCGGGAAAGCTCAAAGTGTTGGAATGAGCATAGAATTCTAGAACGCGAAGAATATCGGCGTGATGAAGACCTCGATGAAGGCCGCCACCAACACCAGGATGAACGATATCAGGATGAGGTCTGTCGCGTCGAGCATGACGCGTTTGAATTTCTCAGGGTCCAATGAATGGCGAGCGATGGCTACCGAAATTATGCTGGCCCCTAGGCCTGCCGTGAAGTAGGCGCCGATCTCCGGAATGCCATGCAACACGTATTTCGTCAGGCCGACCGAGATGACGGTGAAATATTCTCCTGCGGCGGTGAATCCTGTGAGGAGGGAGGCTTTCGCCAATCCTGCGCGTATCGACGTGCCGATGGCAGCGCCGATGACAGACGCATTCCACGCCAGGATGAAGATGGCGCCAAAGCCGAACACGAATGCGAACAGGATGCAGAAGAAGAGCACCTTGACATTGTTGACGAGGATGGAGAAGAAACTGGTGATTTGCTGTGACGCATTGCCGGTGATGCCTCCGCTAATGCGCATGAAGGTGTCTATCTGGACAGAGTAGAGCGAAGCCGTGGTCCCGCCAGGAAGCACCACGAACCAGAGCGCGAATGCCAGCACGAAACCGAAGAAGAGCGCCGAGAAAAAGAGCAGCGCCTTGAAATGTTCTTTTAGGATGAGGGCCTCTTCGAGGATGGACTCATCCTTCTCTTCTTCCATGCGTATGGTGTTGTAGATGAGCGGGATGCAGACAATGGTGGTGAGGAAGACCATGACCAGGCTGGCATGGTCCTTGAATATCCACCATGACAGGAGGAGAGCGACGGAACAGAAACCGAAACCGTAAAGAATCATCATGGCAGGATGCTTCTCTGCTTTCAGCGGGTTGATGATCGCTTCCAGGACCATGCCGTGATTTTCGGGAGAGGGGTATAAATATGTTGTGGTGGTATCAGGATGGAAAACCATTTGAATGTGGATTCATTACTCGAGAACAAGATGGAACGCAGCGTTCAGTATGATAATAACTTGATGACGCATTTTTTCCGAGTCCATAAGGCCCTTCTCACAAGGCTCTTCGATCGATATCTTGATGGGCTCACCGCTGAACAACCGATTGAGGAATATCAACAGAGATATATCGTTTTCTACAAATATATCGACAATCACATTAAAAAAATCAAGAAAGAACACATCGATCCGGACATCTTCAAGACTAATGATTCGGCAACGGAGAAGGATTATAGGGCATATGCAAGTTTTTTAGAAATAGCCGCCCATTTGAGAAAAGCGAGAACGTTGTTGATTGAGATCGACATCATAGTGAAACGCAGGCAACCCACGAATGTAAATAAAGAGCTGGAACAGCTCATGGAGAAGGTGAAAACACTGAGGACACATGTTGAAATAGTGCTAAAGATCGATGAACAACTCCTTGCTCCGTACTATTCACTCCATTATGACCATTTAAAGACCATTAAAGAACTGAAAAAAGAGCTTGAATTCTTCCACACTTTAGTCGAAAAAGAACAAGATATCTATGCTGAGTTATACAAAATCAGCAGATAGCTAAAGCACCTCCATCTTGATGATCAACTGATTCTTCCATTTTCGTTACCCCGAACAAGTAAAACGGGAAAATATATATAAGAGGGCGACCCAAGAGAGGCTCATGGCGGAGAAGGGGCTAGCTGATCGTATAAAGAAACATGTTAAAAACGTAGAATTGGTCGAAAAAGAGGTAGGCAAGGCAGTCATCGGCCAACATGATGTCGTCCGCGCCTTCATCCGCGGGATATTGGCCAACGGCCATGTCCTTGTTGAGGGTGTCCCCGGCATCGCCAAGACATTGATCGTACGTTCGCTTTCTATCGCTTGGGGCGCGGAGTTCAAGCGTATCCAGTTCACCCCGGACTTGCTCCCATCCGACATCATGGGCATCTCCACCTATGAGGAAAGCCGCGGTTTCTATGTGCTCAAAGGACCGATCTTCGGCAACTTCATCTTGGCAGACGAGATCAACCGTGCTCCGCCCAAAGTGCAGTCAGCCCTTCTCGAAGGAATGCAGGAACGTCAAGTGACGATCGGTAAGGAGACGTTCGAGCTGCCGTATCCATTTTTCGTGCTCGCCACCCAGAACCCGCTAGAGCAGCTGGGAACATTCCCGCTTCCTGAGGCGCAGGTCGACCGCTTCCTCTTCAAGCTCTTCATCACTTATCCGACGATGGAAGAAGAACAGAAAGTGCTCGAGACCAATATGAGCACGCATAAGTTCGACGAGTTCAACCTCCAGCCTGTCCTCAACGACGTAGCGATCCTTGAGATGCAGGATGACGTGAAGAAGATATACCTCGATCCCAAGATCGAGAAGTACATCGTCACCATCGTCGACGCCACCAGGAATCCGGCCAAGTACAAGATCCGGCTAGGCCGCTACATCTCCTGGGGATCGTCTCCGAGAGGCTCGACATCCATGTTCATCGCAGCCAAGGCTGACGCGATGATGGCAGGAAAGGACTTTGTCACCCCCAACAATGTCAAGAAAGTCGCCCATGATGTTCTGCGGCACAGACTCATCCTGAATTACGAAGGACAATCCGAGGAGATCACCACTGATGAGATCATCAAAGAGATCCTCCAAAAAGTTCCTGTGCCTTGACCCTGAAAAATGCATCGACTCGATCTCGACCTCAAGCCCAAACTAAAGAATATTATCATCACCTCGATGAAGGGCGTCGCGGGAAGCGCTCCTGGCGTAGGTTCACATCTGCATATGGCTGGTGAACGTAAAGCGTTGCTTTTCCGTGGCAAAGGGTTGGAGTTCGAGAAGTACCGAGAGTTCACGGTCGACGACGATGCCCAGATGATCGATTGGAAGGCGTCGCTGCGGGCACATAAGATGCTCGTCAAACAATACGCCGAAGAGCAGAACAAGGATATCTGGTTCTGTGTCGATGTCTCGTCATCGATGAGCTACAGCTCGCACGGGAAGCTCAAGAACGAATATGCGGCCGAACTCATCGCGTCGCTCGTGTTCAGCACGGTCGAGACCAGCGACAATGCCGGATTGATGATGTTCTCCGACCATGTGCAACGTGTCGTGCCCACGAATTCCGGTGTGGGACAATACCATAAGATCGTCAACGAGCTCAAGAATCCGAAGAACTACGAGGGCAAGTTCAATCTCGTCAAGGTCATGTACGAGATGTCCTCCATCATAGGGAGACCTGCCATCGTCATATTCGTCTCCGACTTCATCGGATTGACCGGAGAGTGGAAACGCGCGCTGGAGATCATGGCGGAACGCTTCGAACTCCTCGGCATCATGGTGCGCGACCCGCTGGACGATAAGATCCCCCCGGTCAAGGCCCAGATCGTCACGGCCGATCCCTTCACTGAAGGCGAAGAGCTGATTGATCCCTATCGCATCGCCGAAAAGTACGAAGAGATCAACAGGGAACGCGTACGGGAGATCCAGACCATGTTCCGCAAGCTGCGCTCCGACCTGCTCATATTGCATACCACCGACGATTTCGTCAAACCGGTACGCCGGTTCTTCACAGGGCACTAGACAATGGAAATCATATTCGACCATCCGTACTATCTCTGGCTCTTCATAGCGGTCCCGCTCATCATACTGACTCATTTCTTCATGCTGCGGCATCTGCGGACCCGGGCATGGGTGTTCGCCAACTTCGAGGCCATCAAGAAGGTGACCGGCGCCTCTCCCGCGATCCATAACAGCTTCGTGCTCAGCAAGAACTATGTGCTGCTCCTGTTCAAGATAGCCATCCTCACCGCGATGATACTGTCGGTCGCGGGCCCCACATTGTGGTATTTCGGCCGCACGACGGCAAACAACTATGTGCTCGCGCTGGATTCGTCGAGCAGCATGCTGGCCGACGACTTCGATCCCAATCGCTTCATCGCGGCGAAAAAGGCAGCCATCGGCTTCCTCGACAGCATCTCGACCCGCACCAAGGTCGGATTGGTGACGTTCGCCGGCACGAGCTTTGCCGAGCATCAGCTCACCGGGGATGTGCCTGCGGTCAAGTCGGTCATCGCGAAGCTACAGATCAAGAAGGTCGGCGGGACGGATCTGGGCGAAGCCTTGGTCACCGCGACCAACATGCTGCTCAATGAGGAGAAAGCGCGTTCTATCATCCTTCTCACGGACGGCCGTGACACGGTCGGAACCCCTCTGGAGGAAGGCATCCTCTATGCCAAGGACAACAAGGTCATCGTACATACTATAGGGGTCGCAACAGAGGAAGGCGGCAAGTTCCTCCGGATTGAAGCCCTTTCCAAAATCGATTCAGAGGCTCTTGAGATGATATCGAGCTCCACAGGCGGTTCGTATTTCTTGGCCGAAGATGACGAGACGCTGGCTGAGGCCTATGCGTTCATCGCTGAATCGAGCGAAGAGAAGCTATCTCTGCGTTTCCAGTTCCCTCTTATGCTTTTGGCTCTCGCGCTCATATTCATCGAATGGGGGCTTGTGAACACCAGATATCGGACATTGCCCTAAGCTGTCACACCGCGGTTGCAAAAACCAATCAAGTGTACGAATCACTACACTGAAATAGAAAACTTTATATAATCCGTATGGCTGGAAGAGATTCACCAATCAAAGTAATATTATAAGTGTAAAAAAGCAGAAAAGAGGGTGAAAAATGGCGTATGATGTATCAAAAACGACCATCAGCATCCTACTCGTTCTCACCATACTCGTGTCCGTCCTCGGTACGTTCGCTGTGCTCAACAGCGTCACTGCTCCTGGACAGGTCACGGTTATCGGAGATAGCGAAGAGAGCGGAAGGGTCAGCATCAATATCAGAGAGCCACGAGAGGTCGCGTCCTCTGCTCAGGTTTCTCTTAGCATGAAAAAGAGGGAGGAAGCGTAAAATGGCAGAAGTCTCAAACAAAGCATTGGCTGCACTCCTGGTCGCAGCTATCGTGGTGTCTCTTGGAGGGACATTCATGGTGATCTCTAAGGTCGGCATCATCACTATCGATGGCGCACCGATCGGCATGGCGACGACCCCCAACGGAACCGTCGACATCACTGTCCAATCAACAATGTCAATCACACTGGATGACGCGGCTATCGCTTTCGGTAACTGCGCTCCTCTAGGCGGCGGCGCGATGGGTACCATCACCTCAGAGGACAATCAGGACACCGCAACGATCTGTTCGGCATTCAACGCAGAGGATCTGGAAGTCCGAAACAACGGCAACGTGCCGGTGGCGGTCAATGCCAGCGTCAACCGAGTCGGAGAAGTGCATTCAGGCGACAACGACTTCATGCAATCGCCTGCAGACGACACCTCTTGGATCGCCTATTACCAGCATAATAACTCTGTTGCGACCAGCGGCGGATATCTGGGAGGTTGCCAGAACAACACCAGGAACGGCAATTGGGGCGGAGCGAACACCTCATACAGCAACTTCACGGCTTCGACCACGGAGTTCGTCGTTTGTGGTAATCTGACACCCGATGCATCGTACAATTCGGTGACTGTCGATGTAGCCATCGGAGTGCCTGCCGGTGTCGTGACTGGTGCAGACGGCGTCAACATGACTTTCCACGCCTACCTTATCGCTTAGGACGGGAAGCATGATGCGATATTTTTTTTCTTTTCTTTCTCTTTTCCTCTGCGTTCTTGTGTTCGCTCCGGCTGCCAGCGCTCTGGGGATGAGCCCGGCGAAGGCATCTATCGATTTCCAGCCGGGTCTTGAGCAGGAATTCACTTACACAATCCATAATACGAATGCAGGCAAGGACATCTATGTCGATATTCTGCTTGCCGGCGAGCTTGCCAAATATTGCGAACCCGGGACAGAACGGATCAATATAAAACGAGGATCATCCGGCAGTATCACATTCAAGATCAAACTTCCGGAGACCACGAACGGTCTCACTCCAGGGATGAATATCGTCGGCATAAACGCCAAGGAGGGTTTCCCGAACGGTGAAGGGGGGAGCACAATCAACGTGCTCACCGCAATCGAAGGATGGCTCATCGTCAATGTGCCGTATCCAGGGAAATACGCCGAAGTACGGCTCAATATCCCGAGCGTCAAAGAGGGCCTCAACACCGCAGCGACAGTGGATATCAGGAACCGCGGAAAAGATGATCTCCGTGGAACGAGCGGCGCGCTCACTATCACCGGACCTAATGGAGAGCTCATGGAGCGTATCGAGCTCTCAAACATCGATATCAAGAACCAGGAACAAGAAGTGATCAGCCGCGATATCGAATCGGCGGATTGGGTCCCAGGAAAATATCGAGGCGACCTCGTCTATGATTATGGTGGGGACAAGCCTATCGAGACGAGTAATGATTTCCATATCGGGACTCTCGAGATCAAGATCAGCGATTATTCCAGGCAATTGTTCCGTGACGAGCTCAATCCGTTCGAAGTGCGGGTGGAGAGCCAGTGGAACGAACGCATCAACGGAGTATACGCCGAGATCTCCCTCGAAGGCAAGGAGACGGTCAAGACGCCGACCGCGAACCTCGCTCCCTTCTCCCAAGACATCCTCGTCGGCTATTTAGACACGACCGGCCTCGAAGGGGAAGGTGTGAGCGGCAAGATCCTGCTCCATTATGCAGACGGCCTGAAGTCCGAACGCGACATCAAGGTGCTCCTCGTCGAGAAGGAGAGGCCTTCGGTCTTCTCTTCCATGCTCGCCGGCATCAACTGGATGATGGTCGTCATCGTCGCGCTTGTGGTGCTCATCGTGGCGCTCGTCGCGATCAACATCTCATTCATGAAGAAGGTCAAGGGCGATGACAAGAAGAAAAAGTGATCGCGTAGAGATCACATGGAAGACCATCGTCATCTTCTTCTCTGTCCTGCTTCTCGCTGTGGCGATCACCGCTATGGTCTATGTGAACTATGTAGTCATCGGCATCCATTCAGTGGATGTCGAAGTGGAGATCGAAGATTCGGTGGCCTTCAAGCTCGATCCGGACAAGATGTATTTCGGCAGCATGATGGCAGGCGGGTATGCCAAACGCGGTATCGATCTCTCACCAGGCATCGACAGCAGGATGAAAGTGTCGGTCAAGCCCAAAGGTGAGATAGCGAGATGGCTGACCACCGACAAGGACGGATTCTGGATGGAGAGCAATGAGACCGTTACGGTCACGCTCCATCCGCCGGACGGGACGCCGCTAGGCACCTATACTGGACAGATACTCTTCGTGTTCAAGAGGATCTAAGCTGTTTATTATCAACAACGAAAGATTTATATAGCGATATTGTGGATAATAAACAACATGAAAAGAGGTGAATCCACAGATAGCACTTTGGCCGCGTTCTCAGAGCTCGGACTCACCCCGCATACCATCGTCACCTATTCTCTCCAATCTCTCGATCATGTCAAGAAGACCCAATTCGGCTATGCCCTGAAGGGCAGGGACGGCAAATCAGGTCTCATCTTCGAACTCAAAGGTAAGATGCTGGGCAGGAATTGCTTCCGGGTACGCAGCGATCGATTAATCCGGATCGAGGCATTCTTGGATTTCTGGAAGGTCGCATATGACAAAGAGGAAGCGTACTATCTCGATAGCCAGAAGGCTACATCGTTGATAATCAACAAAAAAGGTAAAATAATACACAACAAGTCCAAACATGACAAAAAAGAATAAATCTGTTGATAATCAACAGAAGAGGAAGCGGAACGCCGATGCGGGGAGGCATGTCTCCAACAACATGCTTGCCTTCGGCACGATGTTCTGGATAGTCGCTTCTATATTCCTCAACTTCTACATCTACCAGGTGTATGTCGATAGCGGAACCCCGTCGGGATACGCGACAGCACAGGGCCAACTGACCATGTGTATCAATGCGCCGCCCTCGATCAACCTGTCGAACTGCACCGAAAGGGCCAATATCTACCAGAACTACTTCTGCACGGTCAATGCCAGCGACCCAGAAGGATTCCCTTTGACCTATGCGGACAATACAGGATTGTTCAACATCAGCCAGAACGGCACCATCAACTTCACACCGGATCTTTTCAGCCAAGAAGGAAGCTACGCCATCGCCATCAGTGTTGATGATGGGTCGGTATGCACCAATAGCCTGGCCATCGACACCCTCTATCTGAATGTGAGCACCTGCATAGAACCGAACTGGAGCAAATTCGACAATGGAATATCTACAAACCTCTCATTGCGCTCCTGCTGGAAAAACATCACGAATCTACGACTGGGCATCCCGAATGCCGGCCTGCTCACATGGAATTATTCCGCCATCACCATCAACGGCTACGACCTCTCGTCGAATATCGACATGCAACCGAAATACATCTTCGTCAACACGAGCGAATTGCCCAACCTCAACGCATTCGTCGACATCACATTCATCAATATATCCCTGGCACGCCCGGTCATCTTCCGTAACGGGACGCTCTGCCTCTCGAGTGAATGCGGCGTCCCCTACACATACGACGGGGGATTCGACGATCCAGGTAACCTGACATTCGTGTCGATCGACCTCTCCGGAAATGTCTACGAAGTCGAGGAAGGGAGCAACCTGACCATCTGGTCGGACACCGACCAATACCTGCGCTACAACAACGATTCCGTGTTCTTCTTCGCCAATTACAGCTACGCCAACAACAGCCCGATCTGGATCGGCGCATGCAATATCTCCTTCAATCTCAGCGGCAACTACTCTGCACCATACCGCATGGGCATCAACGAGAACACGACCTTCTTTACCTATAACGCCACATTCGCCACCCAGGGCACGTACCGTTTCAGGGTCGTCTGTAACCGCTCGAATTACTATCCGTTGGAAGCCACCGATACATTCAACATCACCAACCGAAGACCAGTGCTCGTCTACGACATGCCCAACGAGACATGGTATGAGGACGGCACATTGAGCGGACGTGACCTCGACGACTATTTCGTCGACCCTGATGGTGACACCCTCAACTACACGAGCCTGACGGTGGCGAACATCGATATCAGCATCGCATCCGACACCCATATCTACACCGCGAGGTCGGATGCAGACTGGACTGGAGACCGCATCACCCGGTTCACCGCTTACGATCCCTACAATGAGACTGCGTTGAGCAATCTCGTACACCTCCATGTCATATCCCGTCGCGAATACGTCGCAGACGAACGAGGAGGCGGAGGAGGCGGGAGCATCAACCGATGTATCCCATACTGGGTCTGCGACGATTGGAGCGTATGCCTCCCCACCAACATCAGCACACGCACCTGCACCGACCTGACCCAATGCAATACCTCGACGAACAGACCGAACGAGACCAGGAACTGCGCCTATGTGCCGACCTGCCAGGACCACATCAAGAACCAAGGGGAGGATGGCGTCGATTGCGGCGGACCATGCCCTTCATGCCCCAACTGCGATGATGGGATCCAGAACCAAGGAGAAACTGATGTGGATTGCGGCGGATTATGCAAAGATTGCCCCAACTGCAACGACGGCATCCAAAACCAAGGAGAAGATCAGATAGACTGCGGAGGACCATGCCCTTCATGCCCGACATGCGAAGACGGCATCATGAACCAAGAGGAAGAGGGCATCGATTGCGGCGGACCATGCGAGAACTGCGAAGGATTCGCAGAGATCGGTATCGAACGACCCTTCTCCAAGAAAGGCTTAGGGCCGTTGCCGTGGATATTGGCAACTATCGTGCTCGGTGCAGCGGCCGGTATGTACTATTTCGAAGGCGCCTTCCTTTATAGCATGTGGTCTTCCTTACTCCTGCTCTTCAGGCGCAGGAAACATGATGAACGGCCAAGTGTCGAAGATATCGAGGTCGACGTCATGAAACAGCTCGATGCGCTTGAGAAGAAGCTCGACGCTCAGCCGGCCAAGACTGTGTTCGAAGAACTGGATAAGGTGATGCATGGCTTCATCGCGACGATCTTCCGTATCGACTTCTCGTTCACCCATGAGGAGCTGGACAAGGATCTCAAGGAGCACAAAGTCAAAGGCAAACTCCACAAAGACGCATTGGAACTGCATAGGCTCATCGAGGACTGGAAATTCCGGGAAGGCGACCTGAAGACCTCGGATGTCAAATCACTCCTGGCAAGAGCCCGTAAAGTCGTCGACGACCTAGCCAAGTTCGAAAAGGTATCGCTCGAGGGGTTGGCGGTAAAGAGACTCCAGAACCGCATCAAGAAGACTTCTTCACTCATCAAACAACGAAAGATTGAAAAAGCGCGAGACGAGTATCAAGAGATCATGGAGGCGTATGATTCCCTCGAGGAAGCCGTCAAACCCAAGGTCTACCTGCAAATACTCAATCTCCGTAAGGGCATCCAAGAAGGTATGAAAAAATGACCGGGATGAAGAATATCAGGATCTTGTCTCTGATGATCGCCAGTATGGTGCTAGTAGCGAGTGTGGTGCTATCGACCGATCCGAGCATCATCGGTCTCCCGAATAATTTCACCATCTATGAGGATGTCCGTTTCGAGTATCTGGTGACCGGTGAAGACGCAGACGGCGACTATCCGCTCAATTTCTCGACCTCGACAGACACCGCCACCGATTTCCCCCGATTCAATATCGAATACTTCA
Source organism: archaeon (assembly GCA_043817075.1). Taxonomy (GTDB): domain Archaea; phylum Nanobdellota; class Nanobdellia; order Woesearchaeales; family JAADFO01; genus CAYVGP01. Next base: position 27,597 of record JBDRHG010000004.1, on the reverse strand, counting down.
ATGCGACAACGGCCTGGATCAATTTCACCCCTCTGAACAGTGATGTCGGCAATGGCAGCGACAAGAAGGCTCAGATCGTCGTCAGCGATTCCATCAATGACGGCGACCTGTATACGGTGCAGTTCAACATCGTCAATGTCAATGACCCGCCCAACATCACTGATTTCAACCCAGCAGACCTAGCCCCTGTCATCGCAGAGAACGACTCGTTGGGATTCCAATTCAACTACACTGCGACTGACGACGACCTCATCCACGTCCCTCCGGTGGACAATCTGTCCAACAGCTACTATTTCGAAGGATCGGTGATGACATTCAACCTGACCTGGTGGTATCTCCCTACCTTCTGCGACGCCGGCCTACGGAACGTCACCCTGATCGTCATGGACCTCTATAACGAGTCCGACAGACTGATGTGGCAGGTCAATGTGACGAATACAAATAGGATTCCGATCCTGAACCAGAGCATCCAGAACTACACGTGGGCTGAAGACAGCAACCAGACCGGCATCCTGGTGCTGGACGATTATTTCTACGACATCGACCGCATCGAGTGCACAGGAACCAACAGGGATAACCTGACCTACACCGCATACGGCAACAGCTCGATCAGGATCATCATCAACCAGACGACCCATAATGTCACATTCGTTCCTGCCCCTGACTATTTCGGGGTCGAGACCGTCTATTTCGAGGTGTCTGATGGCACCAACACGACGAGAAGCAACGACATCATCCTGAACGTGACGAATATCAACGATGCGCCAGTCATCCAATCTATCGCCCCGGTCGATGCGTATGAATGGGCCATGGTTAGCATCCTGATCAATGCGACAGATGCCGACGGCGACGACATGAACTTCACCGACGACGCTACGGTATTCGACATCTCGCAGACCGGATTCATCAATTATACCGCCCAAGAAGGTGAGACCGGACTGTATCTGGTCAACATCTCTGTCACGGACGGATGGGTCAACGACTCTTTCATCCTGACCATGACAGTGAATGACAACCTGCCTCCAGGGCTCGACAACTATGCAACCCAATTCCTCAATGAGAATACGCCATATGCCAAGAACTTCACGGCCGAGGACCCTGATGGAGACAACATCACCTTCTTCACCAACTCTACCGTGATCACCATCAACGACTTCAACATCACCACAGGGACCGTCGTCACGACACCCACCAACGGAGAAGTGGGCAATCATAGCGTCCGCATCTACGTCAGGGACAGCCGTGGCGCGGAGAACTATTCAGTCATCCTTTTCTCGATCGGAGACATCAACAACGCCCCCATCCTCGATCCTATCGGAATCCAACGTGCGAGGGTCGGGATCGAATACACCAAATACCTGCCGGCAAGCGATGCAGACGACGACACCCTCACCTGGAATGATAATAGCTCCTTCTTCAATGTCACGAGCTACAATTCGACGTGGGGAATGATCAATTTCACTCCCGGAGCAGGCCTGGTGGCCAACCACACCATCAATATCGTCGTCAATGACAGCATAGTGACCGACTATGAGATCGTCCGCTTCGAGATCACGACGAATTCCATCCCCAATCTCTCATTCGTGCCGGACCAGAATATCTCCGAGGACTTGCTCTACCTTTACATGGTACAAGCGTCCGATCTCGACAACGACTCGCTCACATTCACCTTCAATACATCGTTGTTCACCCCCCAAGTGATCAATACAACCACCATCCTTATCAATTTCACTCCAGACATCACCGAAGTGTCCAACCACAGCATCCTCATCAATGTCAGTGACGCTTATGGCGGCCACATCGAACAGGTCTGGAGGCTGGGCATCTATTCCCGCAATGACCCGCCGGTCTTCGAACCGCCGCTGGACAATATGGTGGGCAGCGAGAACTCGGAATTCAATGCATACATCATCGGCTACGACCAGGAAGAGGACAATATGTCCTTCGGGACGAATTCTACCTTCTTCAACCTCACCTATTTCAATACCACGGCCAGACTCATCAATTTCACCCCTCAATTCTCACAGAGGGGGAACCATTCCGTCCTCTTCAACCTCTCAGACGGCAACAGCATCAACAATACCATCATCACATTCACCGTCATCCCGGAGAACAATCCACCCACCATCGTCGCCACCTACCCGAGCACGGCGAACTTCTCTGTGAGCGAGAACAACTCAGCATACCTCAACGTGACCGCCACAGACATCGACACATCCCAACTCTTCTTTTATTGGTATGTCGATGGGACGCTCAATTCGAGCAGCGGAAACAACATCACCTGGATCCCACGATTCCAGGATGCCGGGACCAAGAATATCACCATCGTGGTCAGCGACGGTACATTCAATGACACTTTCGAATGGAACGTCACCGTCATCAACCTCAATCGGCCTCCAGAATTCGGCATCGTGAGGCATCGTACCTATACGGACTTCTCGGTGGGAACCTACAATATCACCAACCATACCCCTTCGGGCATCGCACTCCTGGCCAACGACTCCGGTTACCTCTATTCCGGCACCTTCAACGCCACCCTCGACCTATATGAGGACCTGTACCAGAACACATCAGCATTCTTCTGGAGCGGGCTGACGCCTAATGGCACGAACCTGACATTCTGGGTGCGGAGCTCAGCGGACACGAGCTCCTGGGGGCCCTGGGCGCTCATGAACTACTCTGGTGACCATCCGGAGATCGACGACAAGCAGTACGTCCAATACCGGGCGACACTCTCGACGACCAACAGCAGCCTGACGCCGAGCTTCGACAGCGTCGAGACCCATTACCAGATCAATAACCTGACCATCAACGAGGGAGATATCAAAGTATGGATCGATCTCGACGACTACTTCGCGGATCCCGACATCAACGACAATGTCACTTATAGTTATTACAGCACCGCTCCGGTCACCGTCACCATCGAAGACGGAACCCACAACGTGCTGCTCTACTCTGAAGAAGCGGCGACCGCCATCATCACGTTCTCGGCAAACGACGGCAACGCGACTGGCTACAGCAACAACGTCACCGTCGTCTTCGAAGATATCATCCAGACAAGCAGTCCTTCCACAGGCGGGAGCGGCGGAGGCTCGTCGTCATCGGTCACCATCACCCAGACGAGGGTGCTCGAACAGAACCGCAACTCGACAGAATATCTCGCCATCGAGATCATCGTGCCAGGCCTCGTCACCATCTACGAGAACGAGACGATGATGGTGCCGTTCTCTGTCGTGAACAAGGACAACCTGACTTTCGAAGAGATATACCTATCCGGAATGGTCGGCGTCGACGGCATCAACATCTCCTTCAACCGGACATACATCGAGACGCTCAAACCCGGAGAATCCATGGACAATTTCCTCTATGTGGATGCATACAGGACCTACGGCAGCTATGAGATCAGCATCATCGCAAATGTGGGCTCGCCAGAATACACCGATATCGTCAAATTCTACATCAACTCTCTCGAGAAAGGGGCAGAGAACCGTAGCCAGCTCAACACCAAGATCGCGTTCACACAGGACCTCCTCCAACAGAACCCTGAATGCCTCGAACTCAGCGAGCTCCTCGAACAGGCCAAGGAGGCGACGAAGAACAATCAGTTCGCCATCGCAGAGAGGCTCATAGACCAGACCACAGAAGGATGCAAATACATCATCTCCATCGCCGACACGGATCTCGAGATCCCGTTGGATAGCCCTGGATTCTTCCATATCATAGGCCAATGGTTCGCCGACGTATGGCACCAGATACGGATGCTGTTCGGCAGTTTCTCCTAGGCTGCTGATCCGCAGCGAAATGGGTTGAAAAAAGATGAGATAAACGGCGCTGTCGAAGATAGAAGATGATTCACGCGATGCGGGCACGAAGATCCATAAGCTTGGAATAATACGAATCTTTGACATGCTCGGGCAAATCATGATAGAGACTCAGTGCCTGCTTATAGATACGCCTGACGCCTGCAGGATTTCTGTTGTGAGCGTTCCGTTCGACCTCCTTGACAAGGATTTCCATATGCTTCTGCAAGGAGACGGATTTCGTGATGGATGTGCGTAGGGCGTGGAGCTTGGGATAGAAACGGTGCCGCTCCTCGTTGAGGAGACGACGATAGATCGCCAGGGCAGACAGGTAAAGCCCCTCAGCGGCCTTGGTGTCACCATCAACGAGCTTGAGGTATGCCCCGTCGATCTCTGCACGTAATGTCCGCCCTTCATCTGTATCAGGTTCCATGCTTCTGAATATGCCAGCCAGTTTGAAGAACCGTCCTGTCGACTCCTTGACCTTGTGTGCGATATGTTGTTTGGCAGTCGGCCTCTTATGGGCGGCCTCTGCATGCGAGAGCGCAAACATGATGGCACGGAAATCCTCTTCGAGAACCGCAACCTGTTTTGGCTGGATGGTCTGACGGTATTCCATATCGGCCAGCGCGTTGAGGAATTCGATCCCACGCCGTTTGGTGACGGCATCGATCGACCTTTTCTGCACCTTCTCAGCCGCATCCTCGAAAGTGAATGCGTACTTCACCTTGAGATATTCACGGAAGAATTCCTTGGCTAGGGAGAAGAGCGCGTTCTGGTCCTTCTTCTTATCCTCAAGCGCTTTGAGGATGCGGTTCCGAACCTCTTCGAAGTCGCTTTTGGTCTTGACCTGAGATTTTTTAGGAGAAGGCCTTTTTTTTGCACCCATCAAGGACAAATATTGATCTTGTAGTATTATAAACCTTTCTATTGACGTGCTCTCTGAGAGCCGGAGAGGCCAGTAAGGGGAAACTATTTAAACGAATCAGGGTTTTCGACAGACAATGGATTACGAAGACATGCTCAAGAAAGGCCGTGAAAGGCTTCCGCAATCAGTGGAGACCATGGAACGGTTTGAGATACCCAAGGTGCGAGGTCATCTTCAGGGTAACAGGACTGTGATCAGCAATTTCTACGCCATCGCTGAGACCCTCGGACGTGATCCCCAACATGTGCTCAAATACATACTCAAAGAGGTGGCGACACCAGGCGAGTTGACCAAGAGCGCGCTCATCATGGGCTCCAAGATCCCCGCCTCGCGGATCAATGAGAAGATCGAGCAATACACGTCGCAATTCGTGTTCTGCCCGGCCTGCAAGAGCCCAGACACCAAACTGGAGAAGCACGGATCAATAGCGTTCATCCAATGCCTGGCCTGCGGAGCCAGGAATAGCATCAAGACCAAGATCTAGAGTCATGATCGACCATGACAGACCAGCCATTCACCATCAAACTGCACAGGCGCGAAGGACGAGAGGTGCTCGCGGTGTGCGACACCGACATTCTTGGGAAGATCTTCGAAGAAGGTAATCGTGTGCTCGATCTCACATCCCCTTTCTATACCGGCAACCAAGCATCAACCGAGGAATTAAAGGGCCTCATGGCATCAGCCCACATCCTCAATCTAGTCGGAGAGGGATCAATCAAAGTGGCTAGTGATATGGGCCTCATCGAAGACGACAACGTGATCAGGGTCGACGGCATCCCTCATGCCCAGGCGATCAATAACACACAATTTACCGATTGAACATCATATTCTGACATTCCTGGTCAGCATTGCCTGTCCGTTCAGCCGAACCATTTGCCGAGACCCTCTTGGCGCTCCTTGTCTTTGCCGAAAACAGATTCGACACGCCTCTTGACGAGGTTCAGGGTCTGCTTGAGGTATGCCGGCACATCATATTTCTCGGCAAGACTGATGCTGGGCTCAAGATATTTGATCACCGAGCCTTCGGACACGGTGAAGATGAGCCTGCCCTGACAATTGGTGCAGCGGCCGATCAGAGGGGGACGCCGGAACTTCTCATTGCAGTTGACGCAACGGAACTGCTGCTGGGAGAACTTGCGGAGATTGCCTTTCGTATCCTTGAGGAAATGCTTCTCGATGACCAAGGCAGCCACAGCGGATGCGCTGACGGCCCGTATCTTCTCTGCCAACTCCATCTGGCCTTTGAGCTTCTCCTCCATCGAAGGAAGTGTCTTATAGGCGGACGTCACCACACCGATATTGAGGTCGGAGACCTCATGAGTGTAGCCCATGTGTTCATATTGCCGTTCGGTCCCGATATATGCGCCGACCTGTTCGACCTTGACATCCCAGGGGTTCTTCATCTTCTCTGCCGCTTCGTATAGCTCGAGTTTGTACTTCCACGCGATATCCATGCCGAGCACCATGTCATCCACTTCGGACGGTACCAGCTTGGTGGTCAATACCAACGGAGCGTCCATGGTCTTCGCACCGCGCTTGTCAGGGAGGTATTGGCGTGAGAAATTGAGGAGACCGTCCATGAGAAGCATGACGCAGGCCTCATCGCCGTCGCAATCGCGTCGCATGGCCGCATGCATGAGCGGATGCGCGAACATCCCTTGGGTGCGGGAGAATCCGATGACACGGCCGACGATGCCTGCAGACGTATGAGGTGAGAGGCAGATGACAAGCTGACCTACGAGGTCTTCTGGACCCGTAGCATTGTAGAATGGAGGCACCCGATAGAACTTCTCTAGCAGCTCATCGACGAAACGCGACACGTTGAGCAGCACGGCATCGGCTGACTGATCAGTATATGATTGCCCAGGCAGAATGAGGTCTTGGCATTTGAGCTCGATGACCTGATCAGACGAGATGAGCGGATTTCCTTTCGCATCATGGGTGTAACCGAGACCGATCAATGTCTCCACCGTCGTCCCTATCTCCGCAGGCTTGAAATGGGTTATCGGAATCTCACTCATGTCATAGCGGGTGGTCCCGTCCTTGTTGACGTAGATGTCATGCTTTGCCCGCAATAGGCCTTTCGCCAGATGCTCAGGCCTGTGGTCCTTATTGGAGGTCCCGCGTACGCCTTTGATGAGATCAGGATACATCTTCATGTCGAGCAGCTTGGTGGCTGAGGAGAAGTATCGGGAGATAGGGATGGCACGGTTCGAATACGACCTCGGTCCGTTGGAGGAATAATACCTGCCGTTATTGGCATCCGATTCTGTCGATTCCTGCTGCTCAGCATCGGATCCGCATGCGTCGCATACTGAATATACAGTCTCGGTCTGACAAGACGGACAGACAAACAGAGGAAAATCCGCAGTGACCTTGCCTACTTCTAGCGCTGCCTGGAAGCTCCGTAGCCGACCGCCCTCCTCACCCACCGGAAAGAGGACATGAGGGCTGCCTGCCATCTTCCGTTGCTTGGCTTTCTCAGGACGGCCCATGCGTGCACCGATGAATGTGCCTGACTTATCGCGGATCGGGATACCGGCGAGACGATTGACCATCGCCAACACGTCCTCACCATCGATGATGCCGCAGTCCTTGGCCTTATCACCATAGAGACCGAGACAGAGAAGCAGGGAGGCGGCGACATCAGGAGAGAACACGACCTGCTGCGCCCTCATCCCATGAGGCATGGCGAGATTCTCCAGCACGAACTTGCACTCACCATCTAGGGGCAGGACCAGTTCCTGAGGACGCGTCATCGGAACGGTAGTGTGCTTCCTGATCCACGTTGATAGGAGTTGGAGGTCTGCAGGCATCAGCGCGGTCCAGTGATAGGTGTGGGTCGGATGCAACGGAAGAGCTAAGCTTCGCGACAAGGCCATCGATGCCCGGAACGACAGTTTGGTCAAGAGGGGATTTTCCACGAGCAATGTGAGTGCGGATGCGGGAATCCCGACATCTGCCGCAGCTGCGGCGATATCACGGTTCCCATGCTTGGATTCTATGGCCTTGATCAGTTCCTGACCATACCATTCCTCGCAATAACCTACAGGGCAGAGAAAATGGCCATTCTCAGAGAAATCTCCGTAGCAAAACAGGATGTCGCCGAGCTGGAGGATCTCCTTGACTTTAGTAGACAGCTGTTTTGCGAGCTCTACATCAGAGAGCTCCACGACAGAGTCATCCTTGAGCAGGACAACAGGTCCTTGGATGCTGTCACAGAAGGTGACCGCAGTGGCCTTTCCAGGACGCTCCACCTTCAGCTGGGTCCCTGTCGCGATATAGCTATTGAGGATGAAAGAGAGCGCCGGGTGTATGCATGCGGCAGAGAATCCTGATATGCGTGCCCGACCATAGCGCAGGCGAAAACCTCCTCTGGCCATGGGATTGGACAAGACCGGACGGCCCGCTACGAGATCGGCGATGTAGGTATGATTGGGGGTCAGCTTAGAGCCTTCAGAGGTGGATTTCTCCTGCTTGGCCTTCACCTTCTTCTGTATCTTGAGGAACTCTTCGAGGAATGTCCATTCCAGATCAAAATCCTTCCCCAATTTCTTGAGACGCTTCCAAATCTTCGGTGCCTTGAGCGCGATCATGGAGACGACGAGACAGACACCTGAGCGGATACGGTTGGTCTCGACGCGGGGCAGGTCCTTGTAGTTGGACACCTCGAATACTTCGCTCGGATCGCCATCCACCTCGACCGGGACATTGGCTATTAGGAAACGCAATTCCTCAGGGCTTGGATTGTATTGGAGATTGGTCACACGCTCATGATAGTCCTGGAGCTCTGTGATGAAACGGCTGATCTCATTCTCAGAGGGGTCGTAGGCAGCGAAGCCGAATTTGTGGCGGATATAATCCGATAAGATGACACAATAAGACGCAGCCGTACCTCCAGCACCACGGATGGGACCGGCGAATTTGATGCTGAAATATTCTTTTCCCTCCTTGGTCCTCTTGAGCACCAGCTCGATGAAACCCTCCAGAGGCGCAGAGACGATTCCCACAGTGTGATAAGCGAAGCCGACCCTAATGCCGATCTCCATGGCCTCTTTCTGAGAGGAAAAAGTGCAGAATTCCTGACGTGCCACCTCTTCGGCGATCTTGAGACCGACCTCCCAGGACAACGCACCATACGTCTCTTCAAGCTCCTGGATGCGTTCAGTCATCCGCGTCCCCTTCAGTTGAGGCGCGACTGTGGAGATGAGACCTTCGACCCGTTCCGCCATGTTCTTGGCGAGCACGATATCGACGTGCTTCTCTGGGTCATAACCCCTCTGTCGGGCCTGTTTCGCCAAGGCGTGGGCGCTATCGAGCTCTTTTTGGATGTTGGAAAAGTACGTTTCCATGTCTGGGGATTCGGTCGGCATGGTGATCAGAACTTGAGTATCTTGACCTCCCTCGTCTGGAGATTGACCAGCGGGACGCGAGCAGGCTCAGGATGATGACCTACCTTCTCCTGGAAATCGGTCTTGGATTGCCAGCAGGAGCTGCAGACCATGGTGATGTTACGGTAATCGGATATCGATGTCTTATGGATGTGCCCGGAGATGAAGAAGTCCGGAACACGATCGATGACGAGCGAGTCCTTGGCAGATGGTATGTAAGGCCTGGATGTGTGTGTCGGCCCGAGGTGACGACGTTTGAGCAGGAACTTCATGATGAGGTCGGGCCGGTCATAGCCATGGTTGAGACGAAGATCCTCGACATGAGCGATATAGTGGTCGAAGGAGTATCCATGGTAAATCAGCACGTCAAATCCAGGGAAGCCGTCCTTCTGGTTGATGTTGACCCAAGCCGGATTCGACACCATCTTCACATTCGGCAGCGCCCAGAGATCAGGAGCGATATCTTCTGGGATGGCGGGCTGGGGTTCTGCCAGACGCAGGGCATCGTGGTTGCCCGGCGACACGATGATGTTGATGTGTTTTGGGAGGCGAGCGAAAAGTTCTGCGCATCTCTTGTACTGGGCATAGATATCAGGGATGTTCTGCCCGGCCTGTTGATTCGGGTACACACCGATGCCGTCCACGAGATCGCCGATGATGAAGGCGTATCCGATCTTGCTGACCATCTCCCTCTGTTCGGGGTTGCCGATGCGACCATTGATCCATTCGATGAATCGGTCGAACTTATCTTCGATGAATTCCTTGCTCCCCACGTGCACATCTGAGAGGAAGATGGCATATACCTCGTCCGGTGATTTCTTGAGCTCTTTTGTCAATGGGATGTCTGGCCAGATGATGTTGTCGGCATAGATCAGGCCGCGGCCGATGACGCCGGAGAAACCGATGACCTCATCAGGGACGAGGGTCTTAGCCTCGGTGAGCAGCTCACGGTTGTTGTTCGAGACGAGCACCGTCGTCTTGCCCGAAGGATCGTCGATGGTGATGAGGATGTTCTTGTTCTTGGTCTCTTTGACCTCCATGACCACACCGATGAAAGCCACACGTTCCTTCTCTGGCTTTCCTTGCAGTCTTGCGATAGAAGTAGGGTTTGAGAGTTCATGCCGTAGCACGAGCATGGAGGAGATGGCCTGATACCGCGCATTGAAGTATGCCACGAAGTCTTTGACCTCCCGTTTCTTGCTGTCCTCCCTGTATGACGTGATGATGTTGAGAGGGAAGGCTTCGTGCGGTTGGGGGGCTCCCAGTTCAGGATTAGGGATGGGAATGGACAATTTTTCGGGTAGCGTGACAGAAGAGTATCCTTCCGATGGAATCCCTGGTGCTGCTGGATTAGGGGTATTATCTGGAGCTGTATCTGGAGTCATATCTGGTGCCGTATCAGGAGATGCATCGGAAGTCGCATCAGGAGATGAAAGTCGAGAGGCATCTGAAGCGGAGTCTCGGTGTGAGGGCTCCGCCTCGAGGACCGACCTGACGCTTGCAGGATCGATGAGGTCCTTTGAGGAGACAGCACCCTGTTGTGCAAGAGCGAAGAGCCGATCCAGATCTTGCCCAGAGGCAAGTGAGGTAAGGGTGTCGGGCTGTGTCATGATGCCCTTCTGCATCAAAAGGGCGACCAATGCCTTCTTCTTCTCCAAGATATCGTCGGTCATGTTAACCTCAGAGTCCGATGTCATCCCTCAGAGTAGCCAGCGCCTTAGGAAGTACTGAGGGGGAAAGAGAACTCGTGATCTCCCTGGTCCGCCCATATCGGCCTTTGGAGATCACCCTTGCATTGATGATGCCGAGCATGTCCATTTCGTTGAGGACATCCGATACTCGTCGTTGTGTGAGCGGACGTAAGGATGCTTTCGGGCAGAGTGATTTGTACAATTCATATATCTCGCCGGTGAAGAGGCGTCCCTTGTTGCTTCCGACCAGGTCGAGCAATGCGTAGAGCACAAGCTGATGCTGCTTAGGCTGCGTGACCAGGACATCCATGACCCTGTCCCTCTCGATCTTGTCCTCTGCCTCATCAAGGTGTTCGAGCACCACCTGTTCTGAATCCTTTCGTTCCGCCAGCTCTGCTGCGACACGGAGGAGTTCCAATGCTCTACGAGCGTCACCGTGGTCCCGCGCCGAAAAAGCTGCGCATTTCTCGATGACACCTTGGGCTATGACTTCGGGTTTGAACGCCACCTTGGCGCGCTCTTTGAGGATCTGCTGGATCTGTATTGCATTGTAGGGAGCGAAGAGCAACTCTTCCTCTGAGAGAGAGCTCTTGATTCGAGGGTCGAGGGATTCGGAGAAGAGCAAATCATTGGAAATCCCGATGATGGTTATCTGGGCACGTTTCAGATCGTCATTGATGCGGGTAAGCGTGTAGAGTATCTCATCGCCCGCTTTTTTGACGAGCTGGTCAATCTCGTCAAGCACGAGTATGACGAGTTGTTTCTTCTCATCCACCGCAGAGAAAAATATCTTGTAGACTTCGTCCGTAGGAAGACCGGTGGAGGGAATCATTTTGCCAAATTCCCTCGCGAGTTGAGCCACGATGCGATATTCTGTGTCGGCGACCTTCTTGAGCTTGCAATTCAGATAGAGAAGCTTGATTGGAAGCCCTTTCTGGACAGCCAGATCGTAGAGCTGCGATGTCGTGTGTTTGATGGAGAGTGTCTTTCCTGTGCCGGTCTTGCCATAGATGAAGAGATTGGATGGTTTTTCAAGGCGGAGCGCCGGTGCCATGATTTGGGCGATCGCATGCACTTCCTTATCTCGATGCATGATAGTCTCTGGTGTGTAGCCGCTCTGCAGGACCTTCTTGTCCAAGAAGATGGATCCTTTAGCAAGAAACGTCTCGAAGAAGCCTCTGAGTCCTTTGTCGGTCACGGGACGTTTCCAGAAGAAGCGAAGGTATAAATAGATTTGTATTCTAGGTGTACAGACACCCCTTGGTTTCCTATGGAGATTATTCAGGGGTTGTGGTGGTCCTTCTTTTTGTTCTCTTCGTTTGTGGCTTGTTTTCTTCATTGTGATTTGTTGTGTGGTTTGCTATATGTGTTTTTCATTGTGTGCTTTCTGTTGTGTGGTTTGTTTTTTTAGTTTTTTTCATAATAATAATAATGATTAGTTTCTATATAGATAATAATAATATAATAGACGATAAATAAATAATAAATAAAGAATATAAAATAACAATAATAATAAAGATAACAAAACAACCACAATTGAAAAAATCTAATACAACACAACTATTGAAAAAGTCATGATTAAAAATAATCAACAGAACAGAAGCAATAGAAAGAACAACCAACCGATTCGAATCAGCTTTCAGAAGGTCATTCAGATGAGGGCGATCAGATAACCACCACAATACAACATCAAGATTCCATAGGAAATGAAGGGGTCACCCCAACCAAGATTAAAGGGCTTCTTTGTGTTGTATTGTGACGAGAACCAACAGAAACCTTTTTATATGAGGTTTGTTTTAACCAACCAATCACATTAAATTAAAAAAATGAGGTGACTGATCATGGAAGAGAACATTCTCGGGGTCATTCTCGCCATCATCATCGGAACTTTGGCGGCCATTGTCTATAGTCTGCGCATACTCGTGCTTCTCGAGCGACGCATCGCACGCATCGACCTCAATATCGAGGCTTTTGTCCGTAAGATTGAGAAAGAAGAGCTCAAGATCGAAGCTGAAGAGAAGATCATTGAACGAAAGCTCAACAAGCGAAGATAATTCCTTTTTTTCTCTTCCTTTTTTCTTCTATTTGCTCCAGAAAACCCGAACCATCCACATCATACACCTATGAGCTCTTCGAACAACAAACCCTTCAATCGCGCATCCTTCTCTCTGATCACATAGGCCTTCTCAGTCTTCTCGAGATCCTCGATCGTCATGAACAACCACGGCGCTGAGCCGAACTTCGCCGCGACCCATGGTTCGGCATTGAATGCCTCACAGAACTCCCGTAGCTGCTCAATCTCTTCATCGGTCAGATACTTGACCTTGTCCTTGGTGACCTTGGCCTCGATGGCCACTTTCCGTTCGGGTGTGCCGGCGATGATGTCGGGGCTCGGATGGCGCGCGGCGCCAGACCCAGGTGATCGGATGGCGGCCCAGCCAGCCTCCCAGAACATCGCGGTCAGGTCGCGTTCACCCTTCGTCCCTTTCGCTTTCGCATTGATCATGACATCACGCCCTTGCTGTCCACCTTTTAGAAACCTTTATATAATCAGAAAGAGGGGGCGGATATATCAATGTTATGGTGATGATATGCCGAAAAGATTACTTCCTCTCGCTGCAATGGAAAAAGTCATGAAGGAATCTGGAGCAGAACGCGTCTCCGAGGGCGCCAAAGCCTCGCTCAAGCAAGCGCTAGAAATCTACGGACTCAAACTGTCAGCGAGCGCTTGGGAATATGCCAAGCATGCAGGCAGAAAGACCATCAAGGAAGAGGACATCAGGCTCGCGGCCAAAGAGGCGAACAACTGAGAATCTGTTCTCTGTTCTGTCTCATCCATTTCTATGTCAGATTTTGACCTTGAAGAAATCGTGCGCCACTTCAGTGTCTGGGAAGACATCCCTAGCGTCGTGCAATATCTCATCAGGGACCTTGTAACGTTGGCTGATATGGGTGAGAATGAGTTTCTTGACACCAGCGCTGCTGGCAATCTGCGCTGCCTGTGTTGAGGTGAGATGTTTGTACTCTGCCGCCTTCTCCTCGAGATCGTTTGCGTACACCGCCTCGCAGACCAACAGATCGGCGTCCCGCGCGATCTCCACGGCATTCTTGCATGGGAGGGTGTCGAATACGAAAGCCGCTTTCTTCCCTTTCACTATATACGTGATGTCATCAGGCGCCACAGCCTTACCTTTCCATTCAACGCTCTCTCCCCGCTGGAGACGGCCGAGATGGGGTCCGTCCTCCATCCCTAACTTCTTCATCTTGCTCATATTGATGCGCCGTCTGTCCTTCTCCTCGATGCGATAGGCCAGGCAGCGGATGCGGTGGCGCATCGGCAACGCGCTGATGATGAGTGTGTCAGTCTCGGCGACGATGCCGTCCTCGACATCGACAGCCTCGATCCTGATCCGCTCCTCGAATTTGAAGATATCATTCATGGCCCTGACCTTCTCGGCGGTGTGCTCAGGACCGTAGATGCGTAATGTCCCCTCGTAATCCGATGCCGCGATGGTCTGGATGAGACCAGGCAGGCCCAGGACATGATCGCCATGCCAGTGGGTGATGAGTATGCGGGTGATACGCGACGGTTTGATGCCGAGGATCTTCATCTGTCGTTGGGTGGCCTCGCCGCAATCGATGAGGATATTCTCCCCTTTATGGGTGAGTAGTTGGGCGGGCTGGTTGCGGTCCTTTGTCGGCACCATGCATGATGTGCCGAGGAATGTGAGTTCCATGCATGCTGGGGGTGAGGTGACGTTTATTAAGGCTTTGGCGTGCGGAAGGTTCTAAAACAAAATCCATAAATAAACAGTGAGAACAGAGAGCTCATGTCATATCTACCGGTCAGGACAGGACAAGCGTTCTACTATATCAACGCTGAAACCCATGACAAGTTCGTCGATGCCATTCCAGAGAGCATCAAGCTCGATTGCATCATCTCAGAGGCTTTCGACGGGAATGTCCATGTTCCTTCACGTTTTGAACAATCGAGCCTAGGTCCTCGTCCCTTCAAGCAGAAATGTCCTGTATACGTAGGGGACACAAACGTAACTGACTCTCGATGGGAAAATGAAGTGCGACTCATCAACAATCGTGACCAGAAGAAGGCCCTGTTATCCCTCTCCTCCCGTCTTCTGGAAATCATCGGCGGGGCAACGAGTGTAGTCCTTCCCTTCAAGATGTTCTTCTCCTCAAACCCGGATATGACGCGTCGTCGCTTCTTGAAATTAGGCCTGTCGGTCGGAGCGACCGGGGTGTTTCATATCCTATCGGATTTCTTCTGGAACAGCGGTCTCGTGGAACAACAAGGGGAAGCGACCGATTCCCAAATGCTGGGCAAGCAATTCGAAGAATGGTTGTACGAGAAAATGCCTGAATACACCTTGGGAGCGCGAGATGCGGTCAACGCGCAGAAAGCCGAACATGGCATCGCCCAGCGGCATCAGCGGCTCGGCTACGTGCCGCACATCGGAATCTACTTCGGCGCGAATCATCTCCTGGAGCTTAAGCGGATGTTGACTAATAAGGAGCTCCGGAAGAAATACCTCGAGATAGCATTGACATTCTCTCATGTTTTTCATGAATGTGGAAGAGATATCCCTTTGGTCTACATCTATCCTTATGACAACAAGAAGCAACACTACCATTATAAGGGCAGTTTCCAAGTCGATTTGGATGCCTACGCCCAACATCCTGAGAATGTCAAGCATGTTGCGAAGAACTGGGACCGGAGAAAATTCCTCTGGCCCTTCAGCAGGTCCTGAACGCTTTCCACCAACAAGTTTATATACAAATCCGGGTTCTGCCAGGGCATGACAAAGCTTCCCATCGGCGTCCTGGACGACCACTCGATCTTCATCGATCTCGACGACAAAGCGAGACTGCTCTATGACCAGAGCCGCTTTGGTGAGATTCAGGAAGGCAAGCTGCAGATATCCCTCATCGAAGGGTTCTATCTCCTGGACAAGAAGAAGATAGAAGTGACAGACAGGCGCGGCAAACCGTATGATGGCGATCGCTATTTGCGGAAGGCGCGACGGCTCCAGCCAAATTTCTGGGTGCGGTTCTGTGTCTACCGTGATCTCCGAGGGCGAGGCTATATCGTCAAGACCGCGCTGAAATTCGGCGCTGATTTCCGTGTCTATGACCGCGGCGTCAAACCCGGCGAGGACCATGCGAGATGGGTCATCTATCCGGTGCATGAGGGGGGCACCCAGACCTGGCATGAATTCGCCGCCAAGAACCGCGTCGCGCACAGCACGAAGAAGCGTCTCATGATCGGCGTCGTGGACGACGAAGGCGCAGTATCATATTGGGAGATCCGTTGGCTACGCCCGTAGGCGCAGGCGAACCGGTCCGTTTTTCATATCGGTGCACGATGCTCATTTAATCCACACATGATCAAAACATCATAAATACGTAGGTGAAACCCATGGAGAACGTCATCATCATCGGAGGAGGCATCAGCGGTCTGACCGCCGCAATCTACACTGCGAGGGCCAACCTTGAACCCATCCTCATCGAAGGCATGGAACCTGGAGGCCAGCTCATGCTGACCACCGAGGTCGAGAACTATCCGGGATTCCCTGAAGGCATCAAAGGTCCAGACCTCATCGCGAACTGCCGCAAGCAAGCGGAGCGTTTCGGAACCCGTTTCATCTCAGGGGCTGTGGGTTCCATCACCACGAAAGATGATGGTGGCTTCTCGGTCAAGATCGGCGGCAAGACCCATGACGCACAATCCATCATCATCGCCACCGGTGCATCGGCACGTTGGCTCGGACTGGAATCCGAGAAGAAATACCGAGGCCGGGGTGTATCAGCCTGCGCCACCTGCGACGGCGCATTCTATCGCGGCAAGACCGTCACGGTCATCGGTGGCGGGGATTCAGCCATGGAGGAGGCGCTGTTCCTGACGCGCTTCGCAGAGAAGGTCATCATCATCCATCGCCGGGACGAGTTCCGCGCCAGCAAAATCATGCAGGACCGTGTCCTCGCTCATGACAAGATCGAAGTGATCTGGAACGCCGGCATCGAAGAGGTGCTCGGCGACGACAAGGTCATGACCGGTCTCTGTCTCAAAGACACCAAGAGCAGCGAGACCCGGGAGATCAAGGCGGACGGCATGTTCCTGGCCATCGGTCATATCCCGAACACCAAACCCTTCGAAGGTGTGGTGGACCTCGACGATAAAGGGTATCTGAAATCAGACGAATGGATGCATACCAGCGTCGAAGGCATCTTCGCTGCGGGTGATGTCCACGATTTCCATTTCCAGCAGGCCGTCACCGCCGCTGGCAGCGGCTGCAAGGCCGCGATCGAGGTCGAGAAATATCTGTTAGAATCAGGGAAACAGACGAGGAACAGGTAAGACAGTAGGCGAGGCTCATGATCCCCATACCGAAGATCATCGATGGAGAACTGTCAGGCAAGACCATGCTCACCGACAGGCTCGCCATCTTCTCGGTGCGGCTGTTCCAGCCCATGCCCTTCGTCGCAGGCCAGTTCGTCACCATGGGCATCCGCGATGATCCGGTCGTCCAGAAGCGGGCGTTCTCTGTCGCGTCCTCCCCCAACAATCCTGATGTGCTAGAATTCTTCATCAAGAGGACCGACACCGGCACGTTCACATCCGCGTTGTTCTCCAAGGATGTCGGTCAGCCCATGCAGGTCATCGGCCCTTCAGGTGATTTCGTCCTGGATACATCGGCCAAACGCATCACCTTCATCTCTGCCGGAGCAGGCATCTCACCTTTCATGTCTATGGTGAGGAAGATCATCGAAGACGACATGGATATAGAAGTGGTCTTCATCCAAGGAGTCTCGTATGAGAAATGTCTTGCTTTCCGTGAAGAGCTCGAAGGCTATGCCCGCGACCACGAAAGATTCTCCTATGTGCCGACCATCAGCCGGGAAGCGCCGGACTGGAACGGCGAACGCGGACGGGCCGAGAGCATACTCCCACGGATCATCCAAGCACCTGAAGGATTGGGCTATATCTGCGGACCTCCAGCGATGGTCCAGAACACCAAGCTTGCGCTCAAGGACCTCGGTTTCTCGGATGGCCAGATCCGTGTCGAATCCTGGTGAGTCCTTCAGCCGATTCTTACAACGAGTCTCAAATCAAGATTAACCTGCACAGAAAGTATCCGACAAGAAGGCCGTCCGACATATCGACACAGAGCTCTATTTCTCATTACGGGCAGCCGAAGCCATGCTCAAGAAGGGGGGGATCAAGAAGGCTGCAGACACATCCCGGAAGGCTCAAAGTCTGTATGATGATATGCACAAGATATCTGGCTCCAAGCATCATCTCAAGGCTCCTGAACGGATTGAATCATTGTTCTCTGATATAAAAAGGGGCATCGGAAAGGGATGAATCCTGTCTTGTCCCTCTCAGCCTAAAGAAAAGTATTTATAGAGCGTTGCTTGCCTCCGATATATATGGGTTCGAGAAAAAAGAGGCCTTCTCCAGCGGCAGCGCGCTCCGGGAAGCGTAGCCTAGGGGCGCGGGCTGCTGGTCCTTCTCCATCGAAGGGATCCCTGAAGACCGGTTCTAAAGCATCCTCTCAAAATAAGGCTTCTGAGCAGGGGCGTTCAAAAGCTATTCCCATCAAGAAAACTCTCCAGGCAAAGCCACCTGCCATCAATCTCCCTCCTATCGTGCTACCGTCAGCTCCCGAAGGCGTCGATGAATCGAAGGCGCATCATCATCCAGACCATGATGTCCATCTCTCATCCTCCACCGGCATCGCGGCCCTCGATAAGCTGCTCCATGGAGGCTTTCCTACAGGTGCTGTCGTGCTGCTCTCGGGTTCGTCCGGTTCAGGCAAGACAATCTTCTCCTTCCAGTGGCTCTTCCACGGCATCAAAGAGGGAGAAACTGGGCTGTACATCACCCTGACCGAGCCTCTCTTCAAGACGCTGAAGAACCTCGAGTCCCTCGACTTCTACGACCGGAAGGCCATCGAGGAAGAGAAGGTCAAGATCATGGATCTCCGTGATCAATACAATGTCGAGAAATTCGACGAAAAACGGATACTCTCCTACATCGAAAAAGAGGTCCAGGCAGCCCATGCCAAAAGGCTCTGCCTGGACTCGATCACCGCGATCGCCTACCAGCTAGACGACCCAGCACGTATCCGGCGATTCATCTTCGAGCTCGGTAAGATGCTCGCGACGTTGGGCTGCACCACCATACTCACCAGTGAAGTCAGGCCACCGGGCGAATATTCCATCTACGGTGTGGAAGAGTTCATCTCTGACGCCATCTTACGCGTAGACCAGATCAAGATCGGAGACGAGTTGCAGCGGCGCCTCCAGCTCATCAAGATGCGGGGTCGCGGTTATCACACCGAAGACCTGTTCTTCAAGATCGGGAAGAGCGGGTTGATCGTCTACCCCAAGCTCCGGGTCTCTCTCGACAACAAATCCACCTCCACGCGAGTGTCCACCGGCATAAAGAGCCTGGACGGTCTCATCTCGAAAGGTCTCTTCCAGGGATCGACGACACTCGTCACCGGCTCGACCGGCACAGGAAAATCCCTTTTTGGCATACAATTCCTCCTGGACGGGCTCCGGAAAGGCGAGCGTTGTCTACTATTGGGATTCGAGGAGAGCCGTGACCAGATCCTCCGCAATGCCAAGGCCTTCGGATGGGACCTGGCCGTATACGAGAAGAAAGGGCTTCTGACCATACGTTGCGCATTCCCTGCCGAGCATCTGCTCGAGGAACATCTCGCTGATATCCAGACCCTCATCGAGAAGAGAGATATCTTGCGGTGCGTGGTCGATTCCTTGTCGGCGATAGCCAACTCCTCCATCGCAGAGGAGTTCCAAAGTTTTTCCAACCGCCTAAACATCTACCTCAAGAGCAGAGGGGTCACATCGATGTTCACCGCGACGTCCGGATCCTCTGTCGGTTCCTCGGGGTTCTCCGAGAACAACCTGTCCACCATCACCGATAATATCCTCATGCTACGCTTCGTCGAGATGCAAGGTGAGCTCCGCCATGTGCTCAACATCGTCAAGATGCGAGGCAGCGGCCACAGCAAAGGATTGAAGAAATATGATATCGTGTCGTCGGGCATCGCCATCGGCGGCTCCCTCTCGAGCTATGAGGGCATCATGACCGGCGTGACCCGGAAAGTGTCTGATACGATGGAAGAGCGTTTGGCATTGGTGTTCCGGGAGTCCATCGGACCCATGGCCGCCGCAGTATTCGACGAGCTTCGACAGAAAGGACTTTCCCGCGAGCACATCCTCTCTTATATCGACGGTCTGGAGAAAGAGGGGATCATGAAGCAGGCTGAAGCCGATTCCTTCCGCCAAGGGTGCATCGACATCCTTGAGCAGTTCGTTGATGAAGGCTGAGACAGCCATCGAGGACCTTACCATGCTACCTGCACCCGACCACCCACCTGATGCGCATCATACACTTGCGCAGGCCCATCACCATAAGGTGAATGTCAGCCAGATCGTGGCCTTGAGCATAGGCGTCTTCCTCATAGTATTGGCCTTCGTCAACATCGAGCATCTGCGCATCCCTGTCTTGGAGAATCTCTACGGTCTCTTCTCGCTTGAAGTCATCGGATTCGTCCTATCGATGATAGCGATGGTCGCAGCCATCAGGCAGTTCACCCATACCAACTCTTCCTATTACCTCTTCATCGCCTTGGCCTTCTTCGCCAACGGCTTCATGGACGTGGTGCATGCCATCGCGTCGCTCGAGGTATTCGGCATCCCTATGGTGGGGCATGGTCTCTTCACCGCAAATATGTGGATGGTCGGGCGGCTGTTGTTCTCCGGGCTCATACTCACGAACCTCTTCATCCATCCCCAGTTCGTCGACCGCAAGGGCATCCCCAGTCTCATCGCGGCCTATGTCGGCCCGCTGATGGTCATCGTGCTCGCCGTGATCACATTCGCGCTGCTCTACCCTATCCCTCAGCTCGTGCTGCCAGGTGCGGCGATGTTCTTCAGGCAACCCCTCGCCTACATACCATTCATCTTCATTTTCACGGCGTTCGTCCACTCGCTCGGTCCTGCGCGGGAACGAGGTCAGCCTGGCGCACTTATCCTGTTGACCCTTCTCGTCGCGATGGCTGCTGATCTCTCGATGACCAATTCAACAGCGCTCCACGACCTCCATTTCAATTGGGCCTATGTGCTCAAGGTCCTGTCCTACCTCCTTTTCTCCATGGCATTGTTCTCCCATGATCCGTCTACGCAGAGTCAAAACGAATCCTTCCGATTCACGGTCGCAAGACAGCTCTTCTTGGCCAAGATGACTCTCATCGGCCTCATCGCCGTGCTCGCGCTTTTCCTCATCCGAACCGAGTTCATCATCATCAAGGATATCCAGGCCTATGTGGCCGCCGGTCAACCGGTGTCTATCACCATATTCCTGTCTCATCTGGTGAATCGTCTCACTGCCGTCATCAAATTCGGATTCTTCCTCATGCTCGTCGGTGTCATCGGAGGCCTCTTCTATGCCAGCATCGTCATCTGGCGCGTAACGAAACCGCTCGAGTCACTGACGCATACCATCGACCGGATCAGTAAAGGCGACCTGACCGCACATGCCGACGTGAGCAGCGATGATGAGATCGGAGACTTGAGCAAGGCATTCGACCGCACGGTCGTCAGCCTCAAGCTCGCGATGAAGAAACTCTCCAAGATCAAGAAAGGTGATTCCTGAACCATGGTGACGCAGAAACGAGGGAAAACCGCGAAGGCGGTGAAAGCAGTGAAACCGGGGAGATCGAAGCTCTCTGAGAATCTGAGAAAGACATTGCGAAAGCATGAGCATGGCGCCAAGATCATGATGGAATTGCCTGCTGCATCCTATTTCGAGAACAGCCTCGAGACCGTCAAGCATCTTGTGAGCGAGGGCTATTCAGGCATCTACATCAGTTTCATCAGACCGTTCACTAACCTCTACGGATTGCTCGAGTCTGGAGGTATCGACGTCAAGAAGCTGTTCTTCGTCGATGTGGCCAGCGCCCTCGTCGGAGATGAGCAGATCGACCATGAAAGATGTATCCATGTTCCTGATAACATCCCGGTAGACGACTTGGTGCGAGCCATCTATGTGACCTTGCCTAAGCTCCCGACGAAACGCCAGTTCATCTTCATCGATTCTCTTACTCCGTTGACATTGTACAAACCTCTTTCCGAGACCATGCGATTCTCAGAGTTCCTGGTGCGGACGGTGCAGAAGGAAATCGATGAAAATCGGCTTGTGCTTGTGTTCAACGTCGCCTCCGATCTGGCACAGAAGAAATTCATCAAGGACATCGCCTTACGTGTCGATGAGGTCATCAGGGTGGGACCATGATCGACCTCACACCGTTGCGTGAGGACCTCACCCATGTGAACGGAGGCTGGGTGTTGCTCGTCGAGACTGTTCCTGCGATCGCTTCTGAACTCGCGCTTTCCATCATCCGGAATCTCTCTGAAGGCGGAATGGCATGCCTCATTTTGGTCACCCAGAGCTCGACCAAACAGATGCTGACCTATTTTCCCAGATGGGGAATTGACCCTGCCCGAGTCGTCGTGCTCGACTGCTCTGGAACCGTGACCAAGATTCCTGGCTTCCCGAATGTGCAGACCTTCAAGTCGGTGTCGGATGTCGGGACGATCTCCGCCATCCTGGCGGTCGATCTGGCAGCGGTACCTGGGGGGAAATTCGTGTTCTTCGATTCGTTGGCATCCATCCTGGCCACGGATCCCGGTGCAGGAGGGCTGCGCTATATCCACATATTGCTGACCAAGTTGCGCGCCGGACTCGCCGGGGGGCTGCTGTTCACACCTGAAGCGAGCATCGATGACGATAGCATGGCAGAGGTCGAACAGTTCTGCGACAGGGTCATACACTTCAAGTGATGGGGGGTTTATATACGAGAATCGTTTATGGGTGTTCATGAAGCGCGGCCTCAAGATACTCCTTCTTGCGGATACTTGGGCGACATTCGCGGTGGGCATGCTTGGGCCCATCTATGCCATTTTTGTCGAGGACATCGGAGGAGACCTCCTGGATGCGAGCTGGGCGTATTTCTCATTCATGATCACCTCTGGCGTGGTGATGCATCTCATCAGCCATTGGGAGGACCGGTACAAGCACAAGGAGAAGCTCGTCACTTATGGATATCTGCTTACCGCCTTCGGCTGTCTGCTCTACGTATTCGTGCATGACCAGATGACCCTGATACTGACCCAGATCGTGCTCGGTCTCGCTGAAGCCACCTCGCCCCGGCCTATGATGCATTGTATTTCCGCTATCTTGACAAAGATAAGGATGCGTCTGAATGGGGCGACTGGGAATCGATGCGGTACATCGTCACTGCCATAGCTGCGCTTACGGGCGGATATATCGCCAGCTCCGCGTTCGGGTTCAGAGGGATGTTCGTCGTGATGAGTGTCGCTGCCGTCGTGGGTGCGATCACATCTCTTAGGCTGAGGAAAGCATAGTGCTGTCGGGTCTGCCGTATCCGGTCATTCTTTTCATGACCCACCTCTATGCCCTAGCTTCAACTCGAGTTCAAATATTCTAGAAAAATTTATATATTCAGACAGTATAATGATTGCTTGACTCGGATCGGGTTATTGGATCCGAGAGTCGTTGAACCGCACAAGCCAAGCCAAGCCAAAAAAATCTTTCTCCCAGAGGTTTTCTCATGACGACCACCAATTCTATTGAAGAGCGGATGAAATCCTTCCAGCGAAGGATGTCTATCGGAGCGTATGATCTCTCTTGTCTGGAGAACGAGGAGCCGGTCATGGCTAGGCAGAAAGAGCAACTTCTGATCAAGAGCAGGTTCATCACGTTCACCGAAGAACAGTCGAGGTACAGGATGCCGACCGTATGATTGTCATTAGGGGCTGCATGTAGTATGCACCCAAGAAAAAACAAAGACAGAACAGGAGTCAGAAAAAAGGCCAAAGGCAAGAACTGCAATAAGATAAGGTGATGCGCATGTCAAAAACCTGGAAACATGACTACGAGAAAGAAGATAAAGACAAAGAGGAGTATGACGACGATGAAGAAGACAAGTACTAAGGCAAAGAAGCCTGCCGCACCGGCGACCAAGGCTAAAGGCAAAACGAAAAAAGGCAAGAAATAAACTATTCTTTTTATCTCAGGGACCAATTGAGGTCCCTTTTTTTCATTCTTCCACGATAAGTATTATTGAAAATCTTTGATTTTCGGCACCGAAAGTCTGTGGCTTTCGTGTTCCAAAAAACTGTCTATCGATGTGAGGAGCGTAATACCTCGGCCTTTAGGCCGAGGATAGCTCCGAGTGACAGGTTTTTGTTATTACACTCCTTCAAGGCCTGAGAATTTGATTGCCGAGTTTGTACCGAAAATACATCAGAAGGAATTTGTCAAGAGTATCCTGGATAATAGTACTCCGGGGTTTGCCTTTGTTAACAATTCATCGAGGAGAAGTTCTATTTAGACTCTCTAAGAAACTAGAAGGTTCCATATTAACCCTAAAAACCAAAACATTTATATACGATTGTTTACTTATGTACTCATATGCTTACTAAAGTAAACGATATGGATTTAAGAATCCTTAGCTTATTCACGAAAGGCTATGAGAAAGAGTACTACATCAGGGAGGTTGAGAAGCTCCTTGAAGTGAGCTCAAGGACAGCCCTTGTAACGCTGGCCAAGCTTGAAAAGAAGGGCATTCTGGAGTCAAAGACAAAAGGCAAGATCAAGACCTATACAATAAAGAAGTCAAGCTTATCAAGAGAATATCTCCTTTTAACAGAGCAGTACAAAAAGATACAATTCCTGGAAAAGAACCATTTAGTCAAGGAAGTGCTAGAAAAGGCAAATGAATTTATGCAAGGGATTGTAATCCTCTTTGGTAGTTATGCAAAAGGCATTCAAAAGGAAGACTCTGATCTCGACCTGTTCATCGTTGGAACATTTGATGAGAAAAAGATTAAAGGAGCAGGCCATAAGTATGGGCTTGACATTAACATAAAAAGTTATCCTATGAATATTTTTGAAAAAGAAATACGTGACGATATCCTTCTCAAAGAAGTAATTGAAAACCATATCTTAATAAAAGATGTAGAAGGATTTGTCAGGAGGGTTGTAAAATGGATCAAATAAACTGGTGCTTAAACCAAAAGAAAGGAATTGAACTTGTCGAGCCAAGCGATAATTTAAGAGAAGCTTATCTTATCAAAGCTGAAGAAGCGTTGGAAACAGTAAAAACTTCAAAGAGCAGAGACTGGCAACTCACGACTGCGTACTACACTATTTATCATGGCATCTATTCTCTATTAATGAAATTAGGAATCAAATGTGAAATTCATTTATGCACTATTGAATTTACAAAGAGATATCTTAAATCTGTATTCCTACCGGTGTTGAGCGAGCGTAGTGAGCGATCACCGGTGGTTTTTGGGTAATCTTTTTCTATTTGTGTGGGTTTTTGTGTCTTTACAAGCTTGAGAAATCCAGCATGCCGACCCTGCCATTACTGCCTTGCAAGTTTTGAGCTTGCAGGGTTTGAGACAGCTTGTCGAAGGCTAGTGATCGGCATGTGGTAAACTGATTTGTTGTAGTTATGACTTTCTTTTTGCTGGTTAATAAACTTTTCTGAGGTGATGTTTGATGAGAATGAATCCTGTGAGGTATAGCTCTGCGGTTGGTGAGGTGTGGATTATGATGACATTGAAGGTTAAGTATTGTCATCCGGTGTTTGATGTTGTTTCTGTTCGTGAGTTTACGAATGCTGTGCTTGTTGAGGCGTTGGAATTTTATGGTATTCGATATCGTTGTATTGGTTTTGATAATAATCATGTGCATATTAATTTGGATATGGGGATTTTTAGTAAGCCTGAGATTGCGAAGAAGTTGAAGGGGTTTACAGCTCCTCGAATTTTTAAGGCGTTTCCGTGGTTGAGAAGTAGATTGTTCAGGCATAAGGGGTTTTGGAATTCGGCTACTGATGGTAGGTCTGGAGATATGGATTTTTATGATCGCTATGTTGCACACCAAAAGTATGGGCAAATACTGACAGTTAGATATTGAGAATGGACAAACAGTAGAGGTGGGTTATGATGTGATGTATAAAAAAGAAGACAGCTTTAAGTTGAGGTTTCCAAAGATTCTTAGAGTGAAAGAGGATAAGTAATTCATTGAGATAAATTATTTATTTTTATCCATCAGAACTAATAAGAATGATGTGTTCTCTTCTGCTTTAAGTGAGTGGACTGCATTCTCTTTCATGTAGATTAAAACACCTTTTTTCATCTCAATATCTTTTCCTTCAAGATTAAATATTCCTTTTCCTTCTATAACATATACCATTCCTTGCTTTGTCGATGTGTGTTCAGAAATATCAGTGCCTTTAGCCATGCAAAATAGAGTAATATTTAACCCCTCTTTTTTGATATCTTTGCTTAAGATACCTTGTTTTGGGTATTCAATCATTTCAGTTATGTTTTTGTTAAAATTCATTTTCCCCCCTTTCTAATAGCCATTCTTTTGCTAAATCTTTTGCGGTTTGATGATGTAAGCTATTAATTAGATTCTTCCAGTTAATTCCTTCTTTTTCATGCAAAAAATATTCTTCTGGTGTTAATTTAACGAGTTGATCAGAATCATACAAGATAGCAAATTCTTCTGTTGGATTCTTAATTTGGTTGTGGTGTGTTTTGATTATTTCACATGCTTCTTCAATCTCTTTTTCAGAAAATTGTAATTTGGTCATTAGCTCTCTTGCTATTCCAGGTCCTTTTTCATATTGTTCTTTTATTGAAGCCCCTCCAATATCGTGTAAGATCGCAATAGCATCAATAAATTCATCTCTTTCGTCTGGTCTTTGAAAATGTTTTCTTGAGATATTTAAAACTCTTTCAGTATGTCCAACACCAAGATCATTCTTTTCAAGATAGGGTCTTGCCAGATTCAATAATTTTTCTGATTTCACTTCTTCTGCAAATAATTCAAATTTCTCAACATCTTTTTTTCTCTCGGCATTTATTTTCTTGAACTTTTCTAGCATTTTTCTCTCAACTTCATCGCTTATTGCTTCATCTGCCATTGGATAGAG
This sequence comes from archaeon, assembly GCA_043817075.1. GTDB lineage: Archaea > Nanobdellota > Nanobdellia > Woesearchaeales > JAADFO01 > CAYVGP01. The sequence goes on along the minus strand of JBDRHG010000004.1, from coordinate 705 downwards.
TATGTTATCTTCCTTGTATATGTGTTCTCTTATCAACTCTATGTAATGTCTTGCTCCTTCAATTATCTTATCTTTGTTATTTTCAGAAAGGCCTTCTTCCATTTTCTTGATACTTCTTCTTCCATCATCATGTTCTACAAGCATTTGCTCTACAGGATTGCAATGCACACACCCTTCTTCTGCACATTTGTTAAATTCTTTGAACAATATGTCTTCTTCTTTTGAATGGTGGAACTTATCTGCGTAATTCTTTATGAAATCAATTGTCTTGTTAAAAAAAGTTTTGTCAATATCTTTATCTTTTATGTGCACTATTTCAGATTCCAAAGCACTTACTACTTTTATGATATTTTTGTGTTCTTTTGATAATATTTTTGATGTTTCTTTTGTGATTTTCATTTTCTCACCTCATTCTTCACCTGTTTCTTTATGAACGAATCTATGTTCTCAATTGTTACGTCTAGAATTCTGATTAATGCTTCCTTGCTGTTGAAAGCATTATGTGGTGTAAACACCACATTATCCATATCAAATATTTTTTGATCTCTAACTATTGCTTTCCATTTTTTAGTGCGAGGGTCCGCAAGAACCCTTGCGGGTCGAGCGTAGCGAGACCCGTAGAGAATTGCGGTGTCGATACCCGAGCTGGACAATAATTTCTTATATTTTGAGAATAAAAAATTGAGTGCGTGGTGTAGCCGACGC
>JBDRHG010000003.1:0-39205 GCA_043817075.1 archaeon | reverse complement strand
GTAGACCAGGTTTATCAAAAGCCACACAATTCCTATTTGGACATACAACATCTAATTTCCTTGCTTTTCTCATAAAAATTCACCTCTGTAAACTACAAAGATGAACTACTATTTAAACAATACTATTCTAGGTCAGTTCGGAGCAGTTCAAGGAGCCAGAGTCATGATAAACGGCATCGCAAGGATGATGGAACAGAAGAAGGATGAGGTAGATGCCTTCTTCGAGAAAGCCTTGGCCCGTGTGCATGCTCCGATTTACGCGAGCTTCGACGTGCGTCACGCGGGTTTCAAAGCGGCCGTCATCGACGCCAACGCATTCGCGTCCGGCTTCAACAACCTCAGCTGCTATTGCCAGGAGAAGGCGCGGAAAGGGTTCACGGATTTCCTCAAGAGCCATCACCCAGAAGCGAAACGCATCATGCTGGTAGGCGAGGCCTTCACACGCAACACCTTCTATCTGGAGAACCTCCATGTCCTGGCAGACCTGTTGCTCGGTGCAGGCTATGACTGCATCCCTGTTTCTTTCTCTTCGGAGATAGAAAATGAGGTCAAGACCTTCCCCACCGCGGCCGGTCGTGAGATATCGTTGCACAGACCGATCCGCGAAGGTGCTGTGCTGCGCACCGGCGACTTCGTGCCCGACATCGTGATGCTCAACAATTCCATCAAGGGTGCATTGCCTGCTGAACTCGTAGGCCTCGAGACCCCCATATATCCCAATCCCACCATCGGCTGGTACCATCGTCGGAAGTCCGGCCACTTCGAAGCCGCCAACCGTCTCCTCGGGGAATTCGCAGATGCCATAGGCATTGATCCTTGGCTGGTCAGCACGATCTTCGAGTCCCAGGACGATGTCGATTTCAAGGAAAAGACCGGCCTGGATCGTATCGCAAAAAGCGTCGATAAGATAATCGCGCAGACAAAGAAGAAATACGACGAGCACGGAATCAAGGACACGCCTTTCGTCTTCGTCAAGAACAATGCGGGCGAGATGGGAACGGCGATAACACAGGTGGAGTCAGGCCAAGAGATCCTGGACATGAACAGCAAAGAGCGCCGCAAGATGGACATCGCCACCGCTGGTGTCAAGGTGACGAGCGTAGTGATCCAGGAAGGCATACCCACAATCGACCTATTTGATGGCATCACAGCCGAAGAAGTGATGATGACTGTGGGTTCGAGAGCCATCGGTGGCTTCTTCCGTTACAACAGGGAGCGCAATGACCACCAGAACCTCAATGCCGCAGGGATGCAGTTCCAGCCTGATATCCTGTGCGCTAGGCATTGGGAAGAGAATGACGAACACACGAAGTCCAATCTCGCCCTCGAGCATGTCGAGGTATTCAAGGCGCTCTCGCTGATCTCGGCGATCGCGATGGGCCATGAGGAAGAGGAACTGCTCAAAGATGTGTAGAAAGATCGTGAGGGATTTCCATGGAACGAGGTGATATGATGATGCTTGCCGTAATCGCATTGGCAATCGGTTTGTCTTTCATCCTGGGAGGATGCGAATCGGCTATCGGCACGGAAAAGCTAGCACTTTCCGACAAGACGACCAGTCTGGATAACATGCCCGAGAAGAAGACCCCGCCGCCCGAGAACCTCTCCCTCGCGACATTCGCCGGTGGTTGCTTCTGGTGTATGGAGTCGCCGTTCGAGAAGCTTGAGGGAGTCTACGAGGTCATCTCTGGCTATGCCGGCGGAACAGAGAAGGACCCCACCTATGAGGATGTCTCTGCTGGCCGTACCGGACATCTCGAGACGGTCCAGGTCCATTACGATCCTGCTCAGATATCATACGGCGAGCTCCTTGATGTGTTCTGGCGCCAGATCGATCCTACCGATTCCGGCGGCCAGTTCGTGGATCGTGGCGAGCAGTACGCGACAGCCATCTTCTATCATGATGATGAGCAGCAGCGTCTCGCCGAGGAGTCGAAGAAAGCGATCGATGAATCCGGTAAATATGACCATCCTGTCATCACCGCGGTGCTGCCGTACAAGGAGTTCTACCGCGCAGAGGAATATCATCAGGATTATTACAAGAAGAGCGAAGAACGGTACAAGCGATATCGTTCCGGTTCCGGTCGCGACCGTTTCCTCGACAAGGTGTGGGACGGTGACGGAGCGACCGAGAAGAAGAAGCTGTCAGACGAGGAGCTAAAAGATATGCTCACACCGCTCCAATACGAAGTGACCCAGAAGGAAGGCACCGAGCCTGCGTATGAGAACGAATACTGGGACAATAAGGATGACGGCATATACGTCGATGTGGTCTCTGGCGAACCGCTCTTCTCGTCGACCGACAAATATGACTCGGGGACAGGATGGCCCAGCTTCACCAAGCCCATCGGTGAGAGCAGCGTTGTCGAGCATGAGGACCGTGGGCTGTTATCGGTGCGCACCGAGATCCGCTCTGCCGGAGCCGACTCCCATCTCGGCCATGTCTTCGATGACGGTCCGGGGCCTACTGGAGAGAGATTTTGCACAAACTCTGCCGCTTTGAGGTTCGTCCCCAAAGAGGACATGGAGAAAGAGGGATACGCAGATTATCTCTATCTGTTCGAGGAACAGTGAACTATTATTTTTTCTATTTTTCTTTTTTTTTCTAGCTCCGGATCTTGTATCCGGCACGGAGAAGTGCGATGACGACAGCGAACACGATAGCAGACAGTGTCCCCGTCACGAGGATGCCGAGCCATATGGGTGCGTCGTTGACGCCGACCATGCCATAGCGGAAACCGTCGACAAGATAGAAGACAGGATTGAAGAGCGTCGCGGTACGGAACGTTTCCGGCAGGGTCTGGATGCTATAAAAAACGCCACCGAGCATGGTCAACGGCGTGATGATGAATGTGGAGAAGATTCCGAGATGATCGAACTGGTCTGCCCATAACGCGGCGAGTATGCCGAGTGCGCCGAACAGGAAGCAGCCGATGAACAGGTAGAGCAGCGCGATGAAGGGGTGAGCGAAACCTACCGGCACGAGGAAGGCCAGAACGATGATGATGCCTGCGCCGGACACGATGCCGCGGGTGATAGCGCCGATGATATACCCGAGCGTGAGCTCGAGATACGACAGCGGCATAGTCAGGAGATGGCCGATGTGGTGCGACCATTTTGAGATGAACAGTGATGACGAGCTATTGGAGAACGCATTGGTCACCATGGCCATCATCACCAATCCGGGCACGAGGAATGCGAGGTAATCGTCCGTCCCTCCGCTGCGGCCGAGCACGAAATGGAAAACAGCGATATAGAGCAACGACGAGACTATCGGCGGGAAGACGGTCTGGTTGATGACTTTGAGGAAACGATGCACCTCCCTGCGGGAGAACCAGTACAGGCCGATCCTATTCACCTTTATCACTCTCTGTGATGCGGAGGAAGACGTTCTCCAGGCTCTCCCTTGACATCTCGATCTCCTCTACGTCTATGCCGATCTTCTCCACCTGGGAGAGGATACGGGCCGCGCGCTTCCGCACGTTCTTGCCGATGACCTTGATGGTGTTGCCATCGGTTCGGATGATGAGGTCTGCGTCTTTGAGGACCAGTTTCTTGGGTTTGGTCTTCGTCCGGATGATGAGGCATTCGTTGGAAAGGTGGGCCATGATCCTGTCCTTCTTGGCCAGCTCGATGATGCGTCCATTGTTGATGATACCGATGGTCGAGCAAAGCTTCTCGACCTCTTCGATGTAATGCGACGTGAGCAATATGGTCTTGCCTTCCTTGTTGATGTCTTGTAGGATGTCCCAGAACTCTCGGCGCAGCTGCACATCGATTCCCGCGGTGGGCTCGTCCAGAATCAGGATCTCGGGATCCTGGATGAGGGCGCGCGCGATGATGAGGCGTCGCTTCATCCCGCCTGAGAGGGATTCCACCCTTTTCTTGCGCTTGTCCGCGATGGAGAAACGTTTGAGCAACTTCTCTGATCGGCGCAGCGCCTCGGCTTTCGGTATGCCGAAATAGCCGGCGGTATAGAGCAGGCATTCTTCCACTGTGAGGAAGCGGTCGAAATTGAATTCTTGCGGGCTGAGCCCCACGAGCCGGCGTGCATCTTGGTAGTCGGCGACGACGTCCTTACCCATGACCTTGATGGACCCTTTGAACGACACGAGTCCCATGATGCTGTTGATCGTCGTCGTCTTGCCCGCGCCGTTGGGGCCGATGAATCCGAAGAAGTCTCCTTTCTCGATGGCCAGAGAGATGCCTCTGACCGCTTCTACATCCCCATAGGTCTTTGAGAGTCCGTTAATCTCTATCGCACGCATCTTCGCCAAGTCGCGGATTATGGCTTATAATACTTGTGAATCCCTCAGTTGCATGCGCCGTTGCCCTTGCACAGGTCGTCCTTCTCTACCTGTACTGTGGTGTGGCTGATGGAGAATTCTTTATCCAGCATCTTCTTCATACGCTTGAGCAGCCCGTCGGTATCGACCTCCTTGCAGATGCACACATGGCAGGAAAGTACGATGTCGTCCGAGCCGATGCTCCACACATGGAGGTCATGCACAGATGCCACGCCTTTCTGCTCCTGGATGGCGTTGCGGACAGTGATGATATCGATGCCCGCGGGCGCGAACTCCATGAGGATCCTGCCGGCCTCTCGTATGACAGAGAAGCCGGAGAAGAGGATGAAGAGCGCGATGATGATGCTGACGATGAGGTCGAAGACCGACCATCCGGTGGCCATGATGAGCAGTGCGCCCACCACGACACCCACTGATGAGATGGCGTCTGAGAATAGATGGATCGTCGCTGCCCGGATATTGAGCGTGTGGTGCGCCGTTCGTCGTAGGATGAGGATGGATGCGACATTGCCGCCGAGGCCTACGAAGGCGATCAGCAGCATCGGCAGAGACGCGACCTCCACCGGTGATATGAATCGCTGGTAGGCCTCGAACAGGATATACCCCGCGATGCCCCATAGCGCCAAGGCATTGAGCATCGCGGTGATGACCTCGACACGACGTAGGCCGAAGGATGATTTCGGACCGGCTTTCGAATGGGATATTCGCTCTCCGAAGTATGCGATGATGAGCGAGATGACGTCCGAAAGGTTATGGCCTGCATCGGATATGAGCGCGACGCTTCCGGTCATGATGCCGCCCACGTATTCAGCGACGGTGATGATGATATTGAGGAGCACGGTCCACAACAGTGCTGGCCCTTTCGGATGGTGATGGTGTTGTCCCATTCCCTTCAGGGCTGGCATGGGCTATAAAAACGTTTAGCTTGCTTGACGTCTATTCACCGCAATGTTTTTATATCCCGCAGACCCTGGAAATGATGATGAAACTGTCGCATACATTCTCGAAGAGCTTCGACATCCTCAAGAAGCGTAAAGGCTTGGTCATTCCTGTGCTGGTGAGCGTTCTGCTTCCTTTGATCATCGTCACAGCGTTCATCATGTCTTCGGGCTTCACCGACTTCGCAGCAGAGATGGCTCGGTTGACGAATGATTACGACTCGATCCGTCAGGACCAGCTCATGCAGACGAACATCTCGGACACGGGAGAGATCCTTAGCGCGATGGAATTCCTCGGCAAATCCGACGGATACGAGGAGGGTCTATGGGCCTATGCCATTGAGCAAGGGATTGATCCCCAGGCATTGCTTACCCTTCTCTCCATGCAGAATCTCGCGCTCCTCTTTTCGTTCATAGCATTATGGATCGTGTTGGGGTGGTATGTCTCCAGCGCGATTCATGGCGCGACATCGCTCGCGGTCCGGGGAAGGCCCGTGACATTCTCGAGCGTCACGGCTATTGCCGCGCTCTTCCTGCTCCGTCTGTTGGCCTTGAGCATCCTGACCGCCTTGATCTTCCTGGTGCCTATCGTGATTGTCGTGCTGATAGGGTTCTTGTTGTTTACGACCGTCCCGATCGTCGGCGTGCTCTTCTCTCTTATTGCTGCGCTGGCCATCTTCGCATACCTGGTCTTCCTCGGCGTCCTGCTTATCTTCGCTCCCGCGATCATGTACATCGATGATGTGTCTGCGACAGTGGCGATACGTCGCAGTTTCAGGATTGCGAAAAGGAATCTGGGCAAAGCCTTCTTGATCATGATCGTCGTCTGGTCGATCTCATGGGTCGCCGGGCAATTCATCAACACACCGCTCGGTGAGGTGTATTGGGACATGCTGTTTCCCGAGGCGTCATTCCACATCATCTTCTCCATGCCGATCTTCCTGGTGCTCGTCGTCCTCCAGGCAGTGATCTTCGCATACATCAACCTTTTCATGTTCCAAGCATATGCAGATATCAAGATGGATGAAAAAGCGAAAAAAAGGTGATTCTTCATGGCAGGTGCAGTAGGTTCATCGAAATATGTCGGATTCTGGGCACGGGTCGGTGCCGCAGGATGGGATGGTCTCATCATCGGGCTTCCGGTAGGGTTGGTCCAGCAGGGCGTCAGCATCGCTTCGGTCATGCTCGACATCTCTTCGTTAAGGTATCTGGTCTATCTCATCTCCTTGGCCGTGATCGTCTTCATCGTCTACATGGAAGGCGTCAAGGGCGGGACTCCTGGGAAGATCATCATGGGCATGCGGATCCAGAAGGAGGGTGGTCAACTGATCGGTGTGCCTACAGCGATCCTCCGTTACATCGGTAAGATCATCTCAGGGCTCATCTTGGGCATAGGCCACTTCATGATCGCGTGGGACCCCAAGAAGCAGGGGCTCCATGACAAGATCGCGAGCTCCTTCGTCGTGTACAAGAAACCGAAGAGCACGGCGATGCAGGTCATCGGCATCATCCTGTTCTTCCTACCGGTGGTGATCGTTATCGGGCTGCTCGTAGTGGGCCTGATGTTCATGGGCGCGATCTTCTCCAGCGGAGTGGCCGGTCTGCCTAATATCTAATTTTTTTCTCTTTTTAGAATTCTATAATGCCATCAGTTGGGTATTGATGGCACGCATGGCCTGTGCATGTGTGAGCAGGTGCTCTATCGTCACATAGACCAATATCATGAAGACGGATGAGAAGAGGTAGGGGAATATCATGGGGCGATGCGTGCCTGACGGGACGTCGATATGGCGCGTGAGCACTGTGGTGCCATCCTTGGACATGATGCTGGACGCCTTGAACAGGGTGTCGCGGTCGTTCACCGATTCAAGCGCTTTTCGTACAGCGGTGTATGCTTCCTTCATCCTCCGTACATGGGAGATGTCGAGGCTGGTGACGGTTCGGTCGTCTTGGAGCGCCTCGTCCTTCATGGCCATGATGATGCTGCGGATCACGTGGTCATCCCAAGACATCATGAGTTTCTTCTCTTCTTCGTGCCGCAGATCGATAAGCTTGGCCTTCTCGAGGAATGCCTTGAGCACGGTGGTGAGGAGGTCTAGCTCGTCCCTCACCTTCTGGTTGACGTGCAATGAGAAGAAGAGCTCTTCCATGAGCTCCGTGGTCTCGAGCAGCTTGAGGAGTTTCTTTCTCGCTTCATGATGGACATACAATTCTCTCCTATGGAGCAGGGCGACGGCGGATTGGACATCTCGATCGTTTTTCTTGTCCAACAACTGGGAGAGGGTCGCCACCTTCTGGCGATGGATGTCGCGCTGATGCTTGAGCCGGATGTCGAGCTCCTTGAGGGTCTCGGTGAAAAGAGTCCAGAACTGGTCGAATATCTTGCGGGTGTTGACATCCTTGATGAATGATTCGATGCCCTCTAAATCTTTGGCGGAGAGCCCAGAGGCTGACTCGCTATTTTCGTCACCACCTGGAGGCCGCATTTGCTTTGGGCAGCAGCCATGCTTTAAAAAGGTTGCCTTTCGGGGAAAGGTATAAAAACCGTCCTGCCTTTCGGATGTCTTGGTTACACGGGCCTGTAGCTTAGTCTGGTCTGGAGCGCTGCTCTTATATGTGCACGTTCCGCACAAAAGCACGAGGACAAGCAGTGGTCGCGGGTTCAAATCCCGCCGGGCCCACTTAATTTTTTAAACAGTGGAGGGTAGAACGATGCTTGACTATCTCGGGAAGATTATTGAGCGGATGTCTTTATACTTGAGGAAAAAAAACAGTGATAATTACTTCACACTTGTCAAGAAAGCGATTAAATACAATACTGCATTCAACAAACGCCTTCTGAACCTAGAGACCCATTTCCATCTGCAATATCTCCCTCAGCATGACGACGCGTATAAAACGCGAATCGGCGATATAGGTGCGTTTCGGGATGCACTTACAGATATCAATGACGAGCTAAATAAATTGGTTGCCGTTGAATCTGGAGGGATAACTGACATGAACTTTCGGGAACTCCTCGTGATGAATGGTAAGGTGTCGAAGGCTTATCTTGATATTGACATGGTGCTTTTTAAGCAGAGAAACAACCTGAAAACCATTATTAAAGAACTTGATGAGTCGATTAAACACCTGGTGGCTCGCCTTGATGTTATCCGGAAGGACGAGGAACAAATTGTTACTTTGAAGAATGACATCAATCAATATTTACATGATTGAATTCCTCTCCCCACAGCAACCTTTTTAAACCCATCTTTATCTCCCGCGGGATACGCTCCGTTGGTGTAGTCCGGCCAATCATACTGCCCTTTCGAGGCGGTGACTCGGGTTCGAATCCCGGACGGAGCAGTTTTTCTTATAATCTGTAACAAGAAGGGATCGTTCTGAATCAAATACTCGCGACATATTTGCTCTCAGGGTGATCATTCCTTCACTTCTGACTTAACGCAGGGAATCTTTACCTGTTCTTCGTGTTTTCTTCATTTCACACAGATTACAGTATTAAACGGTTCTGGACATGAATCTGGACGAACTGAACGAATTCCCCTTCTGGATCATCACGAAAGGTATTAATCAAGTATTTGATTCTCTTCATAGCATGAAACGACTCATGCCGTTTGCATTAACGGTTCTTATCCTTATGACCGTCCTTACCGGATGCGCTTCTGAGAGCATGATATCAGATTCTGATAAGCAAACCGTCATATTGTACAAGACCCCCACATGCGGCTGTTGCGGTGAATGGGGTAAGTATATGGAGAATCAGGGCTATGATGTTAGAATAGAGATGGTGCCAGACCTCGATCCAATTAAAACCGAATACGGAATCCCCTCTCATCTCGAAAGCTGTCATACAGCGGTTATCGCCGACTACTTCTTCGAAGGGCATATCCCTATTGAAGTCATCGAGAAAGTCCTGATTGAGAAGCCCAACATATCAGGGATATCATTGCCAAGGATGCCCTCTGGCAGCCCGGGCATGCCTGGTACGAAGAGGGGCCAATGGACAGTGTATGCGATCAAAGATGGGGAAGTGTCTGAATATCTGAAAGTCTAGGTGGTCCGAAATGAAACTATCGTTGTCAATGTTTAGCATCCTGGTCATACTATTGGTTGTAGGACCATTCGTTACAGTCCACTTGATGCCTCACCATATGGGTGCGCCTTCCCGAGACACATTCATAGATCTGAAGAACGATATCATCGGACATCATATCGGTATCGGACTCTACCAGTGTTGCCTGAAAATTCCCTGTTCGTATTGTATCGAGAAGACCCCGGGGCATGGCGAAGGCGCTTCATGCCAATGTCTGGATGATATTGTCGATGGACGACATCCATGCGGGGAATGCATCGGTGAGATCCTAGAAGGGCATGGGAATCCCTTGCTGTCTGAATATTTCGCCCAGGCTATTGCCGAAGAGGTCGGCGAGCAGCATCTGGATACGCTCCGGATGATCGTCCAGGAAAAATACGGGATGGCGATAGACGACCAGCTCTGAGACAACGGTTTCTCCGGGCACGGTTCGCTTCGGATCCCGATGCTGGACACCTGATTTCTTGCGTCTGTCGGACAGAGCAGTTGCAATCTATTCAGCTCTTCTTAGACTCAGTGCCCTTCTGCATCCTCTTGCGTGCCTGAGACTGGGCTGAGGTGATCAGGACAATGACATAGACCATCAGCGCCGAGGCGAGAGCGATGATAGCATTGCCCACAAGGAAGCGTCTGGAGAAATGGAACGCTTGTTCAAGGAGGGTGAGCTGGTATTCGATGACAGGTGCGTTGCCGAAGATCAGGTTTCCCAACGTGATGCTCGCGCCGTAGAGCGGCCAGATGATCAACGGATTGAGGATGGCCATCGTCAGGAACAGGCTGATCTTGCTCGCCTTTGGGTAGACCAGAAGTGCCAGCATGCCGAGCAGGATATTGAATCCTGGTGTCGGAAGGATCGCGATGAACGTTCCTATCGCAGCCCCTATCGCGATCTCATGTGGTGATGACCGGATGCTGAGCAACACCTCATAATGCTTCCTCAACCAGGCTTTGAAACCCTTCCTCTTTCCCGATGTCATCCTTCTGAAAGGGGATAGAATAGTATATAAATCCACCCATCACCCTCCGTACCAAGTGCTCTCTCATGGTCGCCATCGATCCTATACTCCCACCACTTGTTGGCCTATCCTTTGTCATCGTCGTCCTCGCGGTCCTCTCCAGGATTGTCGGCCAGCCTTCCGTGGTGGCATATATCATCGCCGGGATCATCGCCGGACCTTCGGGTCTGGGCCTCATCAATGATGAGGTGATTGTATCCCATCTTGGCTCTATCGGCGTCGTCCTCCTCCTCTTCTTCATCGGCATGGAGATATCGGTGAAGAATCTCATACAGTATTGGCGTTTCGCGGTGTTCGGTACTCTGCTGCAGGTTTTGTTGAGCATCTTGATCGTGTGGCTCATTGGTTTCCGCCTGGGATGGACCACCAACCGGATAATCCTTCTCGGCTTCGTCATCACGCTGAGCAGCACTGCGGTCGTCATAAGGCTGCTGCAGGACTGGAAAGAGCTTGACAAAGGCATCGGGCAGAAAGTGCTTAGCATCCTCCTCGTGCAAGACATCATTGTCATACCCATGCTCATCATCCTCTCATTCCTCGGAGGAGCAAAAGTCTCCCCGGGCCATATCATGCTGCAGGTGATCGGCGGGGTAGCCGCGGTATTGCTGGTCTCCTGGGTCGTCCGTAAGGAGACCATCACCCTTCCGTTCAGCAGGCTGGTCAGGACGGATCATGAGACACAGGTGTTCGGGGCCATCCTGCTCTGTCTCGGTTTAGCCTTGCTCTCCGGTCTGTTCGGCCTCTCAACTGCTCTTGGGGCGTTCATCGCAGGCATAGTCATCTCCGCAGCAAAAGAGACAAGATGGGTCCATGAGAGTCTCCATCCGTTCCGTGTCCTCTTCGTCGCTCTGTTCTTCGTCTCGGTGGGGATGATTATCGATATTTCATTCCTCCTTGACAACCTACTGCTGCTGGTCCTGCTTGTGGTTGGTGCTTTGGTGCTGAACACCGCGATCAATACCGGAGTCATCAGGCTGTGGGGTACTTCCTGGCGTGTCAGCCTTTATGGCGGGGCCCTCCTTGCGCAGATCGGGGAGTTCAGCTTGATTCTCGCCGCACTCGGTCTAAACCAAGGGATCATCCTCGAATCGACCTACCAGATGACCGTCTTGGTCATCGCGATCTCTCTGCTCCTCTCACCAATCTGGATCCAGGTCTTCAAGCGGCTCGTCTGCAGAATCTCTTGCTGATTCTCCTCGCTTCAGTAGTTAGGTATTTATACCTCCGATTCCTTTGTGATCGGCATGGACGCGATCACCCGTATCGACCGGACGCAGAAGGAGATCTCGGTTCTCCAGGGCATCATAGAGCTCCTGGAATGGGACGAGGAGACCATGATGTCCCATGACGCGGTCCTCGGCCGGTCGGACCAGATAGCCCTCCTCGAGGGCCTTGTCCATAAAAGGTTCAACTCGCCGGAGCTCAAAGGCGCGCTGCGGTCTGTCCGGCAGCACGACCTCCTCCCCCATGAACGCATCGTCCTCCGGGTGCTCCGTCGGGAAGTGGAGCGGCGAAGCCGGATCCCGACGGATCTCGTGGAGCGGCTCGCGGAGGAATCCGTCACCGCCACCCATCTTTGGAAGCAGGCGAGAAAAGACAAGGATTTCAAGGTCTTTCTCCCGAGCCTAAAAAAGCTGATAGCGCTCAGGCAACGGTACGCGCGACGTCTCGACGACACGAAAAGCCCGTTCATCGTGCTGGTGCAGGAGAACGAACCTGATCTCTCTGAGCAGCGGATCGTCCATCTGATGAAAGTCTTGCGCCGGGGTCTCTCTGATCTCCTATCCCGGGTCCGGAGCAGTCCATCTTATAGCAAGGACCTTTCCCACATCAAGCTGGATAAAAAGCTCTACAACGCTTTCCTCTCCCAGGTCCTCTCGGACATCGGGGTTCCGTCCAGGAGGACCCATATCAGCAGCTCAATGCATCCCTTCACCTCGCTCGTCTCGAGGAATGATGTCCGGATCACGAGCAGGAGCACGACGAGGATCGAACGGTTCTTCGACATCATCCACGAGGCTGGCCACGCTCTCTATGATCTTGGGCTTCCTCAGCAATACTATCACACCTTGGTCTACCAGGGCGCATCCCTCGGCCTGCACGAATCCCAGTCGACCTTCTGGGAGCATTTTGTGGGCAAGAACGAGCATTTCTGGCGTCACTATTATTCCTCCCTCTCGCCTGCGTTCCTCGAACCGGTGTCCTTCGACGATTTTTCCCTCTCGATAAACCGTGTGGCTCCAGGGGCCATCCGCATGGACGCCGACGAGCTGACCTATGGGCTGCATATCATCATCCGTTATGATATCGAGCGAGGGCTCATCGAGGGGACCATCGATCCCAAGGACGCGTCGCGGCTGTGGAATGTCAAGATGAAGGAATACTTGGGCGTAGATGTCCGTCATGACGCAGAAGGCATCCTCCAAGACATCCATTGGGCTGATGGTGATTTCGGGTATTTCCCGACCTATCTCATCGGCCTGGTCTACGCCAGCCAAATTTACCATCATCTGAAGACAGAGCTCCCTGGATTCTCTCGCGGAATCCGACAAGGAAGGTTCGTCGAGATGCTTGCCTGGCTCCGAGAGAACATCCACCGGAAAGGGCGGTCGATGTCAGCCGAGCAGGTGATGCGGGCGGCGTGCGGAAAAGGACTCGATCCTCAGGTCTTCCTGGATTATCTCGAGGATAAATACAGTGGGATCTATCGACTCACCGGCAAGGCCGCCTCTCATTAATGGTCTACCAGCGAAAAGAATAAGAACTTCCGACATTGATGGGGTGCAATCATGGAAAAGAAACATTTTCTCTTCGTGTCCTACGACGGACTTATAGCAGACATCGCCTGGCATGTGGTCAAGGAGGGCCATGAGGCTAAGTTCTTCATCGAGAACCCCAAAGAGAAGGAGATTGGGGACGGTTTCGTGCCGAAATGCGACGACTGGAAAAAGGAGGTCGACTGGGCCGATGTCATCGTGTTCGACGACGTCCTCGGTCACGGTGAGCGGGCCCAGCAGCTCCGGCAGCAGGGAAAGGCCGTCGTCGGCGGCACGGTCTACACCGACCGGCTCGAGGATGACCGCGGATTCGGCCAGGAAGAGCTCAAGAAAGCAGGTGTCAACATCCTTCCCTACAAGGAATTCACGTCGTTCGATGATGCTATCGATTTCGTCAGGCAGAATCCCCAGAAATACGTAATCAAGCCCAGCGGCGAGGCGGCGAACATCAAGCGGCTCCTTTTCGTCGGTCAGGAGGATGATGGCGGTGACGTGGTCCGTATCCTTGAGGCCTACAAGAAGACCTGGTCACATCATATCAAACTCTTCCAATTGCAGAGGAAGGTCAGCGGCGTCGAGGTCGCGGTCGGCGCATTCTTCAACGGCAAGGAGTTCATCTACCCCATCAATGTCAACTTCGAGCATAAGAAGCTCTTCCCCGGTGAGCGCGGTCCTGCCACCGGCGAGATGGGGACCTCCATGTTCTGGAGCGGCCCCAACAAGATCTTCAACTGCACACTCAAGAAGATGGCGCCAAAGCTCGCTGAAGAGGGTTATGTCGGTTATATCGACGTCAACTGCATCGTCAACAGTTTCGGCGTCTACCCGCTCGAATTCACATCCCGCTTCGGCTATCCCACCATCAGCATCCAGCAGGAGGCCATGGTGACGCCTATCGGCGAATTCTTCCACGACCTGGCGACCGGCAGCCAGACCGCGCTCAAGGTCAAGAAAGGATTCCAGGTGGGCCTCCGGATAGTCGTACCGCCCTTCCCCTACAACGATCCCGAGACCTTCGACTCCTACGCGAGGGACGCAGTGATCATGTTCAAGAAGCCGATCCGTGACGGCGTCCATATCGAGGACTGCAAGATGATCAATGGCGAATGGGTCATCACCGGAAAGTCCGGCGTCGCGTTGATCGTGGTCGGCATGGGCAACACCATGAAGCAGGCCCAGCTCCAATGCTATCAACGGGTCAAGAACATACTGATCCCCAACATGTACTACCGCACCGACATCGGCGACCGTTGGTTCGAGGACAGCGACAAACTGCATAGTTGGGGATATCTGCGGGATGAGTGATGTCGATGCTTCGAACTTCCCTGCTGAATCCCGGACGGAGCATCTTTTTCTTCTTGATTCGACTTGGAAACGATTGAGTCAGCCGTTGATATGTCAGAACCTGCTGGTGATCCAAGGCGTGATGTATGATCTCAGGAACAGAATTATCTCCTGCTTTTATCGTAGAGAGTATGCATATCTTCAGGAATAACTCCTACAGAATTTTTTATGGACGTGAAGTGTACATTTTGTCTTCTTCTTGTTTATATACCTCTCTGATATGCTTAGAACTGTTGGATCTTACCAACAAGGAGGCAAAGAAAATGAGAAAAACAGCATTTTTTGGTATGTTAGCGCTTATGGTCATCGGGATATTTTTCTCTGCGAGCATGGTTAGTGCTTACATGGGGGATTATTCTGTGAAGGGTCTCGACTTCAATGAAGAGCGACACGATGCGATGGAACAAGCATTCGACAAGTTAGATTACGAAGCTTGGTCCCAGTTGATGACTGAGACTGGAAGAACTCCCAGAGTCATGACTGTCGTCACAGAAAGCAATTTCGAGACTTTTGTTCGAGCTCATGAGGCTGGAGAAAACGGAGATTATGAAGCTGCAGCGGCATTAAGAGCGGAACTTGGCCTAAACAACGGTAATGGACCTAAAGACGGTACAGGTTTTGGAAACGGAATGGGTCAGGGAAAAGGACAAGGTCAGAAAATGCAGCAGACCAACTTTGTAGATGCAGACAATGATGGGGCCTGTGACAGTCTCGGATCAAACCAAGGAAAAGGAAGAAGGTAATTCTTCCAATTTTTTTTTATGATTCTGAAAATGGGTTTCATACCCCATTCTTCAGAGCGTGGTCCATTTCAGACCAGAAATTCCACCTATTCGATGCGAGGAGCGGGATATCCTGCCCTTATAGGTCAAGGTAGCTCCGCCCGGCGGAATTTCTCATATTGGCTGTTTTTCTCGCTGATCGAGACAGGCGCTTATGGTCGTATTCACTCATTGTCTGAGCTCTTCTAATCGCTTTTTCATGGAATCTTTCTCTTTGTTCAAGCGTTCTTCTTCCATCTCTAACGTCTTTAGATCCTGTTCGAGATTCTCTTGTTCTTGTTCCTTATTAGGCTGTTGTGGTTGGAGCGACATCCTGCTTGCGAATCTTCGTCCACATCCTCTGCCGAAATTTCCTCTATTCCCAAATCCTCTGTCGCAGGGTCCCATCCCTCTTCCTGTTAAAGGTCCCTGGCCCATCGGTCCTGATCCATCTCCTCTTGGCATGTTTTTCACCTTCTACTGTTTATACATCGGACGGAACATGCGATTTGCATCTGCCACTACAGAGTCTATGAGTGTATCATCTACACATGTCCGTCGGCCTCGGCCTGGTCCATACCCCTGGCCGTAGGGGCCGCCTCCATCCAGTCTATATTTCGGAATCGCATAGTCTCCCATCCTCATCACCACCGCTCAATCTCTCCGGTCCATGCTCGTTGCGCATGTTGGGCATCTGATAGTATTGCATGGCAGGCCTCTCTCGTGCCTTTGTTCATGACCGCATCCAGGGCATACGCACAATCCGTCAGGTCCCGCAGCGAGGTCTCCGCCTTTTCTTCCTCTTCTGGACCCTTGTCCATCTCCGCGAGGCATGGCGTACTCCCCTCCATGTATCTTAATCGCCTTTCCGTTGACCAGCGCATCAGTCACTTTCTCCATTGCTCTGGTCAGAGTTCTCTGGAATGTGGATTGATGGATATCCATCTTTTCAGCCGCTTTTGTCTGATTGAGCTTCTCGACGTTCGCTAATCGTAATGTCTCCAATTCATCTATCGTCAGGCTGACTTCCTCTAATGCGTTGAGAGGCACCGCTCTGGGCTTGAAATACGTCACGTCAGGCTCGAAGTCCACTTGCTTGATCTTCCTTGGTCTTGCCATATTATGCATGATGATGCATAACTAATATAATAATCTTTTCTTTTTTCGTGAGAGGTGTGGTTATGGGTCGATTATTGCTGGGTTTTTCAGGGTGAAATCTTGCTTAATTAAGAAAAGATTTATATACTACTCTGCGGTGACCACTGTCATGGTCAAGTTGTATGGGAGCAGGGTCGTCAGTAAGATTAACACAGGGGTCTCGGCAGGATCGATCGATGTCACAGAGTACAAAGCTCTTCTCAATCAGGTGACATCCTCCATCACCAATGTTCCTCCTGATGAAAAAAAACCTCAAATCCTCGGTCCTCTCGAAACTGCTAAAACGCTTCTATTGAAATACGATCCAGCAAAAGACTACAAAGACAGCCGGAAAACGACAGTCATATCTGGAGTCATCGTTCATACCGAATCATCTGTCGAAACTTTGGTGCTCGATGTAGGACAGCAAGGACATTTCAATCCTGGCAATGTGATAACGCGTCCCCATAAAGATTCCTACGTCAACTATGATACTCATCGATTCTATTTCGAAGGCGGAATCCCGACAGGATGGGACGGGACCTATGAGGTCGTCGGACATGCTAAAACAGATAACGTCCATTTCGCAAAAGCGGTGGCGGGCGAGCCATCTGAATCGACTGTAAATCATAAAACTTTGGAGACCAAAGTCAAGATATACCAGGAGCCTGAGGAGAAGACGGTGCCTGTAGTCTCGCTCCATGATGTCACGCCTGATAAAATCACGGTCGATGATAAGATCACCCTCGTCCTCCGAGGCGGCGGACCTGGCAGCGCGCCATGGCAG
Source organism: archaeon (assembly GCA_043817075.1). Classification (GTDB taxonomy): domain Archaea; phylum Nanobdellota; class Nanobdellia; order Woesearchaeales; family JAADFO01; genus CAYVGP01. The sequence goes on along the minus strand of JBDRHG010000003.1, from coordinate 22,045 downwards.
ATCTCGCTGGATCCTGCTAAAGTTTCGGGCGGTCTGACTCTGGGTGATATCGTCTTGAATCCTGCTGCCCACACGACTGGACGTGCCCAGGCCGATGCTGCTAAGCTTGTGACGGCAGAGATCGAATCCGGCAATTACATTCTCAAAGCAGGAGCGAAAAGGTATCAGCTCAGCACGCCCATATCCGAGCTCCTTCAAGACGGTCAAGAGGTCTATGTGGAGCGTGTTCCTGAGCCGGTACCGTTAAATCCTAAATCAATTGAGAATACAAAGCCGAGAAAAAAGGAGGAACAGAAACAACATAGGGTGAAACACGTGCGCGTCGGGTCGACCATACCTCCAGGGTGATCCGCTTTGGAAGAGGAGTATTACGAGCCGAGATTCTCCACACATCTTCTCGATATCAAATATGCGCTCATCCAAGGAGGGATGATCTCATTCTATCATCCGTCGAGTTCTGATCATTCCATCGTCATCAAGGATCCTAAACGCCTTGAATTCCCTCTATCGAGGCCTGTCCCGATCGAAGAGATCCTCAAGGCCGAGACCACGCTCCGACATGATGATCTCACAAGAGATATGAACCATCTGCTCGAGCAGATGGTCACTAAGTCTTTCCGCGATCAGGGATATGAGAGCGCGTTTTCCGCCAGCAACGTGGTGCGGTTCCTGTTCGAGGAGTTCTATCCATTCATGTGCGGGGGCGAAGACTTGAACTCCTCGTCTTCATTGGATAAGGTCATAGCAGACCGCCGGAAAAGTCTCACTTCAGAGCTCGCACAAAATCTCAAAGAGTTCGATATGAAGCTGGATGAGCCTGAGTTCGTCTCCAGCATCTACGAGCAGATCAGACAGCGACGAGAAGCGGTGCAACAGAGACTCGATCTGGTCGGCAACAGTCTTGAGGAGGATTTGGCTCGCATGTTCCCGGATTGCTTGATATGGCGTGGGCATTTCTTCCCTATCGAGAATGGTCGGGGAAATGCGTGGGTGTACGCGAATGGCGAGCGTCGCCACCTCAACATCGATTTCTCTGATAGTATGGATAATGAAATTCTTTCTAAACACAAGATGCGCGATCGTTTTGAAGATATCGTGCGCTATCATCTCCTACACATGATCGACGATTCCTTGATCAAGGAGGCCTATGCGAAAGGGAAATATGGTCCAGTGGTCAAGAAAGCCAACACTCAGGTGGATGACATCGGTTTTGAGATCCTCCAAAGAAAACATGGCCAGACCGTCTTCCTCTACTATCGTCATGCGCCATTCTGGATGAAGGATCCTCGGGGAGATATCTATCATCCGTATCCGGAGAAAGACATCGGCATTGAGCTGGACTATCAAGGTGGCGAGCTCAAGATCCTAGGCAACCTTGTCCGTGGGCCGACGAACCATTACGCGGTCGCAGCCAGAGACGATCGGCTCGCCAGCATGTGCAATTATCATCCAAGATCCAAATCGATGTTCGATTCTGAAGCCGCATGGGTCTCATCGAACCTAGGTCTCGCCATCGACATGTTCACACAAGGTCTCACGCCGGAGAATATCCTCAAGCACGGGGGATCTAAGGTAAAGATGGATTACAATGGATCGGGGAACATGCCTTCTCCGGTCAAATATGCTGACATCCCGAAGAGCCCCGCACCCATCATCACGAATCTGCATGAATGGAGGGACGCCTGAAGATGAAAAAGGCGTATCTGGCACGGAATTTCGGCCTCGTCCAGAAAGTGACTATGGCTCAGCATGTTAAGGATACGATCGAGTATGTCCGAGAATATGCCCAAAAAAAAGCTGTTAAGCAGGTTGAGATTGAGCTATTCTATCTGTCTTCCCATAAGGACGGGAGGGTGATCGATGATCTTTTCATCACCGACCAGAACGCCCAGGCGGGATCGACATTCACATACGCCGATACGTTCCTCGATGCGATGGAAGAACTCGAACGGATCAACACAGTGAGAGAGAAGAATGGTGAAGATCCGCTTTACCTCAAGGGGCATCATCATCTGCATCCCGGCGGATCCATCGAAAACGAACCCGCAGCCGCTCCTCGTCCGAGCCACGATGATTGGAAATTATACCATCTCCTGTTGGCAAAAGTCATCGCGTCCTCTGGACAGGAGAAACGATTGCGGGTGGATAGACTCTTCGAAGGTGATAGGATGATCCGGAAGGTGGGGGATGAATTGTACTTCAGAGGGAACGGCGAGTACGATCCTGCCATCATCCTACCATCCAAAGCGTTGAAACTGAGATACCGAAAAAACGCTTTGCAAAACCTCGCGCTCGAGGTCCCATACAAGTTCGCGAATGCCTTCTTCACCATCCAGCATATCAACGGAGGACCGGTCTTCAAAGGTGAGGGCATGATCGTCAGGGACCTCGCCTTTGGGACGCAGGAATCTCCAGTCATCGATATAGATGATGAGATCGATGTGGTGCCATCACATCAGGTTGACTATGATGCTCTGGAGTCAGAATTGGAGAAGAAGATCAAGATCAAGAAGCCAGAGCCCGAGAAAGCAGCGGTGCCCAGTCATAGCCTGGAGCAGTTAACGGCGCTCAACCGGATCAATATGCTGACCCATTTCGGAGATGCGTCTGAGATGACCGCCGCAGAGCTCATCAGTGAGCTCGGGTATTTTTTCAACTACATCGGCGAGAAAAACCTGAACAGCCATCCTGCTTTGGGCGTCCTCCATGAGCTTTTCCAAGGGCTATCCCACGTCAAGGCCGGAAGCGGCTACCAGCTGCAACTGGGCGTGACCAGGGATTTCCTCGGCACTCTCTGCAAAGCCTACGAACAACATATCATTGAACTGAAGAAACTGAACAATGGCACCGGATGATCGATTCGAGCGGCAGGTACGTGCCGGATGGAACCAGAAACGAATCACAGATACTGCTATCACTACGTTAGGCCAGAATAGTCTCTATGTCGACCTCTTCCTGACCTTCCTTGGATTCGATCATGCGGTCTATGCGACAGGGGGTGCGCCCAAGCTCGAAGACCGGTTCATGAATCTTCCTCTCGACGGTGATAAGGACCTTGAGACCATCGCGCATACGATGAATCCTGATTCGAAAGCCACACAACTCGATGCGGACCTGGCACCTGAGCTGGCCCTATACCTCATCCGGAACTCGGATTTCGTGATAGAAACCCGACAGGACCCTAAAGCCCGGAAGATGACGCTCGACATGCTCGTCAATCATGGAATCCCTGGTGCCTTCATCTCTAATGCGGGAAACGGTATTCTCGTCCAACCCTATCATCCAGCCGTCATGTCCGTGGTCGACGATCGATTGAAGTCCTACTTCCTCTTCACAGACGGCAATGATCCCCATCCGTTGCTCAATTTCGGTGCGAGCGCAGCGGCCGCAGGATATGCAGTAAAGACCATCCTTGATCTAGGCACGAAATCAAAGGAACCATTTGTGTGGAACCTGGGGGGGCAGGACCGGCTCTGGTTAGACACTGACCATGTGTTCGATCTCGATCCTCGGGACCTTGAAGGATTGACCGTCTACCAGGTCGGCACAGGGGGGACAGGTAGCGCGATGGCGTATCTCTTGACCGAGGTATTGTCGCCAAAAAAACTCTATGTGGTCGATCCGAAACAGGTCAAAGAGAGCAATCTGAATCGACAATTCCCATTCTACCAACGGCAGACCATCGGCAAAGACAAAGCCACGGAGATCCAGCGGGTGCTGGGACCCTCGTCCCGAACAGAAGTAGTCCCCATGATCGAGGAGTTCGGTCCCGATACAGAGATCCCTGCCGATGTCGACCTGATCCTTGACTGCTCCTCAGGATTCGACAACCGCTACTATATCCATGACGCTGCCCGAAAACTAGAACTCCCTCTGATAAGTGTCGGCGCCGACTGGAAAGCAGGAGAAGCGACGAAATACCATCCAGGCTTCGTATCCTGTTCCGATTGTCAGATCGGCCACTACGATCGGGCGGTATGGGACGCGCTTGCTGGCCAACGTCCGGGGTGCGATGAAGTACCCCAGGGATCCAACATCATCACGACAGCGCTCATGGCAGCCTGGGGGGCAGGCGAGATCTTCGCGATGGCTCGGCCTGAAAAATATGGATCAACACCGGCAAACCGGATGGTGTACCGTTTCCTCAATGATAGTCAGGCATATACTGAACCCGTCGCTGGAGCATGCGATTGTCTTCCACGCCAACTTATCGTCCCGTCTATGAAAGATGTGAAATACATCGATGGAGCTGACGGAGCGCTCGCTGAAATCCTTGTCAAAGGTGAACCGATCAAACGAATGTAGGTGAATGAACATGGCAGAATCTATCCTGGAAAAACTCATGGAGGTGCGCACCGCACCGACACTCAACGTGGACACCGAGCCGATATCTGGCGATGACTGGTTCTCGTTCCTGTTCTCCAAGAAATTCCCGCTCGAGTACTCGATCGGCCATGAAACTCAAAGCGAAAAATTCGATCCCAACCTGATCCTTATGGCCTTCGTCATCTCGGACCATAACATCTTCGCCGATTACCGGAACAACCAAGATATCTCGCGAGAGGACATCCGGATGGCGATCATGCGGGAGGTCACCCATACCCGCACCGGGGAGTACGCGCCGAAGAATGCGACCTTGGGTTCTCTTGTCGTTGACTATGCGCATCAGGTCGGCATGGACACGGTGAAATTCAAGCCGCTCTATCTCGGTGACGTCACAGTTGAAGACGTAATCGATTCCTTCGGTCCTACACCGAACCAGGATCAGGCAAAAGAGTTCTCCTACACCTTCACGCCTCCGGCTCAGATCGCGGCTTCAGCTCTGCTGAGTGCCTTTCCCGCCTTCAATGTGGAGAATCCCTATGTTGGGAATGTAGACGACCTGCGGGACCTGATCGCGGGTGAGATCATCTACCAGCACTCGAAGAATCCCTACACAAAGAGGAAGATGCGGGAAGTCTTCATGAGGCATGATGTCAAGCCGAGTGAGAAGCTCCTGTACAACGCGCTCCTCTTCAACACTGACTACGTCAAATTCATCGCCAAAACGATTTCCAGGAGTTGATGCATGGGAACAGACCCTGAGCTCGGACTTGTGCAATTATTGGACCGGTACTACCGGTCGCCGGAATACCACGCCGATAGGTTAGAGGCAAGGTTCAAAACTGCAGTAGAGAGCGATGTCTTCGCCAAATTGGCACTGGGATTCATGAAAAAATTGGAGCAGACCTTGGTGTTCTCCGGCGAGCGGCCGTACCCTGTGCATGAGGAGCATATGCGTCCAGGAGAGCAGGTGATCATCACCGATCCAGACCATCGGTGGTATGATCATACAGTGACCTTCTACGGATGGGATGGGAATGACCATCCGCTCGTGGGCATGCGGCGGGGAGACGCCATTCCACTGTATGGCGGATGGACCATGGTGCGGGGAGAGGGCATCCACGAGATCATCGTCGATTCGTTGATCTCGTTCATGCATTTCATGAAATACATGCCTGAACAGATCGTTCGGTCGAATCCATTCTTACCAATCGAGAAGGACCCAGAGATCGACGACCTGGTCTATGTCAAACGTGGCCCGATCAGGGAACGGCTGTGTAGGGTTGAAGCAGAGGATCAAGGTATGTATTCTCTCCTCACGCTCCATCGGTCTGTCGACAAGATCCAGGAGATGGTGATAGATGGTTTTCACGTGGTGGCCCCTGCTGGAGGCTATGACCAGGAGTTCTTCCAGAAGCCCTTCCTGACACTCGATCAGATAAGGGGAATCGTCCAGCCAATCGCTCAGGATTACTTCTCATCGGATGAATCGCTTGTCCTGATGCAGTCGCACCGGGACCACTACACCACTCTGGTCAGTACCATGATCGCTCAGGGCAAGCCCTTGGAGAGCATGGTCGCATACGTGGCAGAAAAAAACGGCGATCCTGCCATGCTCATCGACGCTTTCGACGGCAGCATATTCCAGTTCCTGGAGGGATTCCGCCAGGAGCTCTTGCCATACATCGAACTGTTCCAGGAATATGAGGCGGCCGGCAGGGATCTCGTCAGCCGGACCGCGGCGTTGATGGGCGTCAAGGAGGCTGATCTGTTCACCATCGATTCACGCATCCCCTTCTTTCCAGGAGCGCGTGTCTATGTTAAGGAGAACACTCGGAAACGAGGACATATAAACTGGGATTACCGGCCTGTCGTCGGTGAACAGGATATCGTTGATGAACATATTCTGGAGTATCTCGATGATTTCTCCGACCTGCAAAATGTTCCCGTGACATTCCCTCTCTATTTCCAGGAGAACGGAGCGCATATTTCTCAGAGAGGGGATTATTCATTCAATGATCTCCAGCTCCTCTCGAGGGAAGATTATCTGCGGTTCACCGAGCCAGAGGACCTGGTTCGGCTCGTGCGTCTCCTCGAATTCCAGATCCAATCTCATGGCAAGGGAGATGAGGTGGACTTGAAGGAACTTGTGAGGGGAGTGACGGAGGATCATCCTGTCATCGACCACGAAAACCTGGTCAACTATGAGACCACACCTTCTGAATTTGGGTATGACCATTCCGCATTCCGCAATCCCCTGATAGGTCACCCTGAGATTTTCCATGAGGCTCTTCCCCAAGAGCTCAAGCATCTGGGTTTCAATTACCGAGATATAAAGCTCGTCTTCGATTATTACTTCCCGGACAACGAATGGGTGCAGCTCCAGGTCAATCATGGGGTAAGCATGATCCATAGTGTATACGAACTCAGCAGAGTTGCCGAGACTGTCCCGGATCTCAGGAAGGCCATGGAGCTCATGGCAAGAGGAAGTGAGGTCTTCGAGGCAGGTATGAAATTGCACGAGAATCCTGCGATCGACCACGATCTCATCAGCATCCTGATTAATTCAGGTTCCCGGATATCCCTTCCGGGCGGTGGACCGATGAAGACGGTGTTGAACAACATCTATGGTGAAGGGGAATATGATACCCAGCGTCTCGCAGGATATCTCGGCCAAGGGTTGCTCGGATCAGGCAGCGGACCGGAGACGTCCTATCCTGGAAGCGTGGAGAATCGGATCATCCGAGGAAGCAGGGCGATCGTCTATAATGGTGGTGTGACGCTCGACGAATGTTGTCTTAACATCCTCAGGCACATGGCTGAACAGGAGGGAAAAGACGTCACTACTGGAACAGAGACCGGCGTGGGCCAGTCATACTCTTCTGAGAGATATGGGAAAGTGACCTACAAAGGCGACGGCATGATCACGTCGTCTGATGATGAGCTGCTTCTGGTGCAAGAAGTCCCTCTGGCGTCAAAAGAAAAGATACGTCGGTCTCCCGTGATGAAGAGCAAGGGATTAGGTTTCGGTGATAATCCTTTGAGAATGTTGTTGGAGATGAAACTGAGTGAGCTGTACGAACCGCTTGCGCAACTGGATGTCGAGATGGCAGCTGATAACCCGATCCAATACCATGATGCAGAGGAGGGCAAGAGTGGATTCACTATCACACCATTATCTTATGACATCGGAGATCTGCATTCTCTCTTGATATCCGTCGTCGACACCCTCAACGAACGAAACGCCGAACGCAGGCAGCAACTGACAAGTCGTCTGCTCACGGCGAGAGCGGCACCGAAAGGATTGATTGATTAGTTTGCATGCTTCAGGTCTTCTTCATGTAATCTGCCGCATACCAGATCACGTCGAAGAGCTGCTGGTTGAATCTTTCGTGGAAATGTTTCTCGTCCTCGGCATTGAGCCGGTTCTGGAAAAGGTATGTAGGGCGCCATTTCTCTTTCTGTCTGTAATGCGGGTCATCTGGTAACGTGAGAAATGTTTGACGTCCCATGTATTGGACTTCGGGTCGGTCGAGCGACTTCGGAATTGGTCTTTGCGAGAAGATAGTAAGTGTCTTCCACCTCCACCTTGTCACCCCAATACAAGAACTCAACGAGGATTAGGTCATGGGGAAAGTCTGGATTTCCTGCGTGGAGAGGATCGACTGGCTTTGCTCCTGCTTCCGAGAGAAGCTTCTGGAACAGGTCGTCATGGGGAGACTCTGATGCTTTTGAGATAGAACGACATCCAGTCTGTATTCATAGGTCGGCCACGTTCTCTCGGTAGGTTCGGTCCCATGAAACCGGATGAACAGTGTCGGATCATCACCAGCGATTGCATCCTCGAAATCCTTCTCGAAGTAATTGTCCTCAAGAGCCATCGGTTTCGGTACGCGTCCACCGTCGATTTTCTTCTTCCGTGCCCAATAGGCATGCGGAGTGAAATCCTCTGGATGCTGGACGAAGAGAACGCCATGCTGCTCCCAGAACTTGTGGTATGGCTTGACCAGCTCGTGCGTCCGTTCATGCATAGCTTACCGTCGCGTCATCGATGGCGAGATTGTCGAGTTCGGCACGACTGGCAAGCTCTATAATTCAAACCTGCTCATGTATGATCGCAAGACCGACACGTGGTGGACCCAGATTGGCGGACTCGCCGTAGTAGGCGAGCTCACTGGTCAGCGATTAGAGGCGATCTCCATCGACATCGTGGTATGGCGCGATTGGAAGACAGCGCATCCCGACTCAGAAGTGCTCAGCCAGGACACAGGATTTCCCCGCAGCTATGGGACTGATCCATACGGTAACTATTATGAGGATACCTTCATCATGTTTCCGCTCACCGACAGCGATGAGCGCATCCATCCCAAGACTGTCGTCTTCGGCATAGAAGTCGATGGGCAGCACAAGGCGTATCGTGAGGATGATCTTGTCGCAGCCGGCCGTATAAAGGACGATTTTGCTGGGCGCTTATTGGCAGTCGAGCGTGATGCATCAGAGATGGTGGCCGTCACTGATTTGTCGACAGGTGACAAGATCGTCAAGGAGCGTGATTTCTGGTTCGCATGGAATGTCTTCCATCCGGAGACGGCGTTGTGGGGCGCTCCTACGTCATGATGCGCATCTGTTTTTTATAGTGCAACCCTGCGATGAGAAATCTGATTCTCACCTCGTGGGTAGTGTACCATGGAAAAAAATATATAGAGTTGAGCCTAAAAAGGTTACCATGCCTCATGGCATGAAAAAAAAAGGTGTGAGATTCGGGCGATTCGCCCCATGGCTTCTGACAGTGGTTATTGTAGGTATCTTGCTCTTGGCAGGCACTGTTGCCGCCATATCTCTTTCCCTCTCGACCGACAAGCTCGCCTATCTCAATGGTGAGCCGACGGTCACGTTCACCGCGCACATCGACATCGAAGATTTCGAAAACGTCCCCGTCCGCAACGTGACGCTCGACATCAACGGAGGCTACCGCGTCTGCACCTTCTCCCTGGACGGCAGTAATGACTGCCCCCATATGGAGGTCATCGTGGTACGCAGCGGCGTCACCGCGGACGGCCTTATGATGGGGTCTGGTTTCGGTTCCAACGGCTCTGCCTGGATGAACACGACGACCTACTTCGGCTACGGCCATGGTTTCATCGACGAGGTCGAGCATGGTGAGCTGGTCTTCATCATCCGCTGGGCGATAAAGGACGACGGAGCGGCGGTAGGTCCCTATGAGGCTTGGCTCCATGCGCTCGCCGCCTCTGGTGACGGCAATACATCCTTCACGTATGCTTCTACCGACCCGGCCAGGTTCGAGATCCTCCCTTGCACCGCTAGCCCAGAGACCTGTGACGGCGAAGACAATGACTGCAACGGTCAGGTCGACGACATCGATGACGTGGTCTCACAGATCAGCTTCCGGGCGTCGGGCGGTCTCTTGGAACGGCTCGGTTCGATCGACAATTTCTCAGGTGTGTCCAAGCTGGCCTTCTCCTCATGGCTCTCGCTCCGCGACGGTGCGGTGCAGGGTAGCGGCGGTCTGCAGATCATCGCCAACGACGGACTCGGCAGGCAGGTGCTCAACCTCGGCATGCGCGACATCGAGATTGTCGAGAATAGCTGCGACCGGCTCCATGTCCAGGGCAGCGGACCGGCGACCTATTGGACGCGGGCGACAGGGTCGGTGAGTCAGCAGTATGATCATGTTGCCTACATCTTGGAACATGGCACCGATACGTTGTCTGTTGACGGGACCTCTGTCGGTTTCCCGTTCTCGGTATCCAGCATGGATGCCAGCGTCGTGCATATTCAGCGCAAGGATTAGCTGTATCTCGGCGTTGGTCGGAGATAATAGCTGATTGATTCTTTGATCTCTTTGATGACGCCGGTGATGAGCTCTATGCTCCCTGGCACATGTCTCTTCGACGGATTGCCTGACAATAGGGTGTAGATCGCTCGGCCAGCGACATATGGCATCCGGATGTACCCGGTGTAGAGCTTGAGCGGCAGCAGATATGGGTCGATGGTTGTCAGGTATGCTTTCGAGAGGCTATAGAGCCCTTTCATCACCGCGATCCAGAAGACATCTTTCGTCGTCGATGACCAGGCGTCTCTCGTCCGTTGCCAATAAGATGGGTGAGGGGTCTGCTGATATAGGTCTTGCATCTGTTCTCTGCCTGGCCTTTTCTCGCGCTCGCGGAGGTCGGTGTAGAATCTTTTTATCCTTGAAACGAGTCCGTCCCTTGCAGCGATACCGCTGTCTTGCGTGATATCGTCTACGGTCATGAAGCTAGAGAGGGAAGAGCAGTTAAATCCTTTTGTCGTCTTTTTTACGACAACTTTATATAATTAGGTCGGTCATACTGAATCATGACGGATGAGCAGCGCGTGCTGGAGCAGTTCGGCCTTTCCTCCAACGAGGCTAAGGTATACCTCGCCCTCCTGGCAGAGGGGCAATGCAAGGCCAGCGACCTGGCCAAGAAGGCCTCGCTTTACCGTCCCTACGTCTATGACACGCTCGAGGCCCTCAAGGAAATGGGGCTCGTGTCTTCCGTCATCAAGTCGGGCGTCAAATGGTTCTCTTCGGCCAGTCCCAATAAGCTGCTCGGCATCCACGACCACAGACGCAGGATGCTCGAGGACGTCATCCCTCAGCTCGAAGCCAAGCATAATCATCATGACCAGCTCGAAGTCAAGGTGTACGAAGGCAAGGAAGGGCTCAAGTCCAACTATGAGGAGTTACTGGACGATTATTCGAAGGGGCGGTTCAGAAGCTTCCTCCATATCGGCATGAAAGGCGTCATCTTCTCGACGCTGAAATACTATTTTCCCCAACTGGTCAAGCGGACCATGGCGCTTGGCATGCACAAGAACACCGAGATAAGATACCTCGCCGATCCTATCGTACGGCGGACCAAGCCGGAGAAGAAGTTCGGCGCGCTCAAAGGTGAGATGCGGTTCTTCCCTCCGCGTGTCTCGACCCCGGCCGGTGTCATCGTCGTCGGCGACAAGGTCGTCATGCAATCACAGAAGCATGGCATCTGGTCTGTCGTGATCAAGAACAAGGACTTGGCCAAGACCTTCAGGATCATCTTCAACGAGCTCTGGAAGAATGCTGAGCGTTGATGTTGTTTCACAACCTTTTTATAGCGTTCCGTGTGCACCAGCGAGGGTGATTCCTATATGCGACAATTTATTCCTATTGCTCTGATCTGTTTGACTGTTCTGCTCGTCGGCTGCGGTCCCAAGACCAACTACGATTCCTTCGTCCAGTGCATCAGCGACAGCGGCGCCAAGATGTACGGCGCCTATTGGTGCCCTCATTGCGTCGAGAACAAGGAGGCCTTCGGTGCCAGCAAGGACGCGATCCCCTATGTGGAATGTTCCAAGCCTAACCGCGCCGATCAGACCCCTGAATGCATCGAGGCTGGTATCCAGTCGTATCCCACATGGGAATTCGGCGACGGACAGCGCATCGAAGGCGCGATGAGCATGCTGCAGTTGGCGCAACGAACCGGCTGCTCGTTGTCTGACGAGGAACTTGACAGCATGACTGGCTAAGGTTTTTATACTTCCTTTTTCTTGATGTTTCCATGAAGATCTGGAGCGACGGTGGCGGATGGAACGGACGGCTCTCTCGGTATGCCGTCGTCTTCGAGGATGGCCGGTCGATCGTCGAGGACTTCCCTGAGGAGAAGACCAATAACGAGATGGAATATGCCGGCCTGATCAGGGCGCTCAAGGAGGCGTCAGCAGATGATGAGATCATCGTCGATTCGCAGTTGTTGGTCGGTCACGTGACCAAGGGCTGGAAGGTCAATTTCGCCCATCTGCGGCCGCTGGTCGACGAGTCCAAAAGGCTCGTGGCCGAGAAGAACATCACTTTAAGTTGGGTCCGCAGGGATGGGAATAAGGCTGGGATTCTGATTGATGGGTTGAAGTGAGTATTCTCTGAAATAATCGCTATGTTTATAAAGCCAAATATCAGAAATTGAGTGGTCATAGCTTAGGCTATGCACTGAGAGATCAAGATACTACTCGCAGTGATACGACATGGACGAAAAGAGCGTGAATGTCATCCATAAGGATGAAGACCATTTGGTCCGGACCTGGAAAGAGCTGAGAGATCAAGTTGGACCTGATCCGGGAAAGGTATGGTCCTCAGTGCGGACTGTGGAACGTCTCCATGGTATCGTGAAAAAGCTGGCAAAGCATTCTAAAGGTATGACGAATGAGGGGTATCAGCACACCATCCGGGCTGCATTGGATGTCCTGAGCCTTGAAGATCTCAAACGTGAGGGGCCTGTCAATTGGGAGATCCATAGCGAGGAGTATGTAAAACGGATCACCTTCTATATCGATGAATTGGTTCATTTCATCAACAATGAAATGGTGATTCGTCGTTGTGTAAATATCATACTAGAGCACTTGGGTCATAATCCTGACGCTATTCATCTCGTTCTTCCACATGGGTTGGTTGATATCAAGCAACTTGAGATGGCTTTAGTCAAAATTAGGTCTGTTCATCCCGGACTAGGCGAGGTTGAAATAAAACGAGCATTGAATTCTCTTGAGAGATTGCGTTTGGCCATGGCCCAACGGCAATCGCTGAAGGTAAGAAGCAAGGTTGATTGGGAATCGCTATCTGCGGATCAGGAGATAGCAAAAGAACTTTACGGAATCGCTATGAAAGTCAAACCGACTTCAGTCGAGAAAGACCGTGGATTAGCGAGCTCTGATATCCATCTCAAGGACATCGACTTCAGGGAGACCTCGGACATCATGCTCCTTAAGGGGATGGCTCTTGTGAATGGCTGTACTCATACTCTCCCAGTGCAGATACGGTTGAGCGTCTATGAACATCGTCTTCTTCACAAAGAATATGAACGAGAGTCTCTTGTTGAGTCAAAACAACTTGTGCAGCAATTTAGGAAAGATGAGTGGATACCACAACAAGGATTCGAAGGTACCACCAAAGAGCGTGTTCTCATTCTGATCGACACTTTCTCCCTGCGGGATCAACTCGCCTTCTTGGTCGGTCATCGATTGGAGATATTCACCAACGAAGGAGTTTTGCCCTTCGACGGCAAAATGGAGACTCATGTCTTGACTTCGATTAGTAAACGAGGTCCCAACAGGTTTTCTGAGGATGGTCCTGTCCCTTATATCTCCTACCGTCAAGAACGTTTCATGCCAGGGGTGAAGAAGTATGTGATCAAGGACATCCGAATAGGTATCGGGGGCTTATGGTTGATTCTCTCAGGGAATGAACCAATAAAGCTGGAAGCAAATCTGAAAAACCTTGTTCGTCCTCTCTTCATAGATGATGAAGATGTTTTCGATTGGAACGCACAGGTAGAGTATTACACGATTCTCGCTGATTTCGCAGAGGCGCATGGCAAGACCGTGTTGGCCGAGAAGCTTCGGGAACTCATTGTCCTGCTCTTTTTACGCTATAACGACCTCAAGAAAAGGCATCTTCGATCTGATGGGAAAATCATCACCTACCCTGATTCCGACGGGATTGCTGATAAAAATAAATTCTTGAAATACCTTCGGCGGAATAAGAAGTTTTTCTTCGTCGTAGGAGGTGTAGCGATTTTAATATCGGTCTGCCAGATGCTGCTTGACACGAAACCGCCGTCGCCTCCCCAGAATCCCACGTTAGATCAGGATGACAATGATGAGGATACTGAACTTGACAAAGGAAACGAGGCTCTCAAGAAAATTGATGAGCTGATCCATCAGCTCACCTTGGAACGGGAGCAGGTTGAACTGGACGAAGAGGATTACCTTGAGTATAAAGGGAAACTCTTGGAGCTTGCCAAACAGACTGACCGGGAAAGTTCAATGGACTACAATAAATTCATATCTCAGATGGAAGAGAACTTGACATCAATAAAAGATATTTTCATTGACCGGGAGAGCGAGTTGGAGGGGGAAAGTGAAGACCTTAAGCAGAAAAAATCCGGAGTCAAGACCAAGGCTCAGATCGAGCAGGAGCAGAAGAAATTCGAGGCCGATCTACAGAGCAAACAAGAGGAACTGAAGGCGACCGTCCAGCAAGCTCAAAAGGAGCTGGAGAAGAAGCATAAGAGTATGGCTCAAGGTCTGAAGATCGGGGGGCAAGCGCTCGCACCCATGCCATCAGGACATGTGAAGACCTCGCAACCGGTCATCGACATACCAGGAGATAGACTCAAAGGGCCTCCAGTCATCGTCTACCAACCTGCTCTTCCAGAGATGTTCGAACGAGCCACGATGAGCACATTCCATGATGGGCGGTGGGTCAAAGATCCTCGTCTTTCTCAGTTTATGGTCATTGATAGTCTTGAGACATCAAAGACGACTAGAGTGATCCATGCGAATGGTTTCATCAATAATGACTCGCTTGCGGTGATGCAGCCGTCCCGTATGGGGACGATACCTGCTCGGGTACTCGTCGACGGCAAGCCGGTACCTCACAAAACAGAGATGAACGGTCTGGGGGAGACGCTTGTCGTCTTCGATTCGCCGCAGAAGGGTGTCGTGTCGCTGATGATGGCAGAGCGGGCGCAACCATCATCTCTCTCGTCGATCGAGCAGAGCATCTATCTTGACATCCCTTTCAAGCTCAAGCCTCCTGAGACCTTCAGCATCGGAATGGCTGAATGTGAACGGATCGCTGATCCATTGACCAAGGCCAAGGCGTATGAGCGTCTGGTGCAGACACGATTGCTCTATGAGCGCTCGAAAGAGGCGCATGATGAGTTTGAGAAATCGAAGGACAAGGTCAATCAGCTGATGTGGATGGGTGTTGGCGAGTGTGAGGCAGCAAACACCGTCCTCGCATATCTTCTCCGGTCCGGGGGCATCCCCTCAAGGTATGTGTTCGGGTATCCTGCGGAGATAAAAGAGGACATTGGTGTGGTGTACCTTGGAGATGGACATGCGTGGACCGAAGCGTTCATTCCGGGTAAAGGATGGGTGCTCTTAGATGGCACTTCTCCAAAACGTTCTTCGAACTATCAGCAGATTATGAAGATATCGGAACGGATGTCCTCTGATAAATCTTCGATGGACATTCCTTTGGACGTCATCAAGAGCACATTCATGCCGGAGGAACAGAAGTTCTATTTCCTCCGGATACTCGACGAGATGGTGCTTCTGGGAGGTAAAAGCGACTTCAATAAGGATCATCTCAAGAGACTTTGGGATTATGCGCAAGAATTTAGTCTTGAGGAAACTTACAGAGCTGTCCTTGAGACCCTTATCTTCCAAGAGAACAACCTCTCTCCTAATTTTCTTGATCATTACTGCTACCTTTTGAAGACTGAATGGGGTAGCGATGCGAAATCCTGGAGGCTCCTTATCAAGCACATTATCAAACAAGCGAAAGGAGGAAACAATCCATTGTTCTACGCCATAGCTGGACTTCATCCGTATTTACAGCAAGTCTCAAGGTCGGGCGGTGACATACGTGATGCGAATCTGTTCGCAGATCTATTCAAAGCTGATATTATTGATGAGGCTAAGCACAGCCATACATGGGACGATGAGAAACTCACAATGCTCTTGTCTTCCATGCACGTCATTGACGAATACTCGAGATCCTATGTGCTGACCGGTTTCAGACAACTTGTATCCGGACCAGAGATACTGGGTACGTGGTGCACGTTTATAACTCAGATGCATGAGTATTACCGTAAAACTCAACAGTCATACACTGGTACAACCATGGAGGGGATTCTCGAACTATTATTGAAATGGACTACAGGGATTGAAGACGCAGACCTCATCAATAGGGTTGTGAGCGTACTCATCACGAATTCTTCAATCACATCACAAATACCTTTGTCTGTTCTCGACAAGGTGACCGATCCTGATGTTATCGCCAGATTACAAAGATATGCTGACCGTCTGATCCCGGTCATCGAAAGGGATCTTTGCCGGAAGTATTCAGATGCCCAAGACCAATTGAGACGGCTAACGATGTATGAACGGGACATGCCGCATGCCTTCCATCTCCTTAATGATGCGTCTATGGAGAAGTTTGTCAAGTACATATTAGACTATAAACAGCAACATTGGAGGGGTGATAGGGGTTCGCCTATTGAGTTCTACAGCGTCTTCCTTAAGATTAAGGAGGTCCAGGACGTTCTTGTCAAGAACCACGAATTAAGAAAACAGGCCAGGGATTTGGCTTCTGACATGGTATCGGATAAGGACAGCGATGCAGAACCGATCTCAAGGGTACAAGTGTACGAGAACATCTTCCGGGCAGAATATCCGAAAGCGACAGGATATGAACATAAGATCCTTGCATGTCTCGAAGTCTATCATGTAACGAAGGATGTGCGCAATGATCTGCCCATGAGGGACTTAGTGAAGGCTGTGAATTTCATAGATATTGATCCGCAGACCCATTTCTCTCATCCATTCTCCGCGCCCAATATCGTTCAGAACACCCAAAAGCTAATCGAGATTTATCATGATGAGAATTTACCAAATCAGTTCTATTCCAGACCTTATTCTCAAATCAGAGGAATTGGATCAACAATATTGGATGCTCATGAATTTTTCTTGCTGATGCCAAAAGATTTTGCTTCAAAGGTCCTCAGCGATCCACAGACCGGTCGACAGGCTATGCGGTTATTGATTACGGCAGCTGCTTCAATGGCGTATATAGAAGATGAAAATCAGACAGTGTTCTGTGGCAGTTCAGCGATGGAGAAGCTGCGGCTTGCAGCGACCCTGCCGATCGATCGATCCATCCTCACAGGTGAGATTAATCACATGCTCGGTCTTCTCGAGCAAGACTTCGAGAAGAATCTGGTATGGAGTTCAATTGTGATACATCTTATAGTCTGGAGTGGAGACCATCATCTTATCGAAAAACAATTCAAATTCATGATAGATGAGAATAAGGTCCATTATTACACGGCTGAGCTGACTCCTTTGCTTCTTCTCATCAATCTGGATCTTCCAGAATCAAAGATACGTCAATATGCCGGCTCCGCTCTCTCCGCTATCGAAGCTGCTTTTGGAAGGACTTGGATCAAGCACTATCATTACCATAAAGTGCACTTCGAAAAAGGTCCCAACGGTCACATCATCATAGACGTGCTCATGTCAAGGATGGAGCAGATCATAGAGGACGGTGATTACGCCGCGGGTCATAATCGCGAATTCTTAGACAACGTTTATTTTTTCATCAGGCACGCTGAGAATGAGCGGCTCATCCGTCATCCTAATATATTCATGTCGATATTTGGTATTACTGGCACTCGAGATGATCAGAACAACAAGAGCAATATCTTCATTGGATTCATCGAGAGATGCGGATCCATAAATGATGATACTATCCTTTCAAAATTTTTCGAATACCGTGCTCGCTGGATGAATCAACTGAAACTAAATTGGAACTCTGATCCTCCAGAATCAGAAGAATACCGCAGGGTACAACTTTTCGGTCTTCCTATGTATCATGCTCATCACGGGGATGTTTACGACCAGAAATACGTCGAGGATGTAGGCAAACGGTATGCGCAAGGCATGCTAGCGACCGACGGGCGGGCTCCATTCAAAATGGTCTTTCTCAACGCTATAGGCGAGCTGAATTTTCATTTTCATCTTGACAGATATCCGAGCTGGGAAGCAGACATGATTGGTGATTACAGCAGAGACGCGGTCGCTATCACAGCAGCCTTTGCGAAAAACGCAAGTAAATTCTTTGAGAAGGCTGACTCCCTTAAGTTCGCTCCTGAGGATTATCTTGATTGTTTCGCCGAGATTCAGAAGGTAAAACTCAAAGTGTTGACGTCGGCGAGCGCGCACCCCGAGTTGCAGAACAACCTCGTCAAGATATATGAGAACCTAGATGGATTGGAGATGCCTATCTTCGATCATCTAACCGAGTTCGAGGAGCAGCTGGTCCTGCTCAAGAAGGTGATGACGCTGAAGATGATCAGCCAAGTCAACGCGAAGGTCTTCAAGGTGTATGAGACTGAGGTGTATAATCTTGGCCAGCACATCTATGCTCAAGATCCCGACTTCAACATTTATCTCCTCGAAGAGATGACCAAGCCTTCAGCGCATGTCGATTTGAGCATAGATATATTCATTGATTTCCATTCCTATCGACTGCTCAATGGTCGAATCGATGCGGAGTTTTCTGGTAGGCAAAGATTGGAGAACGGATACCTTCGTTTGACGAATGGCCAGAAGGCTGCGGTGGTCGTCGAGCTCACGGATCACACGCTCACTCTCACCGCCAAGAAAGGCCAGGAGAATGGATTCGGTCTCGGCGCACTTCCTATCCTCGTTGTCGATGTGCTCACATCGATGGATGGCGTCGCAATGTTCGGCTCTTCACCGATTCCTAAAAGGCATCGGAAGCTGGCCACGAGGGCATTTGATACGTTCTTCACCGAATTCGGGCCGACCATTAATGAGAACATGCATGTGAGATCGGACAGCCTGATTGCCCAAAAAACTAAGATCCGTCCAGGAAAAACCACGCCCGTGAAGAAGTCCACCCGATTCGAGGAGAAGAAGGTCCAGATTCAGAAGGAACTTGAGCGTCTTCATCTATTGAAATTCAAGACCTGGTGAGCGTTTATAAAGGAATTCTCGCTTTCTCCACACAAACATTTATAAACCCCTCCCCGTTCACCCGCCAATACGTCGATATCAGGACATACAGGTTAACTCAGAATGAAGAGAAGCTCAAGACGCTGGAAGAAGAAGGGCCAGATGCGCTGGAAATGGCAGCGCAAGCGCATGAAAAAAGAGAAGCGCAAGCGAAACCGCAAGTAAGGCCTTGATTCCGCGAACGAAAGCTTTATAAATCACCTCGTTCCACTAACCTTTCCTTTCATCACCTCCCAATTGGTTTGGCCTAATCGGCTGTCCAATTTCTGAAATCGACTTGATAGAAGACAGACGTTGTAGTCGTCTTCGTTTCATGGTGCTTAAGCTTTCGTCTTAAGTATGGGTACACTGGTAGGAAACTACGATAGATACATGCAATCCTTTAAGTTAATATTTACTTGAAGCTTAAAAGTCTCAAACTCTTTTTTTGCTTTATGCGACCAATGCTGTGAAAAATTCCCGTTGATCCTGCGGGAGATTGCTGCTATCGGGATTCGATTTAGCCATGCAAGTTCAGGCCACGCAAGTGACCGGCAGAATGCTCAGTAACACGTCGATAACCTGCCCTTGGGTCAGGGATAACCTCGGGAAACTGAGGATAATACCTGATAGGGGTTGGGCACTGGAATGTCCCTTCCCTGAAAGATTACGCCCAAGGATGGGTCGGCGGTCGATTAGGCTGTTGGCGGGGTAACGGCCCACCAAACCAAAGATCGATACGGGCCATGAGAGTGGTAGCCCGGAGAAGGACCCTGAGATACTGGTCCTAGCCCTACGGGGTGCAGCAGGCGCGAAACCTTTACAATGCACGAAAGTGTGATAAGGGAATCCCGAGTGCTCATGTTTAACATGGGCTTTTGCCAAGAGTAAATATCTTGGCGAATAAGTGGTGGGAAAGACTGGTGCCAGCCGCCGCGGT
The DNA here is from genome assembly GCA_043817075.1 of archaeon. Lineage (GTDB taxonomy): Archaea > Nanobdellota > Nanobdellia > Woesearchaeales > JAADFO01 > CAYVGP01. The sequence goes on along the minus strand of JBDRHG010000003.1, from coordinate 2,184 downwards.
AACACCAGCGCCACGAGTGGGAATCACAATTATTGGGCCTAAAGCGTCCGTAGCCGGCCGTGTAAATCTCTTGTGAAATCGTTGCGCTTAACGTAACGGCGTGCAGGAGACACTTCATAGCTTGGGACCGGGAGGGGTCAGAGGTATTCTAGGGGGAGCGGTAAAATGCTATAATCCTTAGAGGACCACCGGTGGCGAAGGCGTCTGACCAGAACGGATCCGACGGTGAGGGACGAAAGCCAGGGGAGCAATCCGGATTAGATACCCGAGTAGTCCTGGCCGTAAACGCTGCGAGCTAGGTGTTGCGCATTCTACGGGAATGTGCAGTGTCGAAGCGAAGGTGCTAAGCTCGCCGCCTGGGTAGTACGGTCGCAAGACTGAAACTTAAAGGAATTGGCGGGGGAGCACCACAAGGGGTGCGGCGTGCGGTTTAATCTAACTTAACGCAGAGAATCTCACCAGATGCGACGGCAGGATGAAAGACAGTCTGAAGGGCTTTCTTGACGAGCCGAGAGGTAGTGCATGGCCGTCGTCAGCTCGTGCCGTGAGGTGTCCTCTTAAGTGAGGCAACGAGCGAGACCTGTACCTACAATTGCCAGCGACTGCTTGCAGGATCGGGCACATTGTAGGAACTGCCCTGGAAACAGGGAGGAAGGTGCAGGCTACGGTAGGTCTGTATGCTCCGAATCTTCTGGGCTACACGCGCGCAACAATGGTAGGGACAATGGGATACGACTCCGAAAGGAGAAGTTAAACCTCAAAACCCTATCCCAGTTCAGATCGAGGCTTGTAACTCAGCCTCGTGACGATGGAATCCCTAGTAATCGGATTTTATCATAGTCCGGTGAATATGTCCCTGTCTCTTGCACACACCGAAAATAAACGTGCCAGGCAGTTGGCAAGACTAGCTGGTTTAAGTCCAGCTTCTCAAAATGAGAATAGCCAAAAAAGCAGGCAAGTCCTGGTAACAGGCTTGCTGAAGGGCTTGAGGCAAAACCCAGCCTTTTATCTCGTCAGAGATGCTCTGTAAATAAGGAGCGAGGGCGTGGTGACACTTATTATGGGTCGGTGGTAAGTGGAAATCACAAGATAAGCCTTCAATTGGATGGGTGGAAGAGTTTTGTTAATGACCCTGGGAGATCCCACTGGACAAGTCGACGTAAGGTTTAAAAGTGGGAAGTCAGCCCATTTCGTAGTACCTGACTATGTTAGGGAAGGAGATGGACCTCAATGCTTGACAGTAATTATGTGCTTGGATTAGTGGATGGAGAAGGCTCGTTCAATGTACGAGTAAACCGTGCCAGGCGAAGAGCAAAGGTTGAGATGAAGTTCAGCCTAAAGCTTCGCCACCAAGACAAAGAAATTTTGGATGAGCTTCGCGCCTTTTTTGGATGCGGAAACATTTATATCCAAAGAGACAAGAGAAAGAATCATTCTCTTTGTTACAGGTACGAAGTGCAGAATAAGAAAGAAATGAACGAGCGCATAATCCCGTTTTTCAAGGAGAACCCTCCGAGAATTCCGAGCAGAAAAAAGGATTTTGAACTCTTCAAGGAAATTGCAGATGAACTAAAAAAGGAAACACCTGATCTGCAAAAGATTGAGCAGCTCAAGAAAGAAATGCATTGGGGGCTCGCCGTATACAGGAAAACTGTACGTGCGGTGGGAACGCCAAGTAATCCTAAAGGATGAAAAAGGCAATGCCCGTCAAACCAACCGAGCAGGGTTCAGGTGAAATCCAACTTTATTGGTTGTATTGAACCTAAGCTCAGTGAGGTGGGTTAAGTCGTCACAAGGTCACCGTAGGGGAACCTGCGGTGGGATCACCTCCTATAATTTTTTAATAAAAAAATTGTTAGGCTTTATTCTTCTCCTACCACATTATTTTTTTTGCTATTCACAAGAGCAAAAGGGGTTATACCCACGGCATGGGCTCTTAGCTCAGTAGTAGAGCACCACCCTTGCATGCAAAAGGCAAGAGCTTTTGCTCGAGAGAGGTGGGGGCCGCGGGTGCGACAAAGCTTTTGCAACAAGCAAGGCTTCGTGTGTCCCGCAGAGTCCATTCATAATTATTTTATCATTAGGAACTCAGCAACTAAGACTTGCTGGGTGAAGAAGCTCAGAACACGAGAAGACATGCTAGTTCAGTTTAACTAGTTAATGTCGATCATTCATTTACTCATG
>JBDRHG010000002.1:0-4957 GCA_043817075.1 archaeon | reverse complement strand
AAATCTTCAGCATACAACACAACTTCATAGAAAAAAAGAAAGGAAAAACACCAGCCATGCTCGAAGGTTTGACAAACAAACCTTTAACATGGAACACCTTTTTTCATAAACAATTAACAACGTTAATCTAGGTCAGTTCGTATATATAGATTAGAAACCGCTAACCTCCTCGGGGGGAAATGGACACACGCCATGCACTGCTTGTTTCTGCACTTGTCATCATCCTACTCATAGCTGGCTGCCAGCAGCCTACAAAAAGGATCATCTCCAGCGACCTGCCGACAGGCGGCGTGACCGCACCGACCACCCCTGGTCCGACCGGGCCCACACAGCCTGGAGCGCCTGACGCCTGCACAGATGTGGAATGCGGAGACGATAAGGTCTGTCGACAGGACGTCTGCCAATGCGTGGGCGGAACGATCCCTTGCGGAGATGCTTGCATCCGCGCAGGCCAATGCTGCACCAATGATGACTGCGTCGGCGACCTCGTCTGCGTAGGGAATGCCTGTACGGACAAGGCCGAATGCGAATCCCTTACGTGCGATGCCAACACGCTCTGTGACGAATCTGGACGATGCGACTGCTTATTCGGCATGACATGGTGCGCATTCCAGAAGAAATGCATCGCGTCAAGCGCATGCTGCACCGGAGCGGACTGCAGAGGGGCGGACGACTGCATCTTGTCAGGAGAGGCCGCGACCATCTGCCTGACAGAAGACAGCGAGGAGATATGCCGGCGCGTCATCGCAGGGACCTCGGACAATTTCTACCTTGCCGATCAATACCATACAATCGGGTTCATCAAGAGCCTGCCAGAAGAGCAGATAGGACTACGGGTCAACTTCCAGGATATGATCGTCAGGAAAGGCGCAGAGGTCAGCCTGCCGTCTGGTCCGGGACTCAGAGTGAGAAGCGTGCTCGTCTACGGCGGCAACTGCGAGTGATGTGATCACTCGACCTTGACGAGAGCGATATCGAAGGTCAGGATCCTGCCTGCCAGAGGATGATTCATGTCCAGCGTCACTTTATCATCCGTCAGCTTCGACACGCGGGCATGGATTTCCTTGCCGGTCTCAGAACGGAGCAGCATCATCGCGCCTTCTTTGAGGTCCTTGACCTCTTTGAGCTGGTCCCGAGGAAGCTCGTAGACGAGCTGTTCATGGTGCTTGCCGTAAGCGTGGATGGGCTCGATGGTGACAGACTTCTTCTCGCCTTCGTTCATGCCTATGATGGCATTGTCGAATCCCTTGATGACTTGGCCTGCGCCGAGAGTGAGTTTGAGTGTCTCTTTGCCTTCGGACGAATCGAATACGGTCCCGTCTTCGAACTTGCCGGTGTAGTGGACCAGAACGGTCTTTCCTGATTCTGCTTTGTTTGCCATGATAGTAACCTTGAAGGCGCGGGCAAGTTATGATATAAAAGTATTTCCTTATTGCCCCAAGATTTATTCTCAAACTTTAAATATCGGCCCACTCTTCCCGAGACCTATGTTCTCACTCATCGAGATTTTCGATCTCATGGTCATGACCGCGATCACCGGGTTCATCTTCAAGGACCTCTTCAAGCGCCGCCACGTCGAGCGTTACGACCCCATCAAGAGCCTCACACACAGGACGAAGAGCCTTGGGATGACCAATTTCTATTTCGCCATCGCTGTGACCGCCCCTGCCATCATCCTCCACGAGATGGGACATAAGTTCGTGGCGATGGGTTTTGGCGCGACGGCGACTTTCCATGCCGCATACCCCTGGCTCATGCTGGGCCTCGTGCTGCGGCTGATGAATTTCTCGTTCATCTTCTTCGTACCTGGTTATGTGCAGTACGCCACCGCCGGCCTCACCGCATTCCAGAGCATGCTCATCGCTGGAGCCGGACCGTTCGTCAATCTCGCCATCTGGGCGGCGGCCTTGCTCGTGCTCAGATACAAGAAGGATCTGTCGCCGACCGCGCTACAAGGGTGGACATTGACCAAGAGAATCAATCTCTTCCTGTTCTTCTTCAACATGCTGCCCATCCCTCCCTTCGACGGCAGCTCGTTCTTCTCGAGCCTTTTCGCCATCTTCGGTTAAGCAGTCGAAAACTATAAATAAACCCTGCTCCCCGTACATATATGCAACGGCAGAGAGCAGCGTGCAGACGCATTAATTCTTGTTCGCAGGGCTCTCGCACGTATTCTCTCAAGGGGTATCAGACAAATGAGCACTAGCGATATTTTAGGGGATCTAGCGAAGAAATCGACCAATCATGAGTACTACACGCCTGTACCGGAAGGCTACAAGGCGGGCAAGACAAAATATATCATCGTGACCGGATCGGTCATGAGCGGCCTTGGCAAGGGGATATTCTCAGCCTCGCTCGGGAAGCTGCTCGGCGACCACGGGCTGGCCTGCAGCCCGATCAAGTTCGATGGCTACCTCAATGTGGACGCTGGAACCCTCAATCCCTACCGTCATGGCGAAGTATTCGTGCTCGATGACGGACTCGAATGCGACATGGACCTCGGCACCTACGAGCGCTTCCTGGACAAGAATCTCTCGAAGGGCAACTACCTGACCGGCGGCAAGATATTCTCAACGATCCTTTCCCGGGAGCGGGAGGGAAAATACCTCGGACGGGACGTGCAGTTCATCCCGCACGTCACCGGAGAGATCAAGCGGTTCCTACGCGAGCTGGCTATGAATTCCAAGGCCGACGTCGTGCTCATCGAGGTCGGCGGCACGGTCGGCGACATCGAGAACCAGTATTTCATCGAGGCCATGCGCCAGCTCGTCTACGAAGAGGGCAAGGGAAATTCCTGCGTGGTCAATGTGACCTATGTGCTCGAGCCAGGCTTCCTCGGCGAGCAGAAATCCAAGGCCGCGCAACTGGGTATCCGAAGGCTCATGGAGCTGGGCATCCAGCCCGACGTCATAGCCTGCAGGGCGACGAATCCTGTCAACGAAAAGGTGCGCGAGAAGATCTCGGTCTACTCCAATGTCGAGTTCGGCAATGTGGTATCGATACATGACACCGACTCCATCTATCTCATCCCTAGCCACCTCCAAGAGGTCGATCTTGACATCAGGGTCATGGACATGCTCCAGCTCAAACCAAGGAAAGAGGCTGACACCAAATCGTGGCACGAGATGGTCAAACATATCAAACACCCGAAGCACGAGATCACGGTCGGCATCACCGGGAAGTACACAGGTCTCCGCGACTCTTACGCATCTATCATCAAGGCGCTTGAACATTCCTGCACCCAGATGCAATCCAAGGTCCACCTCAAGTGGATTGAGACCACCGACATCGAGAACGGTAAGATCAAGGTCGAGGACGCGCTCAAAGAGGTCGACGGGATCATCGTACCAGGAGGCTTTGGCAAGCGAGGTGCAGAGGGCAAGATCGCATGCATAAAATACGCCCGCGAGAACAAGATGCCCTATCTCGGCCTATGCCTGGGTTTCCAGATGGCGATCATCGAATTCGCACGCAATGTCTGCGGTATCAAGGACGCCAATTCCACCGAATTCGATCCCAAATGCGCAGAACCCGTCATCGACCTACTCCCTGAGCAGAAGAAGATCGAGGGGCTCGGCGGCAACATGCGGCTCGGCGGCCGTGATGTGCAGGTCAAGGAGAACACCACCGCATGGGAGCTGTATGGCAAGAAGACCCGGATCCGAGAGCGTTTCCGGCACCGCTACGAATGCAATCCTGAATACCTCGAGACCTTCGAGAAGCATGGGCTCGTCTTCGCCGGCCGTGCACCGAAAGTGCCCATCATGCAGATACTTGAGCTGCCTGGACACCCATTCTTCGTGGGTACGCAATTCCATCCGGAATTCACGTCGAGACCGCTACGTCCGAACCCATGCTATCTGGGCTTCGTCAAGGCCTGCCTGAAGAAGTAGGCGAATTATTTCTTTTTATCTGAGGACATAGAGATGGCTATGCCGCCCAGGACCAATCCCAATCCCACAAGAGCGGTGATCGGCACGACCTCTTTGTTGAACAATACGGCCCACACCAATGCCAAACAAGGGACAAGGAAGATGGCGATCGCGGTGCGGTGGGTGTCTCCTTCCTTGAGGGCCAAGAACCAGAGGACGAAACCGATGGAGTTTGACAGCCCGCCCAGGAATAGCACGCCCATGATTGAAAGCCAAGAGCGAGGCACGGCGAAGCCCGACACCAAGAGGGAGACGGGCACGATCAACAGGAATGCGGTGATATAGTAGACGAACATGCTGGAGTACCGTTCGAAGTCCAGCTTCTTGCCTAATACTGAGAACAATCCATAGCAGACCGCGGCGCACAGTGCCAATAAGTAGCCCGGCACGTGCGAGCCTGAGAATCCGGAGAGATCCCCGCCGGAGATGATGATGGCTGCGCCCGACAGGCTCAGCAATGTCGCGGCAGCTGTCTTCCAGGATGTTTTCTCATGCAACAGCGGTATGGAGAAGACCACGACGAAGGACGGCCAGAGGTAGTTGATGATGTTGGCTTGGCCTACGGGCGCAAAAGAGAGAGCGCCATAATAGAGGAGGTAATAGAAGAAGATGCCCAGCGCCCCCATGCCGAACATGATGAGGTAGTCGCGGAGCGACTTAGTGTTTAGCGTCTTGAGTTTCCCCATGGCGAGACCGACGATGCCCAAGACGACCACCGACACCAAGCTCGTCCAGAACAACAGCTGGAACGGATCGAGGTCGACGAGGGCGAAAGCCGCCATCATGGGTGTCAATGACCATAACAGGATCGTCAAGGCCAATAACAGCTTGGATGGGACACGCATGCCTCTTGACAGTCGCGGAGATTAATAAAGATTGTCCAGTACTAGAGTTTCTGATTTTTGTTTATAAATAGAAAAAAGGAAGTAGTATTTGCATCATTAAAGTTTTTGGTGAACAAAAATGAAGCAAATACTACCAGAACTTAAAGAACTGAACAAGCATTTAATTTTTGCGAAAAAAGC
>JBDRHG010000001.1:0-7980 GCA_043817075.1 archaeon | reverse complement strand
TTATTGAAAATCTCGTCATGAGATTTTCGTGGGTTTAATACCCCGTCCTTCAGGACGAGATTTTCAATTCCAAAAACCTGTCTATTGATGCGAGGAGCGTAATACCTCGGCCTTTAGGCCGAGGATAGCTCCGAGTGACAGATTTTTGTTATTTATGGTTTTCCGAAACAGGGAAGAATCAGATCGTCTGGAATGCCATGCCTTGGAACTCTTTGTCTAGCATGGCCTTGGCCTTCTTGGTCAGCTCGCCGGTGGCGAGGAACATCATGGGTAGCTTCTCTGTCTGGCCCTGCACATATGCTGATGAGAGGTCGCCGTCAGATATCCTCTTCTTGCTCTTGGCCTTGCAGGCGAAGCGTAAAGAGCCCGCGGCGCTCGGGACACGGATGAGGAAGTCCATGTCCGATCCCTTCCGGTTGGTCGTGGCCTTGAGGATATCGATGCCGTTCTTCTCGAAGTAGCGCCGGATGCGTCTGGAGAAGGGGTCGTCTGGGAGGGAGACGTTGCCGGATAGCGGCTTCTGTTCCTCTTTTTTAGGTGCGGGGCTCTCTGTGGGGGGCTCAGGTCTCTTCTTTTGGACTGGTCTCGGAATGGGTGCCGGTTCTGGTTGGCTTTTCGGCGCCTCTTGCTGGACCGGTTCGGGAGCTTTCGGCGGCTCGGGCTTATCCTTCTCTGGTTGGCCGAGCATGCGACGGATGATGGTCCCTGCCTCTTCGTTTGGCAGGGTATGCCATTTCCAGAATATCTCCTCGTCCTCTCCGACGCGGACACGGAGCGGCTTTGCGAAGTCCTTGATCTGGCGTAGCGATACCCGGGTGAGGGGCTGGGCGAAGGAGTCTCGGATCACCTTCTCCTGCTTGAGGGATTCATAGGTCATCTTGTCCTTTTCACCCAGACGGTCGGAGAATGATTCGAGCATGGACTCCTGGCCTTTGAGATAGTATAATGGTGAGCCGCCGACCTTGACCGATGAGATCTCCACTTGGCCCTTGCTGCGGAGCTCGGAGAGCATGGCCGACGCGAAGAGGATCTCGATATCCACCTCTTTTCTGATATCGGCGGGCATGACCGGGCCTCTTCTGCGGATGATGTCGAGAATCTGGGAAAGTTCGACCATATGACGGCTCAATGCTGCAGGATTTATATTACTTTTCTCAAGCCGCCTTTTTCCAGGCTTTAAGGCCTTCTTCGTAGGCGGGTTTATAGGCGTCGCGCATATAGGTGTAGATATCGTCGACGCGTTTTTTCATCTCTTGTCTCTTGTCCCCGAAGAAGGCGAAATTCACTTTACCATTTACGATGGGATCAGGTAATGTGAGACCATTGACCTCATTGAGGGCTTTTTTCCATTGTTCATCGAATGCGGCTCGTTTCTTCTTCCCGAATATGGTGCGAGTTTTCTTCTTGTACATATTGTCGAGTCTGGTCTGGAAATTCTTCTCGAAATCTGAGAATAATTCATTGAATTTGGCGACCTTGTTATTCAAGATACTATCGGTGTAGAGGGTCTCGAAGATTCCTTTCTCTCTGGTCTTCTCCTGGATTTTTTTAAGGAGTTCGTAGTGAGGATAGATTTCAGCGAGGTTCTCCATCTTGGGGGTGTCGTCTTTGTAGTAGGCCTTCTCGAGGACAGCGCGGTAGATGAGGTAGTCATGCAGGCCGTCGATATCGATGATGGCGAAAGGATCCTGATGGCGGGCCTGGAGTTTGGTCGAGACCTGCATGTCTTTCGTCGAGAGGCAGGCCTCGGCGATCCGAGAGGCCTCTTCTTCTGTGAGCGCGAACCGCTGTTCCATATTCCTGTTGCCTGACATGAAACCGGCGATGTAACCCAAGGCCTTGAGGAACAAGGGAGCCATGTCCGGATTGTTCTTCGCGGACTTCGCGATGAGCCTGCCTACGGCCGCGGCCTGGCCAGTTCCTTTCCTGTTGCTGTAGAAGAGGGGGGCGACGGCGGCGATCCGTTCCAAACCGTCGTAGCTGCCCATGTTAAGATTGGACTCCTTTATGCGGATTTCCTCAGGTACGCTTTTCCCTTGGAGTATCGCTTTGATCATCATGTAGAAGTTGCGGTCGAAGAGCGGTGTGCCGTCCTCTCGCTTGGGCATGTTGGCGTCGCCGTTGAGGTCGAGGAGGATATCATACTTCTCGAAGTCCTTGCTCATCAACTCAGGGAAGAAATTGTACTTGAAGGGATTGTCTGCGGCGATGGTGAGGGCGCGGTCCTTCTTCTCCATACCTAGGGATTCGATGCCTCGGGCGTAGTTCTGGCCGATATTCTCTCCTTCGATCTTGAAGACCAGGTCGTCGAGGTATCGGGACTCGCTTCCTCCATTGAGCTCCTTGACCGCCTCCATGACTGCGTCATAGGATTGTCCTTGGACGTCGCCGCCCACCCATGAGCCACGTCCCAGACCTGGAAGCAAGGTGTTTGCCGCCGCCATCTGGCCCATCGAGACGCCTGGTAGCATCCCCATCATGAACTTGGCGTCGTCGAAATCGCGGCCGTCCAGCTGCTGGGTGGCGCGGGAGAGCACGATGGTGCGGTTATCGCGGCCTTTGAGCGTGTCCAAGAAGTATTTCCACGGGCCTTCCAGCAAGGCGTACTGGGGATCTTTACGGTCATAGCCGCCCATCACGACGATGTGCTTCTTGGCTTTCTCCATGCATCGACTGGTGAATCGAGAGGGTTTCTTATGCGTTATCACTCAAAAGAAGGATATCCAGATATTTACAATATGGCAAATAAATAATCTCTGCCGCAACGCTAATATCCCTCCTCTTCTGCCCAAGCTGCAATGGCATGGCTTGTTTTCTTGATCGTGGTGAGTCTCTATGTGTTCATCGTCTTTTTCCTGTCCCGTCTCGTCATCCCATATCTCGGATTCCGCAAGCCGGCGCTGCGGATGACGCCGACCGCGATGAAGAAAGACATCGACATGCTGGCCAAGAAGCACAAGGGCAAACAGGAATTCCTCGAGGCCTCGTATGCTTTCTTGTCGAAGAAGTTCTATGGTTCCCGGCTCCAGACCGTCACGAAATTCCCTCGCGTCTTCTCCCGAAACATCTCTAAGATCTATTCCTGCGGCGGCTTCCAGTTCTGCACCCAGCTCAACCTCATCCTGCGTCACTTCCTCATCAGGAGCGGCAAGTTCTCCGAAGACGACATCCGCTACCGGCATACCTTCTACCTCTTCAACATCCATCAGCATCTCGAGATCCGGGTCAAGGACAACTGGCTTCCTGCCGATCTCTGGGGCGCACATCTCGGTGTGCCTGTGGGAGAGATCCCTCCGTTCTATGGTCTGACAAGAAAAGAGACCGTCTCCATCATGGTCGGTCTGGTCGGGGTGTCTATGATCTATGGATTGTTCCTCCGTCTCTGGGGTCTTGGTGTACAGTCGCTCTGGTTGGACGAGACTATCTCGGCCATGGTGGCTCGCAATATCCTGGAGGTGGGCAGGCCTCTGCTCGACTCAGGCTGGCTCTACCCACGTGCCTACTTCTTCCACTACCTCACCGCAGGTTTCATGATGCTGGGTGGTGTGAGCGATGTCGTCGCCCGGCTGCCTTCGGTCTTCTTGGGGGTGGGCACATCGCTGCTCATCTACTTCCTGACAAAGACCTACAGCCGCACCGCCGGATTCTTCGCGTTCGCTTTCTCGATGTTTTCTGAGGTGCAGATGGTGTTCTCGCGGCAGGTGAGGATGTATCAGCTGTTGCAACTGCTCTTCGTCGCGTTCCTGCTTCTGCTTCACCACGCCCGTCGTGACCGGCGCTACCTGCCTTGGCTGGGGTTGATCTTCATCATCGCCTATGACACCAGTCCGTTGGCCGTAGCACTATTGCCTATCGCGGGTCTTGCCCTGTTCTGGTCGTCGCATCGCTGGAAGTGGTGGCTGATCGGGGGCATAGGCGTGCTGGGAATATTGCTGCTGTTCCGGTACTTTGGTGCATTCTCAGGATTCTCATTTTTATATCTCGTACGTTATGTCCAATACTTCCGCTACTATGCGCCCTTCATCTTCGTCGCCATCATCGGCGCGGCACTGACCTGGAAGAACCGCTTGACCATCCTGTCCGCGGCGCTCGTGGCGTTGGTGCTTCTTGCGGCGAGCCTCAACATCCTCTTCGCTTTCCGCTATGTCTATGTGCTTTTCCCTATGTTCTTCGTGCTCGCTGGCGTGGGGCTGTCCAGGATCAAGTTCCGTTGGCCCATCTTCCTGGTGTATCTGTTCGCCGCGTCGAACCTCCTGATGCCGGTGACCGCCACCTTCATCCTGGCGCCGCAGGAGACGCTGTCGCATTTCGATTCCACGATGCCTCAGGCGGATTTCCGTGGATTCTATGCAGAGGTGGGGGAGAAGTATCCTGATGAAGATCTGGCGGTGACGCTGACTGCGCCTGCCGCGTGGTATGGCCATCAGCCTGATTACTGGATCCCGATCTCGCTGACCGGATTGGAGATAGGGAATTGGACAGCGTACAACAACACCGATTGGTATACGGATTCTGCCTTCCTGTGGAACCTGACGGATTTCTCTGGATTGGTTGCCATCGATTCGTTAGGTGCTCGACGCATTTCTCCCTCCATAGTAAAGTATATAAATGACGACTGTGAAGAAGCGATACAGAAGCCTGGCATCATCGGCTTTCTCTGCTAGAGGGGGAATCGTGGACCTATCGATCGTCATACCTGCCTATAAGGAAGAGCGCAATATACGGCCTCTTGTCGAAGGGTTGCGCGACACTCTCGATCGTCTTCCTCATTATTTCTCGAAGCTTGGTGGCAACGGGCTATCCAAGAAGTACGCGAGCTACGAGATTATCCTCATCGATGATGGTTCCTCTGATGGGACCTTCCGGGAGATGGAGAAGGTGTATAAGGTGTATGAGCATATCCGCGTCATCAAGTTCCGCAAGAATTTCGGCCAGACCGCAGCGATGTCAGCCGGTTTCTCCCATGCCAAAGGGCGGGTCGTGGTGTCGATGGATGCCGACCTGCAGAACGACCCTAAGGACATCCCTCGGTTGCTATGGAAGCTCGAGCAGGGCTATGACGTGGTGTCTGGATGGCGACGGAAGCGGCATGACTCATTGTCCAAGATCATCTTTTCACGATTCGCCGCGATGCTGCGGCGGCAGCTCATCGGCGACAAGATCCATGACTATGGCTGCACATTGAAGGCCTATCGACGCGAATGCTTCGAAGAGGTCGAGCTCTTCGGCGAGATGCACCGTTACATCCCAGCGATATTACGCTGGAAAGGATTCAAATTGGCCGAGATCAAGGTGCGGCATCACCCCCGGCGGCACGGCGAGAGCAAATATGATCTATGGCGACTCATGAAAGGGTTCCTTGACATGCTCAATGTCTGGTTCTGGAGGAAGTTCTCCTCTCGCCCCTTGCATATCTTCGGGGGATTCGGGCTGTTGTCGGGCATGTTCGGCACGCTCTGCCTAGGGATCTCCGCTTATCTCAGGCTGATCCATGGCGTCGACCTCTCTGACACCTTCTTGCCGGTGGTCGGCGTGTTCGCCGTGCTCGTCGGGGTGCAGCTGTTCGTGTCAGGGATACTGGCCGACATCGGCATCAAGAACTATTTCAAGGGTCGGCAGGATTACAGCATCGCGAAAGTGCTCGGCTGATCCTTGACGCTCGCTACAAGAGTTTAAGGTTTAGCCAACTGATTGAGAAGATTTGTCCTGATCCTTTTCCAGCAGAACGAACAGCGAGCTGATAATCTCTCTCATTTTCTTTTTGTTGCGGATGATGTAGTCGCTTTTCACCATGAATCCCTCATACGCGATACGGTTCCTATACTCCCTCAGTTTCTGGAGGGACTGCCTTACGCCCTCGCCGAGACCGCTCTCCTTGGTTACCCAGTCGATGAGCTCTTTGTGCGCCCCTTCGCCGCTTGTCTTGATTCCCCTATTGAGGCTGACAGCCTCGAGGAGCTTATGGGTGATATCATAGTAGTCCGTCAGCGTGTTGGAAGGATATTTTTCGGCAGGGAGCTCGTCGAGACGTCGGAGGCTTGTCTTCGCCATGTTATTCAGCGCTTCAGCCTTCTTTTTGTCCGGAGAGATCGTTCTTATCAATCAGCCTGCCTCAAGGAATCCGTGCAATACGATGCCGTTGATGATGTTGCTCCGCAGCTCTTCAGGCAGCGATCTGAAGTCTTCGGCGAAGTGGAGTTCTATTTTCCTGTCGAGGATCCGTTCATGGGCTTGCGTCTTGATTTCAGATGCCTTTGCCTGGACATAGAGGTCGATATCGCTGCCTTCGACATCCTCGCCTCGCTGAAAGCTGCCGAACAGGACGATGCAGTCTGGCATGGCTTCTTTTTCGATGTGCTCGACCAGTCCAGATTCCAGCAGAGAGAGGTAGTTCTCCGCCTTCTTGTAGAGCCGGTACTGGTCGCTGCCGGTCGCGGCCCGGTATGTGGGGAATGCGCGGGATCCTTTCTTCTCCTCGAGCTCTTCGATGATGCCTTCTTTCTTGAGGATATTGAGATTATGCTTGACCGATGTGTGCGCAAGGCCGATGCTCCTGCTGATGCCGGCGAGGTACATCGTCGTGGTCGGATTCCTGAGGAACAATGCCATCGTCTTGTGTAGGCTACTTTTTTGTATCATGTATTACTGGAATGTAGTATGTGTTATATAAATGTAATGGTTTAATGCGGCTTCCTTTCTGTCGTGAAATGGAGAATCCGAAATATTTGCACAGAATCTTGATGCATGATTTTCCAGAAATTTTCTTATGTGTTGGCACGCTCGCGGACCTCGAAAGTCGTCACGAGAGCACGGGGGTATCGCTTCTTTGGGAACTCTTCTAGATGGAGTTCGGTCGCTTCCTTGAGATTGGTTATCGCTTCTTCTACTGTCTTGCCTTGGCTGACTGTCCCTACTTCAGGGCATTTTGCGATGAACAGCTCTCCCTCTTTTTGAAGGATCGCGGTGAAGCTTGCCATGCCTCTTATGAACGGTTCTCCATATTTAAATTTACCGAGCTCTCGGTTCACTGGCATGCTTGCGTCCTGTCGAGAGGGGTTCATATGGATTTCCCGTCCATTTTCGGAAGACTTCTGGAATCATTCATACACCGTCGACCGATGGTCGAATTTGAGAAGGTATAATGTTTCGATGTCTTTTCGGAATGAGTAGATGATGCGGAAAGGAGGTATCCGTAATGTCCGTTCGCCTCGGAGATATCTCAACGGTTTACCGATTGAAGGGTTCTCGATGATTTTCTTGATAGCGTTTTCCAGCCTGTCTTTTTCTTGGTTACTCAGATGTTTGACCGCTTTCTTGAATTGCGACGAGGGTACGATGGTCACCATTTTTTCATCGCGCTGAAGAACTCTTTTTCGTCGTATGCTTCTGCGTTGCCCTTGTCGATGTCGTCCCAGATGCGATTGATCTCTTTCATCTCCTGTCTCTCTTTGACACTCAGGCCTTTCACCGGTTTGAGGATGATTAGATCCTCTACCTTGGATACGGAAAATGCTGATCCTGGTTCATAGCCGCGTCTCATCTTCTCGGGGATGACGATCTGTCCTTTGGTGCTCAGCGTGGTGACGTCCATGTGAGTAAGAGATTCTTACTTTTTTATATTGTTTTCTGTTTTCTTCAAATATGGGTCAGCTGAAAAGGTTATGTGGATCATTTCCGGACATCTTTCGACGTTTGCATGAATGTTAGTGGGATTGATTTATTGACTATATGGAAGATAAATGCTCTTTGCGTATGGCTAACCTAATCAAATTTTTTGCGCCATCTTTTTCCCTATGCATGACCTTAATTTTTCTAGTATCTTCAGGATTCATTTTTATCTACTAGAGTTTCTGATTTTTGTTTATAAATAGAAAAAAGGAAGTAGTATTTGCATCATTAAAGTTTTTGGTGAACAAAAATGAAGCAAATACTACCAGAACTTAAAGAACTGAACAAGCATTTAATTTTTGCGAAAAAAGC